>JBLRXC010000026.1:0-31759 GCA_047920975.1 Bacteroidales bacterium | reverse complement strand
GGGAAATCTTCAATTTCATTGAGATCAGAGAATCATTGAAAAAACTGGGTTATACCTTTCAAACCCGGTCGGATACCGAGGTAATCCTGGCAGCTTATGACCACTGGGGACTGGAGTGTGTCACCCGGTTCAACGGTATGTGGTCTTTTGCCCTCCTCGACAAGGAGAAGAATCTTCTTTTTTGCTGCCGCGACAGGTTCGGGATCAAACCTTTCTATTACGTGGATGATAAATCTGGCTTTTATTTTGGTTCAGAGATCAGACAACTGCTGGCTGTCAGACCGGGATTCAAAGCAAACAAGGGCGTGCTGTTCAATTACCTGTTCACCGGAATGGAAGAGTATTCCGCTGATACTTTTTTTTCGGGCATTCAAAAGCTTCCCCAGTCTCATTACCTGATTTTTGATCTTAAGTCATCAGTATTTGAGATGAAAAAGTACTATGAAATACACCTTCAGGCCAACTCGCTGTTAACAGAGGATGAATGGATTGAAAAATTCAGAGAGACCCTGACAGATTCTGTAAGACTGCGGTTGCGGTCGGATGTTCCGGTTGGAACCTGCCTGAGCGGAGGGCTCGACAGCAGTTCCGTTGCCTCCATTGCTTCAGGGTTATATTCAGGTTCCGGTGGTATCGGCCGTTTTCTTGCAATTCATGGTAAATCCATTGAAAAATCATCAGATGAAAGCCGATATGCCGGAATGGTATCAGACCATTGTCATTTGAACCTGATTGTTTCGGAGAATGGTGTGGATGAATTCCGTGACATATTGCCTAAGGTAATTGAAACACAGGAAGAGCCCTTTGGCAGTCCTTCCATCGTGATGCAGTATTTTGTGATGCAGAAAGCCCGTGAATCAGGAGCAGTGGTTATGCTTGACGGTCAGGGAGGAGATGAACTTTTATTGGGATATGAACGCTATTTTGTCTCCTGGCTTTACGCACAGAAAGGGATGAAAAAGCTGCAAAACTTTTTTAAAGCCTCTCAAAATTCAAAACTTGATCCTTTCACTCTGCTACAGTATTACTTCTATTTTACCAGTGCAAAACTCCGTTATTCAATGGTAAAAAGCCGGTTTAAATTCATCCGGCCACAAATTCTGAAGGAGTTTGACCAGTCATTGTTACGGGAAAATGTTATGGATTTCCGCAATTTCGAGACACTTCAGCAGACGGAAATTTTTAAGTACCAGCTTCCGCATTTGCTAAAATATGAAGACAAGAATTCAATGGCGCATTCCATTGAAGCACGGCTCCCCTTTCTCGATTACCGGCTTGTTGAATTGTCACTTTCGCTGCCAGTTGACCTGAAGATCAGGTCAGGGTTTACGAAGTTTATTCTACGGAGAAGTATGGTGAACCAGCTCCCGGAAGAAATTTTATGGCGCAAAAATAAATTCGGTTTCAACGCTCCGGTTCAAACCTGGTTATCAGACAGGGAAGCAATTTTCAGCACCCTGCAGGACTCACCTATCCTTTCGGCGATCACATGCTCGTCCGTTCCAAGAAATATTGACCTGACCATCCTGTGGCGCTTATATAACATCGCTTTGTGGGAAAGAACCTTTGATGTGGTTTTGGATCATTGAGTATCTGGCACGGGTGAGATGGTTCCGGGGCTCTGTTAACCTGCATGCAGGCCTGCACAAAATCATGTCGATGATAAAAATTTTCTATAAATTTGCCTCCAGGCCCCTTTTATAAAGGGCATTTTTTTTTGTCGAAGCCTGCTATCCAGGGATTCAATAACATTTTAACTCATTGAATATGAAACTACTATTAAGACTTTTTCTTGCCTTATTCCTGCTTATCTCTTGTCATCATTTTGATGCTACCGCCTGCACCAACTACCTGATCACCAAAGGTGCTTCTGTTGATGGCTCCACGATGATCTCCTATGCAGCCGACTCGCATATCCGCTATGGAGAGTTGTATTTCAGTCCTGCTGCTCACTGGCCCGAAGGCAGCCTGGTCACCATTTACGACAGGAGTACAGCCCGGCCGATTGGTCAGATCCCCCAAGTTCCCTATACCTATCAGACGGTTGGCTTCATCAATGAGCATCAGGTTGCCATTGGTGAGTCCACTTTTGATGGCCGTCCCGAATTGGTTGATACTACCGGTATCATGGATTATGCAGCCCTGATGTTTTTAGCCATCCAGCGTTCAACATCAGCCCGTGAAGCCATCCGGGTAATTGCAGGGTTGATGGAGGCCCATGGTTATGCAAGCTCCGGTGAATCGTTCTCCATTGCCGATGCCAATGAGGTATGGCTGATGGAGTTGATAGGAAAAGGTACCGATCTCCGGTACGATCGCCGGACGAAAAAGTATTACAATGCCAACCAGGGCGCTGTGTGGGTTGCAGTCCGCATTCCCGACGGATATATTTCGGCTCACGCCAACCATGCCCGTATCAAGGGTTTCCCATCCGAAGACGGAAAGAGAAGTATCAGCTCAAAAAACCTCGATAAAATTTTTGAACCGGGGATAGAGGTTGTCTATGCACACGATGTGATCTCTTTCGCCAGGGAAAAGGGGTATTTTGAAGGATCTGATACAGCGTTCAGTTTCAGCGATGTATATGCACCACTCAATTTTGGGGCACTGCGCTTCTGTGAGTTGCGCGTTTGGAGCATGTTCAACCAGGTTAACAGTGAAATGGGTCAGTACTGGGATTATGCAACAGGAGTGAACCGTGACAACAGAATGCCTCTTTTCATAAAACCCGACCGCAAACTGAGTCCGCAGGATTTGATGGCTTTTAAGCGCGATTACCTGCAGGGTACGGAGTTGGATATGTCGCAGGATATAGGCGCTGCACCTTACGGTCTGCCTTACCGTTGGCGTCCCCTCACCTGGAAATATGAAGGTAAGGAATATTTTAACGAAAGGGTCACCGTTACACAACAGACTGGCTTTTCATACATTGCTCAAATGAGGAACTGGCTGCCCGACCCCATTGGAGGAATTATCTGGTTTGGGGTTGACGATGCCGGAAGTACGGTGTATGTTCCCTTTTACGCAGGCATTAACAGGGTTCCTGAAACCTGGGCAGAAGGTCATGGAGATATCCTTACCTATACTGATGATGCCGCTTTTTGGGTATTTAACAGGGTGGCACATTTCGCATATCTTTTTTACAACCGCGTCATGCCTGATTTACGTAAAGTCCAGCGTGAGCTTGAAACCAAATTCATGCAATACACACCGGCGATTGATGCAGCTGCGGTGTCACTTTGGGAGAGTGATCCTGTTCTGGCCCGGGAATTTATCACAGACTATTCATGCAACATGGGCGACTATACTGTAAAAAGATGGAAAGCGTTGGGTGAATTCCTGCTGGTGAAATATCTTGATGGCAATATGAAAAAGGAGCAGGAAGGAGAATTTTTACGCAATCCCTATGGCTACCCCCAGCCACCTGCTTTTCCTGGCTATCCCGAAAACTGGAAAAAAAAGGTGATTGATGAAACCGGAGAAAGGTTCATTTATTCCGACTAAAGCATTTATTATTTGAAATTAGCCAGAGATGATGAAAAAAACCAACACTTCTGACACAGGCAAACCCACGCTTCTTTTAAGAATACTTGACTATGTAGAGATCATCGGCAACCGGTTACCACATCCTGCTACTATTTTTGCAGGACTGGCAGTTGTGGTTGTATTCATTTCAT
This sequence comes from Bacteroidales bacterium, assembly GCA_047920975.1. Taxonomy (GTDB): domain Bacteria; phylum Bacteroidota; class Bacteroidia; order Bacteroidales; family JAADJA01; genus JAADJA01. The sequence continues at coordinate 28,082 of JBLRXC010000026.1, read as the reverse complement.
GGATTGGCCATATGGCCGGAACCCACGCTGCACATCCTGTGGATGGTCATATCATCTATACGAAGAATCTTTTGAGCAGTGACGGCTTTCGATGGATGTATGAGCACCTGCTTCACAATTTCCTCCGGTTTCCTCCCCTGGGATACGTTTTGGTGGTGATGATAGGAATAGGCGTTGCTGAAGGGTCGGGTTTGTTCTCAACCATGATCAGGGCGCTGGTTCTTGGTGCACCAAAACGTTTGATTACCGGTGCTATTGTATTGGCGGGGATCATATCACATCTGGCCTCAGAGGCCGGGTATGTGATCCTGATCCCTTTGGGAGCTATGATTTTTCACGCGCTTGGCAGACATCCCATGGCTGGTCTGGCAGCTGCGTTTACCGGGGTCAGCGGTGGTTTTGGCGCCAGTTTTTTTATTGGTTCCATTGATCCTGTGCTGGCCGGAATTTCTGAATCAGCAGCGCGTATGATCATCCCTGACATGGAAGTAAATCCGGCCGTGAACTACTATTTCATGATCGTATCCTGCTTTGTGGTGCTGGGTGTTGGTACCTGGGTCACTGAAAAGGTGGTTGAACCGCGGCTTGGCCAGTATCATGGAACAGCGGAACGGATGCCGATCAGTCAACTCACCACTTTGGAAAGAAAAGGATTGCGCAATGCCGGCTGGGCTTTACTGCTTACCCTGGCGCTGCTGGCAGTAACTATCATCCCTGAGAACGGTCTGTTTCGTGATCCGGTAACAGGATCTGTTCTGCACTCTCCCTTTTTCCGGGGTATCATCATAGGTATTTTGCTGATGTTCTTTTTCCCAGGGCTTGCTTATGGAATTACCGTTGGCACCATTAAGAGTGATAAGGATGTTGCAGGCCATCTTGGAAAATCAATGGGTACCATGGGCAGCTATATTGTGCTTGTGTTCTTTGCCGCACAGTTTGTCTATTTTTTCAACTACAGTAATCTAGGGATTATTTTTGCGATTAAAGGCGCTCATACGCTTCAAAGCATTGGTCTTACAGGCATTCCGCTGATTGTCGGATTTGTGTTCCTCTCATCGGTCATCAATATGTTCATGGGAAGCGCGTCGGCCAAGTGGGCCATCATGGCTCCGGTTTTCATTCCCATGCTAATGCTGATTGACCCGCCCTATCATCCGGCACTCACGCAGGCAGCATTCCGTATTGGAGATTCCTTCACCAACCTGATCACGCCCATGATGAGCTACTTTGCACTCATTGTGACCTTTGCCGAGAAATATGACAAGCGCTATGGTATAGGAACGATCATCTCAACCATGTTGCCCTATTCGATCTTCCTGGGTATTTTCTGGACGGGTTTGCTGGTGATCTGGATGTTATTCGGGCTTCCGCTTGGACCTGACGGGCCTTTGTATATTCCATAGGGTTCCGGCAGAACCGGTGATGAAGCGGCTTTCTGTTAATTAAATTCGCAACCAAAATATTGTATATGTCATTCCGCAATGATCTGAAGTCGTTCCCGCGTACCTTTTGGATAGCCAATACCATGGAATTATTTGAACGCTGGGCTTATTATGGGATGTTTGCCGTGCTGTCGGTGTACCTGACCGATCCTGTGTCCAAAGGAGGGCTTGGTTTCAGCCAGGAACAGCGAGGAGTGATGCAGGCCGTGGTGACCGGTGTTTTGTACCTGTTACCCATTCTTGGGGGTGCCATTGCCGATCGGTTTGGGTTTCGGAAGGTCTTCATCGCCGCTTTTGTGACCCTTGCATCCGGATACTTTGCCATGGGGCAATTTCATGCCTATGCACCGGTATTTATTGCCTTTCTGGTGGTCGCTGCCGGAGGAGCGATCTTTAAGCCGGTGATTGTCGGTACGGTTTCGCGCACTACAACCACAGATACAAAAACACTTGGGTTTGGTATCTTCTATATGATTGTAAACATCGGTGGTTTCATAGGCCCCTGGGCTGCCTCCAAAATGCGGGAAATCAATTGGGAATATGTCTTCATGATGTGTTCAGCCGTGATAGTTGTGAATCTGATTCTTCTCCTGTTCTTCAGGGAGCCCAAAAGAGAGCAGGAGCCAAAAGAGACATTCCTGCAAATGATCCGGACCATCTCTTTGAATACAGTTACAGTTTTGAAAGACATCAAATTTGTCATATTTTTATTGATTATCATTGGCTTCTGGACCATGTACATGCAGCTGTTCTTCACTGTGCCGGTTTATATTGGGCAGTGGACGGACACAACCGTGATCTACGAAAAACTCGGATTTCTCCGGCGGGTTTTCGGGTCGAAAGAGGAGGGAGCCGGACTGATCAGGCCCGAGATGATGATCAATATTCCGGCGCTTACCATTATACTGTTTCAATTGTTAATGTCAGCATTTCTGAAAGGTGTAAAACCGGTCAGGTCAATGGTGGGAGGTATTTTTGTTGTGGCATTGGCCATTGGACAGCTGTATTTTTACGTAACCGGATGGTATGTTGCACTCAGTCTGGTGATGCTTGCTTTTGGCGAGATGGCCAGCTCACCCAGGATTCAGGAGTATATCAGTGGGATTGCTCCACCTGAGAAAGTTGGTTTGTATATGGGATACAGTTTTCTGCCGGTGGCCGGAGGAAATGTGCTCGGAGGGTTGCTGTCGGGTAAATTGTATGGCAGCATGTCGGATAAGTTTTTATTTTTGCGCGATTACCTCGATACCAATGGTTACAGGTCAATGGATCAGATAGAAAATATGGATGATGCCGTCCTGTTCAATGAATCCCTCCTGACACTTGGAATGGATGCCCGTCAGTTGAACATGATGTTGCACGAAGCCTATCAGCCGGGAACAATCTGGCTGGTTTTTGCGGGGATAGGATTCGGAACGGTTATTCTGCTTTTCCTGTACAATAAATTTATTCTCCCGAAATGATCGTTTTTCACCCCTGAGGTCTTACTGTCTGTAGTGCTTCATTGCTTTTGGAATATACTCTTCAATATCCCTGATACGGCGGCTGTGTGATGGGTGTGTTGAGAGCCATTCCGGAGGCTGTCCCCCACTAGAAGCAGCAGCCATTCTGTTCCAAAATTTTGGTGCTTCGTTCGGGTTATAACCTGCTATAGCCATAAATACCATTCCCATTTTATCAGCCTCGCTTTCATGAAGACGGCTGTAGGGAAGCATTGCACCAACCGTGGTTCCGATCCCATAAGCAGCAAAGAACAATTGTTGAGTCTCTTGCGGCTTATCTGCAATGGCGACTGCAAGTGCAACGCCACCCAATTGTTGTACAAGTCCCTGACTCATGCGCTCACGCCCATGGTTGCCGAGAGCATGGGCAATTTCGTGTCCCATCACTACTGCAACTCCGGCCTCATCCTTACATACCGGCATTATTCCTTCATAAAACGCTACCTTTCCGCCAGGCATGCACCAGGCATTGATTGCCGTTCCTTCCAGCAAATTAAACTCCCATGCGTACCCCTTTAACTGATCCGACATTTTGTTCTCAGCCATGTAGGTTTCAACCGCTTTCTGTATTTTAGATCCTACCTTCTTCACAAGAGCCGTTTGTTCGAGGTTTTTTGAAAGCCGATTTTCCTTTAGCACTTCCTGATAGCTACTGTAGCTTAATGGCAGCAATTCACTGTTGGGTATAAGCGAAAGTTGTCTCCTTCCGGTTAGAGGAACCGTTGTACAGGCAGTTACAATTAGGATCAGAGCGGGTAATTTCAGAAATTTATTCATGATGTATTCGTCTTTGGTTTAAGAACTAAAATCCATTTCTTTTGTTGCTTTTGAAGCAATACAGATGTTATGTTAAAGAAAGAATACAAATATACGAATCTATTGATTCACGAAACAAGCCCATATTTGCTTCAGCATGCCCATAATCCTGTGGAGTGGCATCCCTGGAACGAAAAGACGCTCGCGCTGGCGAAAAAGGAAAACAAACCCTTGCTGGTAAGTATTGGTTATTCGGCCTGCCATTGGTGCCATGTGATGGAACATGAATCTTTTGAAGATGAACAGGTAGCCCAAATGATGAATGAAAATTTCATTTGCATTAAAGTTGACCGGGAGGAGCGGCCTGATGTGGACCAGGTTTATATGGATGCTGTTCAGATGATCTCAGGTAGAGGTGGTTGGCCTTTGAATTGCTTTGCGCTTCCCGATGGCAGGCCATTCTGGGGTGCTACCTATTTCCCAAAACACCAATGGATCAATGTATTGGATCAGATCACACATATGTTCCATCACGAGCAAGGTAAATTGGTAAAACAGGCCGACGAAATCAGCAAGGGAATGGCCGGAAATAATTTCATTACAACCAATCCGGATGATCAGGGCTACCCTGAAAAGACTGTTGCTGATGAAATGGTAAAACTGTTAATGGACAGCACAGATAAAATACATGGCGGCTTTAAAGGGGCTCCTAAATTTCCGATGCCCAACAGTTATTTGTTCCTGTTGAATTATCATTTTTATACCAGAAATCAAGAAGTGCTTCAACAGGTAGAGATTACGTTGAAAAATATGGCTGATGGAGGGATTTACGACCAGATAGGGGGCGGCTTCGCCCGGTATTCGGTAGATGAACGGTGGCATATTCCCCACTTTGAAAAAATGCTCTACGACAATGCCCAGCTTGTCAGTTTGTATTCGGAAGCATTCAGGGTTACCGGAAATAAACAATTTAAGGAAGTTGTTAAGGATTCAATCTCATTTATTCAAAGGGAACTTACCTCGGCAGAGAATGGTTTTTATTCGGCTTTGGATGCCGATAGCGAGGGCGAGGAAGGGCGATACTATGTCTGGACTAGGGATGAAATCCTTGAAATTGTCGGAGAGCATGGCGAACTGATTGCGGCATATTTCGGAATTGATGACGAGGCTTACTGGGAGGATGGGGTCAATGTATTGGTCAGGAGTAAAACCGCTGAGGAACTGGCTGAAAAATTTAATGTACCGAAGGAAGAAGTAATAAAAATCGCTCAAAATGTAAAAATAAAACTGCTGAAGGCAAGAGAGAAAAGGGTAAAACCTGGTCTTGATGACAAAATCCTCTGTTCATGGAATGCATTGATGTTAAAAGGTTATATAGATGCATATCTTGCCCTGGGTGATCCAAATTATCTAAACAATGCTGTAAAAAATGCAGAATTTCTTGTTGGTAATATGATGACAAACGATGGTGGCCTTTTCAGAAATTTCAAAAACGGAAAAGCTACAATCCAGGGATTTCTTGATGACTATGCCTTTACCATTGAAGCGTTCATCTCTCTATATGAAGTAAACTTTGATGAGAAGTGGATTGACCATGCAAAAAACCTCACCGGGTATTGCACAGATCATTTTTTTGATAAGGATTCCGGTATGTTCTTTTTTGTATCTGACAAACACATGGATGTGATCACAAAAACCATTGAAGTGACTGACAATGTGATCCCGGCCTCCAACTCAAGCCTCGCCCGGTCGCTGAACAAACTGGGTCTTCTTTATGAAAATCCTGAGTACCTTGCCATTTCAAACCAGATGCTGTTGAATGTCATCGAAAAGATGGCCCGCTATCCTTCTGCTTTTTCTAATTGGGGGATTCTTATGCTGAACCGGGTTTATCCATTCCATTCATTGGTGATAACGGGCAAGAAGTCCGTTTCATTTGGAAAAGAACTCAAATCGCAGTTCCGTCCAAATGTAATACTGGCAGGCAGCGAATCTGCCTCAAGTCTGCCGGTATTCAATCATCGTTACCAGGAGGGAGAGACTCTGATTTATGTCTGCACCGGCTCGGAATGCATGCTTCCTGTAAAAACAGTATCGGAAGCTGAAATGTTGTTGGATCAGTTACCGCAGAAGGGTGACTGATCCGGTAAATTTTCTTTCGATGGGCCCTATGAGCGTATACTCCGATACAACTCCTTCAAAAAAGTAAACACCCGGACTACAATCACGATTGTTATCCTGATCTTTGCCATTCCATTCAAAAAAGGGATCATCAGTTTCATAGACCACTGCTCCCCACCGGTTGAAAATTTTCAACCGGAGCTTATGAATGGAATTAACAGAATCGGCCTGGAAAAAATCATTGTATCCATCTCCATTGGGAGTAAAAACGATTGGAAAGCTGATCCTGCCGCATTCATTGATGTCGACACATACTACATTGCTGAAAAAACTCTGATTGTAAAGCGAGTCCAGTGCAGTCACCGCAAAGCAACCTACAACAGAAGGAGGTAACGTAGCAAATGTGAAATCGGTAAATGTGGTTGAGTCTATTAAAACAAAATCGGACGATTCGACACCGGCATAATAAATATAATAGATCAGGTCGTCTTCCGGTTCACATGTATCGGGATAAATCCAGGTTAATTCATTTTTCAATTCAATGCAATTGACCATAATATCCAGCACAGGCGGACAGGGGGGGACATTATCTACAGGTGTTCCACAGTTCTCCTGCGAAAAGTTGATGATCGGATTTATAATCCCCGGAGAGGAATACTTTCCTATGGTTTCGATTTTATAACAATACATGTCGCCATTGATAAGTCCCGTATCGACATAGGATGGTACAAGGCTGATACCGATAGAATCAAATTCCAAAGTAAGATTATTCTGCCTGTAAACAACAAATTGCTCATTGATCCAGGGTGTATTGTTATTCCAGTTGAGTATTATTTTTTTATCGGTACCCGTCACTTGCAGATAAATAGAAGGTGCGAGGACGGTTGATCCAACAAAATTCACATCCGGAGCAACTCCGTTGTAAAAGTCAATCCTGTAGCGATACTGCAAGTCCCTGGTATTGAGTGCTTCATCATTGAAAAGTGTGTCGTTCAGGTTAAAGTACACTGCTATTTCTGTGAGAGCACTTCCCGGTTGGTTATCCTGCCTGAGTATCCGGTATTGATAAGGAGGAGGAACGATTGTTGAGTCAAGTTCGGTTGGTTTGGACCATGCGACAAAAATCTCTCCATTGGCAATGCCGGTTTTTTCAATGCTCACATTGGTGATGACCGGGATATCCTTCCTGAGGGTAGCGCACCACTCTTCGGATGCATAGCTTTCGGCTCCATCTGTGAAAAAAGCGGTAATCATGTAACAGTATTCAATTCCATGGATCAAACCAGCGCCGTTGTTGTTGTCTTCAAATTCGAGGTGGTTGATGTTGTTCAGAGTCGCGATCCGGATATAGCCTGTGTAGCCGGGCACACCTGTTTCGCATGGACCCGGAACAAACCCGTAAAAAGAATCCTTGCGATAGATGTGATAACCGGCAGCATTTTCACAAATCGATTTTTCCCATTGAAGATGAATGGAGGTTCCAACAGGGTTTATCTCAGTGATCACCGGTGCAGGCGAAACAACGGTGATGGAAACGGTTTTATAGGCCGTAAGTGAAACCTGGGTCAGGGAGTCTTTGGCCTTCAAAAAAAGATTGTAAGGATTCTTCCTGACATGAGCACAATCTGTTTCCCAAACAAACTGAGATGAAACGGATCCATATCCCTGGGCAGGATTTGGAGTTATCTGTGCCGGAGATACTTCCTGCAGTAAAGGTCCGCCTGCCCCTGTGAGGATCACAAAGTTCCCGTCAGGATCAATGGCTGTGATGTCAAATATGAGTGTTTCACCGGCTGTGACGCATGTATCGGAAATGGTAAATATTTCAGGTGGCTCGTTGTTACAGGCACCAATCTGTATCTGAAGATCACGGGTAACGTAGCCAACACGAAAACCATTTCTCCATTCTTCAATAATGAATGCAACATTGTACTCGCCCTGCACCACGGGTGTGTTCCAGACGAGATCACCGGTATTTTCATTCATAAAAAATTCAATGCTGGCCTGCGGGTAGGTGTATCCCGGAATAGGGTCGCCATTCGCACCCCGGCAGATCGTAAGTTTATAAGATAGGCTATCACCATCCGGATCATAAGCTGCGGGGTTATGGACATACAGTTTATTCACGCAACCATAGTCAAGGGGAGGATTCAGGAGAACTACCGAATTGTTGCTTCCAACAAAAGGGTTGATGACAAGTTCTGATTGAATATAAAAGGGAACATTCACCGAATTTGGAATATTCACGATGCCGTAATTACGGTTTGGATCTTCGACTGACATGATAAAAGTTCCTGCTCCTGCATAGGTATGCTGACCGATATATTCATTGCGCCGGATAAGCGGGGTAAGATCGGTTATGCTGGTTCGCGGCAAAACAGAAAAAGTGCCATCACCCCATTCTATTGTAAGTTCAGGCCTGTCTGCCGGACTTGGGCGATACGTATAGGTGATGATCTTCGCTTCATAGGTCAGACCCTGAATGTGCCTGTAGATTATTTCTCCTGCCCGTTCATGTGTAGCAAATGAAGTTGATATCAATATGAAAACAAAAAGAAATGTGTAAAGAATTCGTCTCATAAAAATGTTACTGACCCCAAGAAAGAACAGTGATCAAAGGTACAATTATTTTTTTGTTAGGAATAACGCTTAACCAGCCAGAATATTTGGGGTAATCCGGTTTTGGATTCATACAATTTTAAACCACATAGGAACAGAAGAAATCTCTATGTGTTTTCCCTATTGTGCCCTACTGTGCCTATGTGGTTGGGTTTTTTTTTGAACCACATAGAAATCTATAGAACATTCTCTCATCATATTATTTTTTCACAAACTTCCCGCTACTCATCAGCTTGTCTTTCTCAAATAGATTAATGAGGTAGATACCGGAAGTTAAATTTGAAATATCCAGTTCTACGCTGTCTCCTTCAGTGTTGCGGAGGGAGTGCTCCATTACCTGCCGACCAAAAAGGTCAAATACTCTCAGCACGGCATCTTTGTGATACTGCAGGTTGTAATGGCGGGAGGTCATGGTTCCCCACTTTTGCTCATCTGCTGTGTACTCCGGTAATTGAATGGTTACCCTGTTATCGGCAGGGTTGGGAAAAATAAGCAGATATTTTGCCGCACGGTATTCAATCTCGCCCGGGAATCCTGTCCAGATATCACAATCATCTATGCCAATGGTATCGGAAGCGATGGGCAGGTTGTCGCACAGGTAATCATAGTCAAACGGCTGGGTGTAAAGTGTATCATACTCCAGGTCATAATTGAACTTAAATAACAATACCTTTATATAGGAGGTACCAAATGGTACAAAAGTCATATAGAGCTGTTTATTGTCGATGGTTTTTGTTGACCGGTACAGACTGGCTTCGTTCTGAAGGACCTTTTTATCCAAGATCAGGTTACCACTAGTGTCTGTTCTGGCAATGGAAGCAAAATTCGGTTGGTTATGATACTTCCAAACGCCGCCAATGTCGAGAATGGTGTCGTTCATGATGTTAATACAGAAGGCATTGGCCTTTTGCGTGTTGTCAATGATGTATTTCTGAAAGAGTTTTTCTCCATTTTTGCCGGTTTTAAAAAGGGCTGGGTAATAATCGCTTGTGCCATCGTTGTAAGACTCATCCCTGCCGACGGTATAGATGTTTCCATACTTGTCCTCAACAGAATTTTCCGGCTTGGAGTTATAGGGTTCGTCCTGGTGATGAATGGCCCACCACAATTCGTCACCATCCTCATCTACGGCGCACATCATGGTTTTACCCCACCCATAAGGTAACCCGAAATCATTATAAATAGTCCATGCCGTGATAACAAACTTCTCTTTTCCTTCATCGGTCAAATATTTAGATTTAATCATGGATTCAGGTATTTCGTTCCATGCTTCGGGATGCACCTCGTCAAATACATTCTTGATCCACAAGAGGTTGCCGTTCATATCAAGCCTGAATATCCAGATACCCTTAAATACACCGGGGCCGAAATCATCTCCCCATTGTCCGACAAGGGCTATATAGCCAACCTTATTTTCCAGTGGAAATATGTTAGCTCCATAATCATAGGAAGTGCCTGATCCTGCCTTATTGAAAATCCGGCACCACTCCTTTTCCCCACAGGAATTCAGCTTCATAAAGAATGAATCACCTTTTTCAGCATCATATATTACAGTTGACCCAGCTAGTAAAAACTCACCCCCAGAATCCTGATAGACTGATTTAAATATAGTTCCATCCATTCCATTGCCTATTTTTTTATCCCATAATATTTCGCCATTCACATCGGTTTTGATCATCCAAGCCCATTTAATTGAATAATTCCAATTTATATAAGTTAATAAAAGATACCCATGGTCATAAGTTGTGATCAGGTCTGTCATCCCTGTTTTTTCATAATTCCAGAACTCCCTTATCCACTCTTCTTTTTGTGAAAAGGCTTGTAACGAAATAATTATGGAGATTATCGTGATCGTCAGTTTTTTCATCGTATGTTGTTGTAAGAGAAATGAAACCCGCTGTGCGGATAGCTTTCCGTTAACAGGTAGTATCTGCCGGATGTGAGCGGGTCTCATTTCAGTATTCATAGAAATTGACCTTACTGAATGTTTACTTTCCTGCTGGCAACAGGTTTTCCGTTGACGCTGAGGTTAACCACACAGGTTCCCTTTTTCCATCCGGAAGTGCTGATCACAACCTGGTCGCGGCCCGCAAAGGGCGCTTCCGAATGAACGGTATAGCCTTTCATATCGGTGACCGTTAGCAATATTGCTCCTTGCTTGCCATCGGTGTTGTAGTCAACCACCAGAAAATCCTTTGCAGGGTTGGGAAATACTTTCAGCATATCCGGTGGTTCCTGTCCCTTCCCGTAGCTGCCACCCCTCACTTTCGACGATTTGGTGAGGTCGGGTAGGATCACCGGCTCCTGGTATTCCAGCAGGCCGGCGGCGATCAACAGGTTGCGTGCGCAGGCGCCCGGGAAGTGTTCCTCCTCTTCTGCCAGCAGCATCAGAGCCGATGCCTGGGAGGTTCCCACTTCAGGCAGGTTGCCGTCGAGTTGCTCCAGGATACTGCACAATGCTGTGTAATCCTGATGAACAGCCTGCCCGGCGGAGGTCAGCGTGAAGGTTGCAGTAATAGAACCGATCACAGCGTTCATGGAAGCATAATCGCCCTTCCCGGCATAAAGCATGGCCAGTCCGTGCTTAGAGTTCAGGCTGTTATCGCCCGATAGCAGCAGTTCAATGCTGTCGGTTGCGGCCTGCGGGTCGATCCCGTTGTACAGGTAATGGCGGTAGAGATTGGTAAAGTGTTCTCCTCTTTTGTGTTTCCAACCGGCCAGGTTCCCTTCAATGGCCTCTTTAGCCCCGGTAATGTCAACACCTTCCATGATCTGGTCCATCATCCACCCCGGCATCTGGTCCCAGCGGTAGTCGAGCGACTCAATGATGTCATTGCTTTTGGCTGACTGCGGATTGGCCACCAGCACATCCCTGACCATGGCTGCAGGAAATACATCTTCTTTGTAGATGGCCGATTTAAGTACTGTATCCGACAGAAAAGGCGATCCGGCCATCAGGTCGTCATAGAGATCGCCTGAATGTAACGGTGAGGCCGACATCACGGCCTGGGTTTTCAAGGGGGTATCCCCGTCATCCACCAGGGTGGCAAGCTGCGCTTCAATAGCGGCGATTTCAGTATCCGAACCGGCCATGGCAATCAACTCATAGCCTCCTCCGCCTCCACTGTCAAGCTTGGATGGACAAACGGATTCTTTGTTCCAGTATGTAGTTTGCAAGTTTGACTGAGTATTCATTGTCACTGGTGAAAAATAAGGATCAGGATTTACTTTTAGATTCAGCGGATTATTACCATGGTAAACATAATTGATCCATCCCATGCCATTGCTGTTGATGTAGTTGTAGATGAGAATGGTATCGAGCAGGGTAAATGTGTTTCCTGCTGGAGTAGTATCGTTTGGCTTCATGAAACCCTGATTATAAGCAATTCCATGGCCTTTTCCCGGGTCGCCATTCACGCATATATCATTCACATTGTATTCATAGTCGTTACATTTTATACATAATCCCAAAGAGCCATCTTGGTTCCGGTTCACCCCATACGCAATTGTACCGTAATAGAGTTTGCTAAACGAATTATTGTAAACCTGGTTCCAGTCAGTTCCTGAATGGTTGACATATAACCCAATACCTCCAAGTGTATCTTGTCCGAAAAACTTATTATCTTCAATATGGTAAAATTTACAATTATTGAGAAACAAGCCATAAAAGTCCTGAACTTCACCTTCCTCAAGTGGTATATAAAACCAGTTGGATGTAACCCTCCCTGCGGCTGTTCCACTGATATAGATACCTTTCTTGTTACCAGGAAATTCAGTATGCCGGATATCCGGGTAAAGGTGATTTCTTGTGTAAACAGCATAAATGCCATAGTTCAGGTTCCGAAATTCTCCATGTTCCCAAGTACCAGTATAAATTCCTTCAATATGAAAGGTAGAATTGAATGCATAAAGACCGTCATGAAAAAATGGTTTTTCAGTCTGGTTGCCAAAATTACATTTGAAAAAACGTACGCCATTGATATGGTCAAGTCGTACAAAATAATCAGGAATAGCACCAATAGGTAGTTCGTTTGATGTACTAAAATTGCATCTGGCAAAAATTGAGTTGCTCACATATTGGTAAGGATAGAATGAGACAGAGGTTAGGTTGTCCCTGAATAGTGAACTTTCCGCGTAGATAATCCCGCCGGCATAACCTTTTTCAACCGTTTGCCCATTAGTCTTTATTGTCCTGATACCGCAAATAGCTTTTTCAATTACAGCACCACTATACATATGTACCCATCCCTGATAAAGAAAATCCTGAGGTTGGTTTGTTGTTCCATGCAGCTCAACACCCAGCCAGAAACCGCAGGCTCCGGTGAGTAATCCTCCTTGAATAGTCAGCTTTGCATTTCTTTGGACAATTAGTTTGGTACCCTCACCAAAATAAATCGCACCCAGCACAATTAATTCACTTTCGGGTGTAATGATAATATCGGTGTTGTAGGCAACTTCTCCATCAATGGTAACCACCCCATAAATATACCAGGGATCGTCAACATATTCAAAGTTTTCACAATCAATCTCAATGCTTTGCGCCCTGACAAGAGTCAATGCCAGTATGCACATCACCGCAGTGGTGAATAAATGTATTATAGTATTTTTCATTTTTATAAATTTTATTCATATTTCTTTATTCCTTTTGTTTCTTTTTACCCGGCCAACCAGGATTAGTTCCCTGTCCTCTTCTCCGCCACATGCAACCGGGTTGGTACACATGGCGGAGCGCTATTGGTTTACCTGCAGGGTTTATCCATATCAGAAGGTTTTTGGGATTGATAATTACAGAGCAAAAAAGTATATTTATTACTGATAAACAACATGTTAGAAGAATAAGGGGGGGGGGGGATAATCTGAAAAGTGTTGTCCTTCATTTCCTTATATTTTATTCTCCTGCAATGATAAGCAAAAAAAATGTGCAATCGAAATTTTTTTTTTTGACTTTTCAAGTAGTTTTTAATGATTCTATTTTATAAAGTGAGGGTACAAATTGATTCTATGGCTTCTATTGTAAATTGTTTCAAATCAACTAAATTTGCGGGAACTTCAAAAGGGAGATTACTGACATGTATATATCCGACCCGGAAATAGAAAAAAAGGAGATCATCAACCGCTACAGGAGTTTATTGAGAACCTGGAGACCCGAAAATCCTGAACAGAAGAAAGATATCAGGAAGGCCTTCAACATAGCCGTTGAAGCCCATAAAGATATGAGACGGCGGACAGGTGAACCCTATATATACCATCCCCTTGAAGTAGCCAGGATCGTGGCGGGTGAGATTGGGCTGGGAAAGACCTCTATTATCTGCGCTCTGCTACATGATGTGGTTGAGGATACAGACTTTACACTGGCTGATATCGAAAAGCAATTCGGAAAACCTGCAGCCAGGATAATAGATGGGTTGACAAAAATCAAGGATATCCTCGATATCGGTTCACCTTCGATTCAGGCAGAGAATTTTAAAAAAATGCTTCTCACCCTCTCAAATGATGTAAGGGTGATCCTGATCAAGCTTGCCGACAGGTTGCACAATATGCGCACCCTGGAGTCAATGCCTTTGAATAAACAGCTTAAAATTGCCTCTGAAACATCATTCCTGTATGCACCTTTGGCACATCGCCTGGGGCTATATGCCATAAAAACCGAACTTGAAGACCTGGCCCTCAAACACGCTGAGCCTGAGATTTATGAAGCCATTTCAGAAAGGCTCAGGTCATCTGAAAAAGAGAGAAAAAGACTTGCAAACCGGTTTATTTATCCGATAAAAAAATCGCTGAGCAGTAAAGCATTCAACTTCGAGATTTTATACCGCAATAAATCTGTGCATTCGATCTGGAACAAAATGAAAACCAAAGGGATCCCGTTGGAGGAGGTGTATGATTTAATGGCGGTAAGAATCATCATCGATACCGAACCTGAAAATGAAAAGGTTGATTGCTGGCGTGTATACTCTATCCTCACGGATCATTACCGGCCAAAATTTGACCGGTTGCGTGACTGGATATCCATACCCAAAGCCAACGGCTATGAAGCGTTACATACCACTGTGATGAGCAAAGACGGTAACTGGGTGGAGGTACAGATCAGGTCGAAACGGATGGATGAAATTGCCGAAAAAGGTTATGCTGCGCACTGGCGCTATAAAACAGCCAACCCCAGCCAGGCCGAAATGAACGTGAACAACTGGCTTGACCGGATCAGGGATATGCTTCAGGGTTCGGATACCAATGCCCTTGACTTTATTGACGACTTTCAGGGATTCCTTTTTGCAGATGAGATTTATGTTTTTACACCTACAGGCGAGTTGAGAAACCTTCCCCTGAATTCAACAGTACTCGATTTTGCTTATGCCATTCACTCTGAAATTGGCAATACCTGCATCGGCGCCAAGGTTAATTACAAGCTTGCACCCATCCATCATAAGCTCAAAAGCGGAGACCAGGTTGAGGTGCTAACATCCCAAAAGCAGGTTCCCAAAGAGGAATGGTTTCATTATGTTGTGACAGCAAGGGCGCGAACTCAGATTAAGAATGGAATAAAGGAGGAGAAGAAGAAATATGCCGACAAGGGAAAAGAGATGCTACAAAGCTTTTTCTCGCAGGTGGATGCCGAGTATTCGAAAAATAACCTGAAGCGACTGCAGCAGAAATACAATTACGCAAACCTTTTTGACCTTTATTACGACGTGGCACATGACCTGATCGGGTTAAAGGAGGTCAGGGATTGCTGTTCTGAATCTGCGCGGGAGACCTGGTTCTCCAAAATGATCAAAAACCCGTTCTCGAAATCACGGGCCAATGAAAAACAGACACTGACCGATGCAGTACTTGACCAGTTAAAGAATCAAAAGGAATTCACCATTTCGTCAGATGTGGTTAAAAAAATTAGTTACGATATCTCTGAATGCTGCCACCCCATTCCGGGTGATGATATTGTGGGTTTCTTAACCCACGACGAATCCATTCACATCCATCGGACCACCTGCCCTGTTGCCATCAATCAAATGTCAAAATTTGGTGACCGGATCATCAGGACAAGATGGAACGACAAAGAATCGGTCGGGTTTTTAACAGGCATTGAAATACATGGGATTGACGAAAAAGGGTTTATCAAACAGGTGATCAAAGTTGTGACCGAAGAGCTTGATCTGAACATCAAATCCTTTCATCTCGAAACTGAAGGCCAGATGATTGAAGGGAAAATGATGCTTTACATTTACAGCCTGGCTAACCTGAATCAATTGTTGAACGCACTGAAAAAACTTCCGAATGTAAAAAAGGTGGCAAGGCTTTATAGTCACATCAGCCATTAAGTATTCTCCATTCCGGCCGAATTATTTTTATTTATACCAAATAGTAATAAAAAATATTCTATTTTTAGCGATCTGTTTACAATCATTTAATGATGGATTAAATTGCAGTAAACAAATATTTTTGGTGGGTGTTTTAGTTTTTAGTAAACAGCTATAATCAGGAAATCTTGTTTTGATGAAAACCTCGCAGAAAGAAACGCTAGAATCTGTAAAGAAAATTTTTACAGAGTACCTCGAAGGAAAGGGTCACCGGAAAACACCGGAACGCTTCACCATACTTCAGGAAATCTACAATACGGAAGGGCATTTCGACATCGAAACCCTTTACATCCGGATGAAAAACAACAAATACAGGGTAAGCCGGGCAACTCTCTATAATACTATTGAACTTCTGCTTGATTCAAACCTTGTTTCCAAGCACCAGTTTGGCAATAACTGCGCTCAATTTGAAAAATCATTCAGGTTTAAACAACATGATCATTTTATAAATATTGACACAGGTGAGGTCATGGAGTTTTGCGATCCCAGGGTTCAACAAATCCTTGAAACTGTTGAAAAAGAGCTCGGCGTCAGCATCACCCACCACTCACTCACTTTTTATGGCCGCAAAAAGAGAGATACGGCTAAAAAATAATTTTTTCCTCTTTCATGAAAGCAGATATTTTATTAGGACTTCAGTGGGGTGATGAAGGCAAAGGAAAGGTGGTTGATGTGCTTACTCCCAAGTACGATATCATTGCACGGTTTCAGGGTGGACCCAATGCTGGACATACCATTGAATTTGATCAGAAGAAATTTATCCTCCACATTATTCCTTCCGGAATTTTTCACAGCCATACCATCAATGTAATCGGAAATGGAGTGATCATTGACCCGGTTATATTCAGGCGGGAGATCGAAAACCTGAAAATTCACGGTATTGATGCCACATTGAACCTCCTGATTTCAAAAAAGGCACATCTCATCCTTCCGACGCACAGATTGCTTGATGCAGCATATGAGCGTTTAAAAGGAAATTTGAAAATAGGTTCAACCCTGAAAGGGATAGGTCCTGCTTACACCGATAAGATTGCCCGCAATGGCTTGAGAATAGGAAATATTTTTCAGACCAGTTTCAGTCCAAAATACCGGGAGCTAAAGGAAGAACACCTGCGGATGCTTAAATCCTTTAATTTTGATGCTGCCTCTCTCCCTATTGAAACCATCTCCCTTGAAGAGTATGAAGAAAAATGGTTTGATGGTATTGAGAAAATCAAATCTTTTTCAGTCATTGACAGTGAGTATTTTATCAACCAGAGCCTTGACAACAATAAGTCTCTGCTGGCTGAAGGTGCTCAGGGTACCATGCTCGACATTGATTTTGGCACCTATCCGTTTGTAACCTCATCGAACACCATCACAGCAGGTGTTTGTACAGGTCTTGGTATTCCACCACACAAAATTGGCGAGGTATATGGTATTTTTAAAGCCTATTGTACCCGTGTTGGCAGCGGACCTTTTCCTACAGAACTCGAAGATGAAGTGGGTCAGGAACTGAGAGACCGGGGGCGCGAGTTTGGTTCCACTACCGGGCGGCCACGCCGTTGCGGGTGGCTTGATTTGGTAGCGCTGAAATATGCCATCATGATCAATGGGGTGACCCAGTTGATTATGACAAAAGCAGATGTACTCAATACCTTTGCAGGAATCAGGGTTGGCATGAAATACAGGTTCAATCAGCAATTGTTTGACCATGTCCCCTTTGAAGTATCCTATGAAAAACTCGAACCGGTTTACGATGAAATACCCGGATGGGCATCATCCAGTCCATTCAAATTGTCAGGAAAGGATCTTCCGGAGGCTTTTGTAAAGTATATTCGCATCATCGAGAGCGAAACAAAAGTACCTGTCCGCATGGTTTCAGTGGGACCCGGAAGAGATCAGATTATTTCCCTTTGATCTGTATCTGTCAGGATCATTAAATTGTTATTGTCTGATCTCCCTCAGAAATTGAAAGGTTTACATATAACTTTTGTACCCAAAATAAGTATAAACAGCATATCGTTCAAAGTCAAACATAGAAATTGATATTTAAAGAATTTGTTATGAAACGCTTGTTTTCTATTGCACTGTTTTTCTGTCTTGCAATCTCTGCACAGAATAGTCCGGTAAGAGATATCCCGGAAGAGGTTGAAAAAAATTTCAACAGAAGATTTCCAAATGCACAGAATGTTTCCTGGGACAAGGTAGATGGAAACTACAAAGCAGATTGTTTTTTTCGGAATCGTGCCACCTATGCAGAATTCACCCCGGATGGAGAATGGGTTACTACCGTTACCGACCGTGACATCCGGACACTTTCAAGACCCATACTGAACTATCTGGATGCAAATTTTAAAAAGGATAAAATTTTGTTTGCTGAGGAAGCGGTAAGGGCAGATAAAAAAGATTATTTCTATGTGCAGGTTGAGCGTAAAGACAAGCGTCAGAAGGATGCATACATCATCGAGTTATTTTTTGATAAAACTGGCAGGATAGAACAGGTAAAATTTCCGGAAGGCATGAACGATATGACCATAGTGGGCATTGATGACCCGCACTCGGATATTCCGGCTGCAGTGATTGACTCCTGGAAAAAACGTTTTCCCCGTGCTGAGAATATCGAATGGGTCACCCGTCCCGGCAAAAAGTTGTCTTCCGATCTTATTTATCTTGGTGTGTTCACATTCAGGGGAAAAATGACCCAGGCCTGGTTTAAACCGGATGGCAGCTGGATTGAAACCAGAATAAGTTACCCGGAAAAAGAACTTCACAGGTTGATACAGTCTTACCTTTTTGAGCATCATAAAAATGATGAATTTATTCTTGCCGAAATGGTTACCAATGCTGATAAGGAAGATTATACCTATGTGAAAATGCAGCAATTTGAAAGGGGACAGACCAGGCCGTATAACTTTGAATTGTTTTTCAATAAATCAGGCCAGATCCAGAAAGTCAACCGGCCGGATGTTTTACGAAATCAATACCTCCTCACTGTTGATATCCCCCACGAGGTAGCCCGAAGGTTCAACAGCAGGTTTTCAGGGGCAAAGGATGTAAAATGGGAAACCAGTGATAACCAATGGATTGCCAGATTTATCTATAGAAATGACCCCACCAAAGCGACATTCTCCGATTCTGCAGCATGGATTGAGACGGTAACACAATTGGATGTGAAGAATCTGTACAGTCCGATACAGAGGTTTATTGACCAGAATCACCGCGACTACAGGGCATCCTATGCCGAAAAGGTTGTACGCAGCGACCGGAATAACTCCTATTATGTAGAGTTGATGAGCAAAAAGAAAAACCTGGAGCCACAAATGATTTCATTGTATTTCGATGGTTCAGGAAGAATAAAGTAACCTTAACGCAGCTCCCTGGACGGATCCCAAAAATGTTCCCTGAACCGGAGGATTTTATCGTCCTCCACTTCAATACCTTCATTCTTTAACAACTGAGCCATGATATAAGGAGAGCCAAAATGATGTTTCCCGGTGAGGATACCATTCCGGTTCACAACCCTGTGCGCAGGAACGGCATAGGGTGATGCATGTGAACCATTCATAGCATAACCCACCATGCGGGCAGAACCTTTACTTCCAAGATATTGAGCTATGGCCCCATAGGAAGTTACTTTTCCGTAAGGGATAAGCCTGGCAACCTGGTAAACCTTCTCAAAAAACCCGGGTTCGTCCGGATTTTGTTTTCCTGAACGAGGGTTTAATGAAAATTGCAGATAGCAGATCCGGCCTTCTGATGCCAGAAACTTTTCTTCGTAAAAGGTTTTGATTCCCATCACATCTCCCATGTATCCGGAGTTGTACAGATCATCTGTGGAGAACAACAGCGTATGATTGTATTTGCTGATTTCCTGACGTGTGAATTCAAACAATGAGAAATGGTCTGTTTTCAGATGAATGACCCCATCACGTCTTAAAATTTTTCGGTACTTTTCAATGAAAGAGGAGGAAGTCAATCTTCTGGAAGCACTTTTTGGTTTGGGGTGAGGGTCAGGAAATGTAATCCAGATTTCATCCACTTCATCCTCACCGAAAATCTGGGGAATAAGCTCAATATTTGCCCTCAGGAAAGACACATTGGGCATGTTTGTTTCGAAGGTGGCCTTGGCGCCCTTCCAGATTCGGGCACCCTTACGGTCAATTCCGATAAAGTTTTTTTCAGGATACCGGGCTGCCAGGTGAACGGTATATTCACCTTTGCCGCAACCCAATTCGACCACAACGGGATGGTTGTTCCTGAAATACATGCTTCTCCACTTTCCTTTCAGATGGAATCCCGTGATGAGTTCATCATAAGACAGCTGGAATAAATGCGGGAAGGTTGCATTCTCGGCAAAGTGCTGGAGTTTCTTTTTTTTTCCCAAACCAGTGTTTCTAATAGATCAATTGAATAGGGCAAGACAAGCAAAATCATCTCTTCAATAACCAGGCCGATGGGTTTTCATCCCTGCGGATCATGGCAAGGTTTAAAAGTGCTTCGTCTTTATCAGGGGTTGCCAGATAACTTACCATATGCAAGCCGGATGGAGAGAGTCCGGGCCGTTGTGCGCTGTAGCCTTTTGTGCGCAGAGCTGCAAGCAATTTATCCGCATTGGCTTCATTTGAAAACGCACCGCCAATGATATGAAACAAAGGCAATACCACCTCCTCTTGTGCCGGAACCGCGTTTACAATCACTTCAGCCTCTGGTTCTTCGAGTGTTTCTTTCGTGAAGTCAACATCTTTCAGGGGAATCGTAACCGGAACAGGGTCTGGTTTCATGGTCTCAAGGGATGTTCTTTCGACCAGTGATTCCGGAAGTTTAGCCATATTTGCCTGCTGCATTGGTCTGACCGGCAGAAGTCCTGAATGAATACTGTACCAGCCACCTGCTAAAAGAAACAATATGACAGTTGCATAGGTTATGATTTTCCTAAGGACTTTTCTTTCAGCCGGACTGCCATTTCTCCTGTCAACAAAACCTGAATCCTGACGCTTTTTGAATCCTTTTCGCACGATCGGCGATGATACGAAAGAAACAAGCCCAAATGAGTCTTCGAGATAATTTACCGTTCCATCCGGTTCAAAGATGATCCTCCCTTCGGATTCAATTTGCAATGTGCCAACCTCTTTCAGGAAAACGCGTTCTCTTCTTTCAAGCCTGCTTCTCAGTTGCCATACCTCAAGTTCGAGCATCTTTTTTGCCTCATCGTATAACATCCCTTCCTTCTGACTGATGCAATCAATAAGCAATCCATCGTCACGTATGAGTTTTGAATTGAATAGGATATTCTTGGATGGAGGATAAAATGTGTTTGTAACCGGATGGATTTTTGCAGGGGCATAGGTTGCAACAAATCCTCCGAAATCCGGAACTATCACACAATCATGCCGATAGAGCAAATCACTGATGTAAGAGGCAATTTCCATCCTGTATTAAAGAAATATGGAGCTAAAATACAACTTTACAACGCCTGCTTCAACCGTTGTTAAAAAATTTTGATAAATCTTCCGGGGTGTCAACTGCATGGCTCTCATATTGAGTCTCTTTCACCCTGATTTGAAACCCATGCTCTAACCATCTCAGTTGTTCAAGCGATTCTGCCTGTTCAAGAACTGAGGTCTTCAACAAGACAATGTTTTTTAAAATTTCCGGTTTGTAAGCGTAAATCCCTATATGTTTGAAATAAACCAGTCCGTTCAGCCACTCACTTTCCTCAACTTTCTGCCGGTATGGAACCGCATGCCGGCTAAAATAAAGGGCATTTTCAAACCGGTCGAAAACAACCTTGACAACATGCGGACTGAATAATTCATCTGCAGAATCTATTCTTTTGATCAGCGTTGCAATTGAAACAGACTGATCCAAAAAACAGGATGAGACTTCTTCTATTTGCGATGGATTGATATAAGGCTCATCCCCCTGAATATTGATGATAATGTCAAAGGTTTTGCCTTCAGCTTCCAAACCTTTAACCACCTCACTGCATCGTTCTGTTCCACTGGAGTGGTCTGTCTTTGTCAAAATGGCCTTTCCTCCGAAGCCCTCAACCACCTTAATGATCCGGTTATCATCGGTTGCAACAACAAGTTTTTGAAGTACACGGGATTGCGACGCTTGTTCATACACCCTTTGTATCATAGGTTTACCTTTAATTGTGGCAAGTGGCTTGCCGGGAAAACGGGATGATTCATATCGGGCCGGGATAATTCCTAAGACGCGCATAAGCTTAATTGTCTCTCACGGTTAATTTCTTTTCGACCTTCGACTCCTCGGTTTTTCCGGTCAGGAGATCTGTCACCGTCAATTGAATGGCCATTTTGTACATACCTGGTTGTGAAACAGGTAGCCCGAATTCGTGTCTCGGTGATGCAAGGATCCGGGAAATTATAACCGTATCTTCCATTTGTTCATGGACCAGGTAAACATTCAGTTTACTTTCGCAACCCGGAGGGACAGCCGCAACAATACCAGTAAAAATGCTATCACCTGAATCAATCTGGTTATTGGTAAAACCGGCATTGATGAGCACTTCACCATTTGATTTTTGATATCTCCCCCCTTCATCATATTTTCTGAAATAAACCAATTGCCCTGTCGAATCATAGAATTCATAGGTCAAATTGACACCTTCCGGGCTTCGGAAAAACCATTCTCCAACCTTTTCACCTGCTTTGCGGTATCCTTCATAATTCCTGACCCCATTCTCATAAATCCCCGTGTTGACTCCATTGAGAACTCCATTTTCATAGTGTTCAACATGCCTTATTCCGGATGACTGGTGAAAAAACACTCTTTTTCCCTCCGGGACATTTTCATCGTAAGCCACAGAATCCATTAATTCACCATTCTCATAGTAAGCCAGGTATAGATAATCTGTCATGGCTTCATTGAAAAAATGTTTACTGCTTTTCAGCTGCCCGTTGCTGTAAAATTCTTCAAAAAGGAGATCACCTCCAGGCAAAGTGTGCCGGTTTCGTTTATTTTGTCTGCACGCTGCCAACAGCGTCAGGAAAAGGAAAAGAATGAGCAGACGTTTCATAACAGCGAGGATTCAGTATCTTGTGTTTACGGGTAAATCAGGACTCAAACAATCCATGCAGTTCCCCGTTCACCTTTTCGATGATCATGGCCAGATCTTCCGGTTTTTCTTCCACATCGATGTCATCCACATGAATGATCAGCATTTTACCAGAAGTATACCCTGATATCCAGTTTTCATAGCGTTCATTCAGTTTTTTAAGGTAGTCGAGCCGGATCGCCTCTTCATAACTCCTGCCTCTTTTCTGAATCTGGCTGACCAGTGTTGGAACAGATGCACGTAAATAAATCAGCAGGTCGGGTGGCTGAATGAGTGAACTCATGAGTTCAAACAACGAAATATAATTTTCAAAATCACGGGTGGTCATCAGGTTCATGGAATGAAGATTGGGCGCAAAAATATAGGCATCTTCGTATATGGTTCGATCCTGGACTACTGTTTTGCCACTCTGACGGATTTCCAGTATTTGTCTGAACCGGCTGTTCAGGAAGTATATCTGAAGATTGAAGGACCACCGTTGCATATCCTCATAAAAACTATTCAAATAGGGATTGGTATCCACATCTTCATAATGTGCCTCCCACCCAAAGTGTTTGGCAAGCAAACGGGTCAGGGTCGTTTTGCCTGATCCAATATTTCCGGCAATTGCAATGTGCATAATTCAATCAAAATTTAAATTTGGTTAAAAGTACAATATTTATGGGTTGGCTGTAAAATCCCATACAAATTAATCTATCATCGCAAGTATTTCCTCAACATGTTTCCGGTCATTCGACAAGCGGGGTACTTTATGCTGCCCACCCAATTTGTTTTTCTTTCTCAGCCATTTAAAAAAAGTGTTTTGCGGTATTTGTCTTACAATCGGATGACGAAGCACCATGTTGTGATACCGTTTGGCTTCATAGTCTGAATTAAGTGATTTCAATGCATTGTCAAGCGTTTCTGAGAAGAACTCAATGTTTTCAGGCGGACTTTTGAACTCGATGAGCCATTCGTGACAAGCATTTTCGGAGGAGTTGAAATAAACAGGTGCTACGGTAAACTCTGTAACTTCAGCTTCACATTTTGCACAAGCCACCGCCAGTGCTTTGATCACATTGTCCTCTATCACCTCTTCACCCACAGCGTTGATGAAGTACTTGGTCCTGCCGCTGATTTTAATCCTGTACGGGTCGATTGATGTAAAAATTACAGTATCTCCGATGAGGTAACGCCACAAACCCGCATTGGTTGAAATAAGCATAGCATAATTGACACCTTTTTCGACGTCGTCCAGTAAGCAGGTTTTTGGATTGTCAGATCCCAACTGATCAAGCGGCATGAATTCGTAAAAAACACCATAGTCGAGCATGAGCAGAAGCTCATCTGAATCTGTCTGATCCTGGAGGCCAAAAAATCCTTCAGAGGCGTTGTAGGTTTCCATGTAGTGCATGCCGGTATGAGGGATAATTTCCTGAAACTGTGAGATATAGGGTTCAAACTTAACACCACCATGGAAGAAAACTTCGAGATTTGGCCAAACCTCAAGGATATTTTTTTTGCCGGAAATTTCCAGAATCCTGCGCAACAACAACAGTGTCCATGATGGGACACCCAGTATGTTTGTCACGTTGTGCTGCATGGTATCGCGGGCCATCTCTTCGATTTTCTCCTCCCATTTATCCATGAGGGCTACAGATCTTTTGGGAACCCGGATGAATTCTGCCCAGTAGGGGAGGTTTTGTACGATCAGTGCTGACAGGTCACCGTCGTAATAATTTTCATTATTGATTTCGGTTATCCTGTGGCTTCCTCCCATTGCAAGTCCGCGCCCGTCGAAAATATAAGTATCAGGATGGTTATTGCAATAAATGGAAAGCATGTCTTTGCCTCCTTTGAAATGGCAGTCTTCCAGTGCTTCCTGGCTCACCGGGATGAATTTACTTTTCTCTGAGGTTGTCCCCGACGACTTGGCAAAGAGCTTAATCTCAGTATTCCACAGGATATTTTGTTCTCCCCGCCGCAACCGGTCAACGTATGGCTTCAGCTTTTCATAATCTGTAATGGGGACCCTTGATCTGAATTTTTCAGGTGAGTCAATGCTTTTGTAATCATATTGAATACCCCACTCCGTATTGCGACCACTGGAAATTAATTTTTTGAACCACTCTCCCTGTACCTCATGCGGGTATTTCATGAATAGTTCGATCTGGTGAAACCGCTTTTTCATTAACCACGACAAAACCGAATTGATCAGAGCCATTCCAGAGGATTGTTTATAAGTGAAATTATCATTCGAAAGTTGACAAAATTACAATAATTTAGCCTCGTCATTTGCTGAAAGATGTTAAAATTCCCAAATGGTAAGGTCAATCTTGGCTTGTCGGTTGAAAGCAAGCGTCAGGACGGCTTCCATGATGTTTCTACTTTGCTTTTGCCGGTAAAACTGGCAGATATCCTTGAGGTCATCCCTGCAAATGATGACCGGATTGAGATCAGGATCACAGGATCAGAAATCCCCGGGAATCCTTCAGACAACCTGGTTGTGAAAGCATATAACCTTCTCAATGAGGATTTTAAGGTTCCTCCGGTAAAAATCCATCTTCATAAAATAATACCAACCGGTGCCGGACTGGGAGGTGGATCATCTGACGGGGCAGCCATGCTGAAACTTTGCAACAGGATGTTTTCCCTTGGCCTGTCCGATGAAGAATTGCAGGGCTATGCCCGCAAACTGGGAAGTGATTGTGCCTTTTTTATTCAAAATATGCCGGCCCTTGCCACCGGAAAGGGCGACCAACTGGAGCCGGTTTCAATTGATCTTGGTTCATACCATCTTGTCTTTGTCAAACCTGAGATCCATATCAGCACAGCAGATGCCTATTCCTGGATTATGCCGGCAAAAAATGTGAAACCGCTTCGGGCAATTCTTGATCAGCCGGTAGCATTATGGCGTGACATGTTGAAAAATGACTTTGAAAAACCGGTTTTTGAAAGATACCCCGTGATCAGAAAGATCAGAGACCAACTCTACGACCTGGGTGCAGTATATGCTTCCATGACGGGTACGGGAGCGGCAGTCTATGGCCTTTTCTTGCAGGATTTTGATGTCCGCGATCAATTTCCGGGGTTTTTTTCCTGGTCAGGAAAGGCAGGCTGAAAATTTGATCACCGGCTGATGACCCTGAGATTCAGTTCTTGCAATTGCTCCTGTGAAATTTGTGAAGGAGAGTCAATCATCATGTCCCTTCCCGCGTTGTTTTTGGGAAATGCAATAAAATCGCGGATACTGTCTGAGCCCCCAAACAGCGCTACAAGTCTGTCGAAACCTAGCGCAATACCGCCATGCGGAGGCGCCCCGAATTCAAATGCATTCATCAGGAACCCGAACTGGTTGCGGGCCTCTTCATCCGAAAAGCCAAGCACCTCAAACATTTTTTTCTGCAGATCTTTATTGAATATCCTGATGGATCCACCACCGATCTCAACCCCATTGATCACCAGGTCGTAGGCGTTGGCTCTTATTCTTCCAGGGTCTGAATCAAGCAGTCCGGTGTCTTCAGGTTTCGGTGATGTGAAAGGATGGTGCATGGCATAAAACCGCCGGGTTTCTTCATCCCACTCAAGCAATGGAAAATCAACCACCCAGAGTGGCTTAAAAACCTTTGGATCGCGCAGTCCAAGCCTGTTCCCCATCTCAAGCCGCAGTTCATTCAGTGCCTTTCTTGTTTTAATGGCCTCTCCGGCCAGGATCAGCAAAAGATCGCCCGGCTTCGCATTGAACCTGTCCATCCAGGATTTCAGGACGGTTTCGCTATAAAACTTGTCAACCGATGATTTAACCGTGCTATCCCCATCGAATCTGATATAAACCAGCCCTTTGGCACCAATCTGCGGTTTTTTCACAAATTCGGTCAGTTGGTCGAGTTGTTTCCTTGAAAAACCGGCGCATCCCTCTGCACAAATACCAACCACCAGTTCAGCATCATCGAACACCTGGAATCCTTTTCCCTGGGTAAGATCATTCAGTTCAACAAAAGGCATCCCAAAGCGGATGTCAGGTTTATCGGAGCCATATTGTCTCATGGCTTCGTCATAAGTCATCCGGGGAAAACTTTCAGCAAGTTCAATGTTTTTTACCTTTTTGAAAAGGTGCTTCATCATTCCTTCAAAAGTGTTCAGAATATCTTCCTGCTCAACGAAAGCCATTTCACAGTCTATTTGTGTAAATTCAGGCTGTCGGTCTGCACGCAGGTCTTCATCCCTGAAACAGCGAACGATCTGAAAATACCTGTCGTAACCGGCAACCATCATCAATTGCTTGAAAGTCTGCGGTGATTGCGGGAGCGCATAAAACTGTCCTGCATTCATCCTTGAAGGGACAACAAAATCCCGTGCTCCTTCCGGAGTGGACTTGATCAGAAACGGGGTTTCGATCTCAAAGAAACCCTGTCCATCGAGATAATTCCTGGTTTCGAGCGCCATCTGATGCCGGAGGGTAAGATTGGCTTTCAGTGGATTTCTGCGAAGGTCAATGTAGCGGTATTTCATTCTCAGTTCTTCCCCACCGTCGGTTTCATCCTCTATCGTAAAAGGAGGGACCAGGGACGTGTTCAGAACCCTGAAATGTTTGACGATCACTTCAATTTCGCCTGTCGGCATTTTTGGGTTTTTATTGCTTCGTTCAGCTACTGAACCGGTTGCCTGCACTACAAATTCACGTCCCAGTTTTCTGGCGTTCCGGCATAAATCAGGGTCGGTTTCCATGTTAAAAACCAACTGGGTGATCCCATAACGATCGCGGAGGTCAACGAAAGTCATGCCTCCCAGATCTCTTGATTTCTGAACCCATCCGGCCAGGGTAACCTCCTGTTTGAGGTTTTTCACGGACAACTCCCCGCAAGTGTGTGATCGCAACATAATGAACAGGATTTAATTTTGAAGGGGCGAAATTAGTAAAAATTTGCCCGTAGGGCATTTACATCCATCGCAAATGATGCTGCCGAAAACCTGATTTCCCATCAGGGAATAAATATAATATTTTTTGTTGATGTCCTGCGGACAATACAATGCTTCTAAATAAATCAATGTTTATTCAATAAACTGCAGACTCCCACCGTCAAACAGTTGGCCGTCATAAAGCTCAACCACCCGGTAGTTCAATACTTCAAGGAAATTCCGCACAGCGCCACCATCTCCAAATTTTTTGAGGCTTCCCATGAAAAAAACAATATCATCCACTACACCGCAAGTGCCGCCAAAGAAACCGTTTTTAAATCCCGGC
>JBLRXC010000025.1:0-32289 GCA_047920975.1 Bacteroidales bacterium | reverse complement strand
GGAAATACAGTTATGGCGATCATTCATCTATAGGGGAGTACCTGAATGGTATGCGCCATGGAAACTGGAAACATTACTTTGGTGACGGAAGATTAAGTTTTGAAGGGAACTTTATTGAAGATAATCCCAACGGCAGGCATACCTGGTACTGGTCAAACGGAAACAAAAAAACAGAAGGCCAATATATCATGGGAATCAAACATGGGGAATGGATCAAATTCTATCCTGATGGTTCTCAGTTCATCAGTATTCTTTACGAGAACGGAATCGAAACAAGATTTGACGGAATTCGTGTCAGACTCATGGAGGAGGATGAAGAGCTGTTACAAACAGCAACCGGCCAGCCGGAGAATTAAGCAGGTTAGCTTCAGTTGTTCGGGTTAATTCTTCTCTACCCGGTGAACATATAGCATAGAATTGACAAGATAAATCCTTTGGTTGTCCAATCTTTTACATTTATAGCGTTTCCTGATTTTTTCCAGTTTTTGAAAAACAACGCCATTCGGAACACTAAAGTAAGAACGTTCTGGAAGGTCAGCCAACATAGAACCGTCTGATGGCGGATCATAACTTCTCAGGTATTTGATCAAATGACTGTTTGAAGTGCTTGCTCCAGGGTTGGTCATATATTGTACAACATGTGGCAATAAAGTTTTTGGAAAAATATCTTCGTTAAGAAATGGTTTCATCAGTTCAGTAAACTCTTTTTTCCACTCTTTTCCATGGGGCCTGACACGGTTATGATATTTAATCCAGGTTTTCACATGGGCCAGTTCATGAATGAGGGTCAGAAAAAAATGAAAAGCATTTAAATCTTTGTTGACAGATATTCTATGGTACGGATCATGAACCGGAGGCCGGTAGTCTCCAAGTTTCGAGCTCCTTTTCCGGGAAATCTTAAGAAGTACATTCATTTCCTGAAGATGCTGAACAATAACAGGGACGGACTGTTCAGGAAGATAATCCGAAAGTATCTGGTTATGGGTTGGCATGTCCTGAGTTCCCGCAACAGTTGGTTATATTGGTGAATTTGGGGCATTCGCGGCATTTCTTTTTTACATCACGTGATGCGGAACACGAAGCCATACAAAGAACAAAAAGCCAGAGAGAAATAGCATACAATATTTTACCTGATTTCAGCATGCACTCAATTTTTAATCAACCGGGGTCAAAATTAACCAAAATGTAGGATAAAAATGATTTATCCTTAATTTAGCAAAATAATTGCATTTGCTCATGTTCAGCCGTTTTGGAAAGTATCTTCTCGTCATGCTGAAGGTTTTTCGTAAACCTGAAAAATGGCATGTATTCCGGAAACAATTGATTCTGGAGATCAACAGTCTGGGTGTGGAATCATTGGGAATAGTTGCCATTATTTCAGTCTTTATGGGTGCTGTGGTGGCCATTCAAACCGCCTATAACATTGACAGTCCGTTAATTCCCTTGAAAATGATCGGATTTACAACAAGGCAGTCGGTTATTCTTGAGTTTTCACCAACCATCATTAGCCTCATCCTTGCCGGAAAAGTTGGCTCACGCATTGCTTCAGAAATTGGTACCATGCGTGTCACAGAACAGATTGATGCCCTGGAAATCATGGGTATAAATCCTTCCAACTACCTGATATTGCCAAAAATATCTGCTGCCATGATTTTTAATCCAGTGATCATTATCCTGAGCATGGGATTTGGATTGGTAGGTGGTTATCTGGTGGCTTTACTTACGAATCTTTTCACCAGTCAGGATTATATAGATGGGTTAAGAGGCTGGTTTGATGGGTTCACGATCATTTATGCTTTAATCAAAACGGTAGTATTTGCTTTTCTGATTACCAGCATCGCCGGTTTTGAAGGATTTTCTGTAAAGGGAGGTGCAATTGATGTAGGTTCTGCCAGCACCCGGGCCGTGGTTTGGAGCAGTATTATGATCATCTTGTTTAATCTGGTTCTGACGCAACTTTTACTTTCATGATTGAGGCATTAAATATATCCAAATCATTTGGAGAAAATCAGGTATTGAAAAATATCTCTATCAGGTTTGAAAAAGGAAAAACCAATTTGATTATTGGCCAGAGCGGATCCGGAAAAACAGTCCTTATGAAGTGTCTGGTTGGATTATATGAAGTAGATGATGGATGTGTTTTGTTTGATGAGCGGAATTTTTCGGGAATGTCATTCAATGAGCGAAAACAAATCAGAAAGGAGATCGGAATGCTTTTCCAGGGAGGCGCTTTGTTTGATTCCATGACAGTTGAGGAAAATATTATGTTTCCATTAACAATGTTTACAAACATGACTACGGAAAAAAAGCTGGAACGGGTTAATTTTTGTCTCAACTGGGTAAATCTTGAAAGTGCAAACAAGCTGTTCCCTGCCGAATTAAGTGGAGGTATGACCAAACGTGTCGCCATTGCCAGGGCTATTTCTCTGAACCCGGAATATCTTTTTTGTGATGAGCCCAATTCAGGACTTGATCCACATACAGCAGGCATAATTGACGATTTGATCAGGAGGCTGACCAAAGAATTTCAAATAACAACCGTTGTCAATACCCATGATATGAACTCTGTCATCAAAATAGGAGACACAATTTCATTTATTCATCATGGGGAATTATGGTGGCAGGGTGACAATAGCCAGATTCTTCATACGGATAATCACGAACTCAATGATTTTGTATTCGACACGGAGCTTACAAAACGTTTGAAAGAGAAGTAGAATTATTTTAGAATTACCCGATGAATTATATTGATATCTTACTCTTAATTCCCTTAATCTGGATGGCTTATCGTGGATTCAGGCACGGATTTATTATTGAACTGGCTTCTTTGGTAGGATTTATTGCCGGAATTTATGCTGCCACTTTTTATTCTGTGAGGGTTGAACAATTTCTGATCACCTCCTTCGACATGGAGACCAAGTATCTACCGGTGATTGCTTTCATTTTAGTTTTTATTGTCGTTGTCGTGCTGGTATATTTGTTGGGAAAGATCCTTGAGAATTTTATCCAATTAATTGCACTGGGTTTTCTTGACAAGATTACAGGAGGAGTCTTTGGTTTATTAAAAGCAGCTCTGTTCATTAGTCTTATTATCCTTTTATTCAGCCATTTAAGCATTAATCTTCTTCCGGAGGATAAAAAGAAGGAGTCCGTATTTTATGAACCTATAGCTAAGTTGGCGCCATTGCTTTGGAAAAAACTAAATGATATGGAACTCATTGAACCTGGAAAAAGGGAGGTCCCTGATGAAGATAAAACCGGGGAGATTTAACTTTGTGTTCATCACCCATGTCAGCAAACAAATATTATTCCCTGATGGCTTTTACACCCGGTAATTCTTTGCCTTCAATGTATTCGAGCATAGCCCCTCCTCCGGTCGAAACGTAGCTTACCTTATCTTTCAGGTTGTACTTATTGATAGCAGCAACTGAATCACCTCCGCCAACGAGCGAAAAGGCACCCTTTTGGGTAGCTTTTGCCACTGCCATGGCGATGGCTTTTGTGCCGGCAGCGAACTTATCCAATTCGAATACACCCATAGGTCCGTTCCACAATATGGTTTGTGACTGTTCAATGATTTCAGAAAATTTACTTATTGTATCTGGTCCAATATCCAGTCCCATCCAGTCATCGGGGACTTCATCGGCACGACAAATTTTTGTCTTTGCCTCGCTATCAAATTTGTCTGCAACAACTGTATCTGTTGGCAACAGTAAATTAATTCCCAAATCTTTAGCTCCCTCCATGGTATGAAGTGCAAGCTCAAGTAATTCATCTTCCACAATTGAATTTCCAATATTTCCGCCACTTGCATGAATGAATGTAAACATCATTCCACCGCCAATGATAAGGTGATCCACTTTGTCGAACAGGTTGTTGATAATCTCAATTTTTCCGGAAACCTTGGCCCCACCCAAAATAGCAGTAAATGGCCGGCGCGCATTATTCAGTACCTGCTCAATACTTTTCACTTCGTTTTCCATGATATACCCGAACATTTTATTTTCGGGAAAGAACTTTGCAATGATAGCTGTGGATGCATGCGCCCGATGAGCAGTTCCAAAAGCATCATTGATGTATACTTCTCCTAAAGATGCTAATTTTCCCGCAAAAACCTCATCTCCTTTGGTCTCTTCCTTGTAAAAACGAAGATTTTCAAGCAATAAAACCTCTCCGTTTTTCAATCCTGTTGCATATCTAACAGCCTGATCTCCAATGCAATCATTCGCAAACTTAATGTCCAATCCTAAATTTTTTGATAAATATGGTAACAAGTGTTTAAGCGAAAATCTTTCCTCAGCGCCTTCTTTGGGTCTGCCAAGGTGTGACATCAAAATCACGGAACCCTCATTGGCCAGTACTTTTTGTATTGTCGGAATGGCCGCATCAATGCGGTTGCTGTCGGTTATTTCATATTTGTCATTCAGGGGAACATTAAAATCCACGCGGATCAATACCCTTTTGTTTTTAAAATCGAAAGCATCTATCGTTTTCATAATAAATTCTTTATAATACCAATCATCATAATAGTTGACTCATTCATTGGGCTCTCAAAAATACTTAAATTTCTGACCCGTTTGGATTATGATTATTTTTGTCAACTAATTGATTCAGGAGAGTCATGAAACGATTTCAGGGGACTGTAAAATCAAAACTCCAAAAGCAGGATACTTCCATTTTTGCTGTTATGTCGGCGCTGGCACTGGAGTACAATGCACTAAATCTCTCACAGGGATTTCCTGATTTTGAAATTTCCGGCAAATTGATTGAACTTGTTTACACATACATGCAAAAAGGATTCAACCAATATGCTCCCATGACCGGGATTCCTCAGCTAAGGGAACAGATTGTTCTGAAAACAGAAAAAATGTACGGCATCAGGTATGATGCAAAAAAGGAGGTCAATATTACTTCCGGAGCAACTCAGGCGCTCCATACAGCCATCTCATGTACAATCACTGAAGGAGATGAGGTAATTGTATTTGAACCTGCATATGATTCATATGTGCCCCTCATTAAGCTTCATGGCGGAGTTGTAAAGCTGGCTCAGTTAAAACTGCCCGACTATCATATTGACTGGGAAGAGGTCAAGAAACTGATCTCGAACAGAACCAGAATGATCATCATCAATTCACCCCATAATCCAACAGGGAGTGTTCTTGATTCGCAGGATTTGAAAGAACTTGAAAAAATTACCCAAAATAGTGACATCATTATCCTGAGCGATGAAGTCTATGAACACCTGATATTTGATGGCATACCTCACGAAAGCATATGCCGTTATCCTGAACTGGCATCTCGTGCTTATGTGGTTGGCTCTTTCGGGAAAACATTTCACGCAACCGGCTGGAAACTAGGTTTTATACTGGCTCCTGAAAACCTGATGGCTGAGTTCAGAAAAATTCATCAGTTTGTAGTATTTGCATGTAATACACCGATTCAGTATGCTGTCGCAGAGTTTCTGGCAGCAAAAGAAAATTTTGAAGGGCTTGCAGGATTTTACCAGCAAAAAAGAGATTTTTTCACTTCCCAGATTGCAGGCTCAGGGTTCAGAATCATTCCTTCGCATGGGACTTATTTTCAATTGCTGGATTATAGCAACATCACCGATGAGCCGGAAACAGAATTTGCCATAAGACTCACAAAGCAGCATGGGCTGGCATCAATACCTGTATCTGTTTTCTACCAGAAAAGAACCGATCACAAAGTACTCCGGTTTTGTTTTGCAAAAAAAGAGGAAACACTTGAAAAAGCGGCCGAAATACTTTGTGGTATTAACTGAAAGTCTGCCCAGTTTGACCAACATGGAACGTTTGAATTTTGCATTGATACAGCAGGATATTGTTTGGGAGGATGCCCATGCAAACCTGAATCGGTTTGAAGAATCAATCGGTTCAGTTCTCTTGCCCTGTGATCTCATCATTTTGCCTGAAATGTTCAATACCGGATTCACCATGCATGTTGAAAAATGTGCTGAACCTGCGACCGGCGATACACTCCTTTGGATGAAAAACCAGGCAGCCAGTATGAGTTGTATCATAGCAGGAAGTGTGCTTACTGTAGAAAAAGATAAGTTTTTCAACCGGTTTTACTGGGTCAAACCCGATGGGTCTTATGAGTTTTATGACAAGCGGCATCTTTTTACCATGGCAGATGAGCACTTGGTCATGACCCATGGCCAATTTCCAAAAATTGTTCATCTGAAAGGCTGGAAAATAAATCTGCAGGTTTGTTATGATCTGCGTTTCCCGGTCTGGAGCAGAAACAGATATGCAGAAGGTACTTATGCTTATGACCTGATGATATACATTGCCAACTGGCCGGAGAAAAGAAATTCAGCATATAAAGCACTTTTACCTGCCCGTGCCATTGAAAACCAGTGCTATGTGGTATATGTGAACCGGGTCGGAAAAGATGGCCATGGAATCGCTCATACAGGTGACTCGATGGTGATCGATGCATCGGGAAAGATTCTCTTAACCTGTAAATCCGGTGTAGAACAAGTGATGAATATAAGTGCCTCATTATCATCGCTTCATGATTTTCGCAAAAGGTATTTTTTTGCACCCGATTGGGACAGGTTTACTGTAGCGAGATAGTTTTTTGATTTTTCAGTTTTATATTGTTATTTCGCATTCGCAATTATTTATTCATGAACATTATCATTGCAGGAGACGGGGAAGTTGGTTTTCATCTGGCAAAAATGCTGAATGATGAAAATCATGACATCACGATCGTAGACCCGCATGAAGACCTGCTCAAAATGCTCGAATCAAGCACTGATATATTAACCATTACAGGAGATTCTACCTCCCTTAATGTTTTAGGACGGGCAAAGGCTCACAAAGCTGATTTGCTGATATCGGTACTTCATGATGAGAAAACAAATCTGATCACCTGCATTCTGGGTAAAAAACTTGGCGTAAAACGTACTATTGCCCGAATCAATAATACTGAATACCTGGTCCCGGCAACCAGGGATATCTTCAGGCAGCTGGGTGTTGATGAACTGGTTTGTCCTGAGAGCATTGCAGCGGATGAGATCATTGGATTGCTCAAACATACGGCCGCTACAGAGGTGTTTAATTTTTCACACGGACGTCTTTCATTGTTTTTGATCAGACTGGATGAAAATGCCACGGTCATTAACAAAACACTCAACCAGGTTGCTCAGGAAAATCCAATGCTTGATTTCAGGGCAGTAGCCATCCACAGGGATTCGAAAACAATCATTCCCCGGGGCGAAGATGTTTTTAAAATCAATGATCTTGCTTATGTGATCACAAAACCGGATGGGATAGTCAAGCTTCTGAAATTGGGTGGAAAGCAGCAACAGGAGATCAGGGATATTATGATTGTAGGTGGCGGCAGGATTGGCCGGAAAACAGCTCTCCGGCTTGATAAAAATATCAATATCAAACTGGTGGAGAAAGACAAAAAGAGAAGCCAGCAGCTTGCCAATGAACTGGAAAAGACCCTGATCATCAATGGAGACGCCCGTGATATTGAATTATTGAAAGAGGAGGGCATAACCGACACAGATGCATTCATTGCAGTAACTGATAACTCAGAAACAAATATTCTTACCTGCCTTCATGCCACCAAACTCGGTGTGAAACGTACCATCGCACTTGTTGAGAACATTGACTACATTGATATATCACAGCATATCGGAATTCACGCCATCATTAACAAGAAATTGATCACAGCCAGTTACATTGCCAGGTTTACCATGGGAGCCGAAGTTACCTCCATCAAATGTCTCAGTGGGATTGATGCTGAAGTATTTGAGTTTGTTGCCAAAAAAAATTCACCCGTGACCAAAAAACCCATCAACAAACTTAACATACCTGAAGGCTCGATCATTGGTGGAATAGTAAGGGATAAAACCAGCTTTATCGCTACAGGGTCATTTCAGATTAAGGAGAATGATCATGTAGTAGTTTTTGCATTGCCAAAGGCTATTCAAAAACTTGGCAGGCTTTTTCACTGAACAACTTAAATGATTAAAAAATGCCGTTTTTTTCCAGGATCAATAAAGGTATTCTTATCCAGATTCTTGGTTTTCTGGTAATGATAGAAGGCCTTTTTATGCTTTCAGGCATTCCTTTTTCAATCTATTATTGCGAAACCAAAGACATGAGTTTGCTTTACAGTGGACTGATTGCTTTTGTGACAGGCGGTTTTTTCTGGTTGATGACCCGTAAGGCAAGCCGGGTGATCGGAAAGAGAGAAGGATATATCATTGTGGCTGTTTCCTGGGTTGCCATTTCCCTTTTCGGATCTCTCCCTTATTTGTTAAGCAGAACCATACCGAATTTTACCGATGCTTTTTTCGAGACGATCTCTGGCTTTACAACCACAGGTGCCACAATATTAACGGATATTGAAAGTATGCCCAGGGGGTTGTTGTTCTGGAGGGCAATGACCCACTGGATTGGGGGGATGGGTATTATTGTGCTTTCTGTAGCCATTCTCCCTTTGCTGGGAATTGGCGGGATGCAGCTTTTTATTGCAGAGATGCCCGGAATTACGCCTGATAAGCTTCACCCACGGATTACGCAGACTGCCAAAAGATTGTGGGGAATATATGTCCTGCTTACCTTTCTCCAAACCATTTTGCTTCTATTTGGTGGGATGGATCTTTTTGATGCATTGTGTCACTCTTTTTCAACCATGGCAACCGGCGGTTTTTCAACGAGGGATGCAAGTATGGCCGCTTTTTCGCCCTATATTCAATATGTGACAATTGCGTTTATGGTGATGGCAGGAACCAGCTTCACACTGCATTATCTCTTGCTGAATGGAAGGTTAAAGGAGTTTTGGAGAAATGAGGAGTACAGGTTTTATATCACAATCCTTGTTGTTTTTTCCCTGATTGTTGCAGCCTTTTTGTTGATTGAAAGTGACACCCTTCCGGAAAAAGCTTTCAGGGATGCCCTGTTTCAGGTTACATCCATTTTAACAACTACCGGTTTTGTTACTTCCGATTATTTAAGTTGGCCCGGACAGACCTGGATTTTTCTGTTTTTGCTGATGTTTATGGGTGGTTGTGCAGGTTCAACGGGCGGTGGATTGAAAATTGCCCGTCAAATCCTGCTGCTGAAAAACAGTGTCCTTGAATTCAAGCGGATCATTCACCCGCAGGCCATCATTCCTGTCAGGTTTAATGGCAAGACGGTCTCACCAGAGATCATACACATGGTCATGGCATTTTTTCTTTTCTACGTTCTGATATTTTTTGCCGGCACCATCATCATGTCGCTGATGGGACTGAGTTTTGATACAGCCATTGGAGTCTCCATTGCTTCACTTGGAAATATCGGTCCGGGGATTGGTCAGGTGGGACCGGTCGACAACTATTCATTCCTGCCCGGTGCAGCCAAATGGCTTGCCAGTCTCATGATGCTGCTGGGACGCCTTGAGCTGTTTACCGTTTTGATCCTTTTTTCTCCGGCCTTTTGGAAAAAATAATGATACTTTCTTGTTCACCGTTCCTCCTGTCTTTTTATAATCATCCTTTCCATCACATCCAGGATTGTTTTTGTGGCTCCTGTATTTTCACCAATAAACTCCTTGCAGATCACAGATACTTCAGCATAGAATGAATCCTCAGTGAGAAGACGGTGCAGATAAAAAAATAATTCACTTTCATCAGCAACAGAAAAAGCTCCTCCCTTTTGAATCAAAGCAACGGCCTCTCCAAATTTTTTATATGCCGGCCCGAAAATCACCGGTTTTCCAAAAGTGACCGCCTCCAGAATATTGTGGATCCCTTTGCCAAATCCCCCTCCGATGAACGCGACATGACAATAACCGTAAATTCCTGATAAATAGCCTATGCCATCAACTATTAAAACCTTTGTATGATTCACATCTTCAGGAGTGGCACCGGAATACCTGAGTGTTTGAAAGTCACCAAAAAGTGTTTCAACTGACCGGATCCGCTCCTCATGAATTTCATGCGGTGCAATGATCACTTTAACCGGGTCAATGGAAGACTTCAAATAGCTTAACAGGAGTTTTTCATCGGGAGGCCAGGTGCTTCCCCCAATAATCACTTTGAACCCGGAGCAAAACCGGTCAACAAGGTGGTTTTCTTTATGGTTTGAAGCAATGGATGCCACCCTGTCGAACCGGGTGTCACCACTTAGTAGCGATTGACTTATGCCTACATCTTTGAGTAATTCCAATGATATTTTATTCTGAACAAAAAACATGGAAATTTTTCTCAATTGATTTAAAAACCATTTGCCGTACCATCTGAAAAAGATTTGATCAGGCCTGAAGATAGCAGATATAATTATGACCGGGACTTTATTTTTATACAACTCATTTAAAAAGTTATACCAATACTCATACTTAATAAATATGACAACCTTGGGTTGTACAATTGCGAAAAATTTGCCGGCATTATAAGGAGTATCAAGCGGAAGATAAAATACATGATCGGCGCCTTTGTAATCTTTTCTAACTTCATAACCTGATGGCGAGAAGAAGGTGAGCAGGATTTTGTAGTGAGGGTATTTTCCCCTGAATGCCTCGATTACCGGACGTCCCTGCTCGAACTCACCCAATGAGGCTGCATGGAACCAGGCCACCCGATCATGGGGATGAAAGGCATTCTCCATTCTCTTTTCCCAATTTTTTCGTCCGCACACCCACTTTCTTGCTTTCTGATTAAAAAGAGTTCCCAGTAGAATGAGTAGGTAATAAAACCTGATGATAATGTTATAGATAGTTTGCATGGTATCTCAGGTGGTTTGCCGGAAATCAATAAAAATAAAACTTTTCTGGTTCTCTGGGGAAAATAGGGATGATCCATCCGACCCTGAATCCTGTAAGCCGATCCATTCTGCGTGATTTTTCATCAGGAAGCCTGGTATCGAAATTAACTTCCCTGAAGGGTTTGGTCCATGCCTGACAGAATTCAACCCCGCCGAAAAAATTTAATACCCTGCTGTTACCCAGGTACATATATCCAACAAACTGGTTCAACATGAAACCTCCGGTGAGCCTGTCATATCCTCTTTTGTAATCTCCAGCCAGTTGAGGGGCAGAATTGTTTTCAACCTCAATCCTGATTTTATGTTGAAAATAGCCGGCACCTGCAAGTACGACAAATCCTGAATTGGGATTGGGTGAGAGTACCGGAAATAATTTTCCAATTTTCGCTGTTGCATAGTAACCCCTTTCAAAAAAATGATAGTTGGCAAAAGTTCCTCCCATATCTATGATATGACCAGTCTGCGTTTTGATGTTTTGAAGCAAATCTTCTTCATTTTTCAGGTCGTTTCCGAACAAATAATGAAAGTCGGTACCCCAAAACCAGTTTTGGCTGGTTTTCCAAAGGAATCCGCCTCCGATGGTTGAATTTGTACCAAACCGGTCGGCAAGGTCTCCACCGGGAAATTGCACGGCATATACAGCATAGAACATGGGAATACTCAATGAAGTATCTTTGATACTGAATTGACCCATTGAATGCAGAACCATGAATAAAATCAATGAAAGGAGCGCATATTTCATTCGCTTGTTGAATTTTGGATGCAAAGTTAATAAAAACAGGTCTCTCCCATGAATTCCTTTGGTCGGGGATTTTAAACACTTCATCAGACTAAAAATACCCAATATATGATTTATGGTTGGGCTGAATATTTCTTTTCTGAATTCAGGTTTATATAACCGGTTATCTTATTTATCTATCTTTGTCGCCCCGTGATATGGGGGCTTGAAGGTTGGTTCATTGGATCTTACGGCTGAAAAATTACATCAATTAAAGCAATTGAATGGAAAAAATGGAAAAAGGATTTTTTGTTCACGAAAGTTCATATGTTGATGACCAGGTTTCAATAGGCGAGGGAACCAAAATCTGGCATTTTTCTCACATTCAAACCGGTGCCAGGATTGGTAAGTATTGTTCTGTTGGTCAGAATGTCAATGTTGGAAACAATGTAGTCATTGGTAATTATGTCAAAATCCAGAACAATGTTTCTGTCTACGAAGGTGTTGAACTTGAAGATTATGTTTTTTGTGGTCCATCCATGGTTTTTACCAATATCATGAATCCCAGGAGTGAGTTTCCGCAGCGAGGCTCTGCTTTTTATTCCAGAACCCTCGTGAAAAAAAGTGCTTCTTTGGGTGCAAACTCCACCATTGTTTGTGGCCATACAATTGGCAAATATGCATTTGTAGGAGCGGGAAGTGTTGTTACAAAAGATGTTCCGGATTATGCAATGGTTGCCGGTGTTCCTGCGCGGCTTAAAGGTTGGATGTGTGCCTGTGGCCAAAAACTCAGCCTTTCGATTGATACCAAATCAGCAGAGCATGCAACCTGCACAAAATGTGGGAGAAGTTACGAGAAAAATGAAACCATTGTAAAACAGATTTAATATACATATATGCAATTCATTGATTTAAAAGCACAACAGGAGAGGATCAAAGATCAGATTGATGCCAATATTCAAAAAGTATTGGCCCATGGACAATATATCATGGGTCCGGAGATTGAAACACTCGAAAAAAGACTGGCTGAATATGTCGGCATGAAATATGGGCTTGGGGTTTCCAGCGGGACAGATGCTCTTTTAATGCCTTTGATGGCGCACCAGGTTGGACCGGGGGATGCTATTTTTACCGTATCATTTACATTTGTCGCTACGGCAGAAGTGGTTCAATTGCTTGGCGCAACACCTGTTTATGTTGATATTGATCCTGACACTTACAACATGGATGTGAATCATCTGGAAGAGATGATCAGGAAAGTGAGGCAGGAGGGCAGGTTACACCCGAAGGGAATCATACCGGTTGATCTTTTCGGCCAGCCGGCCGATTATGATGAAATCAATGACATTGCTGCAAAACATGACCTGTTTGTTCTGGAAGATGCCGCTCAGGGATTTGGCGGGATTTATAAAGGAAGAAAAGCCTGTTCCCTGGCTCCTGTATCAGCAACAAGTTTTTTCCCCGCAAAGCCATTGGGTACCTACGGAGACGGGGGAATGTGTTTTACGGATAGTAAGGAAATGCTTGAAATACTTGACTCAATCCGGGTTCATGGCAAAAGTACCGACAAATACAACAACGTCAGAATTGGGATCAATGGCAGGCTGGATACCTTAATGGCAGCCATCCTGTTACCCAAAGTCGATATTTTTGATGAAGAGATGGAATTGAGGCAGCAGGTTGCCCGCAGATATACTGAAGGATTAACAGGATTTGTGAAAACGCCGGTTGTTAAAGACTACAATATATCCTCCTGGGCACAGTACAGTATTTTGCATCCCAAAAGAGATCATTTAATGGAACACCTGAAATTGGTAGGGATACCAACTGCAGTGTATTATCCCCGGCCGCTGCACCTGCAGAAAGCTTTTGAAGATCTCGGTTATAAACCGGGTGATCTCCCTGTTACGGAAAAGATTGCTGCTGAAATATTCAGCATTCCCATGCATCCATACCTTCGACATGACGATCAGGACAGGGTCATTGAAACCATTATCAGCTTTGCCAGGTAATACCTGTCAGAAGTTAATCATTATAAATTTTTGTAGAAACTATAAAGATGGATATTTATAAAAAATTAATAAACAGAGAGGCTAAATTATCATTGATTGGTCTTGGTTATGTAGGCTTGCCCATTGCTTTGGAGTTTGCCAGGAAAATTCAGGTGATAGGATTTGACATCAATGAAGAGCGGATTCAGAAAATGAAACAAAAGACAGATCCCAGTGACGAATTGGGTCCCGAAGCCTTTGAGGGTTGTGATATTTTATTTACCAGTAATCCTGAGGATCTTAAAGGGGCAGCTTTTCACATTGTTGCAGTACCAACACCTATTGACAATCATAACATGCCCGATCTTTCACCATTGCTTGCTGCATCGCGCACAGTGGGTAAAATTCTGAAAAAAGGTGATTATGTGGTGTATGAATCTACAGTTTATCCTGGTGCCACGGAAGAGGATTGTGTACCGATCCTTGAAAACCTGTCAGGTTTGAAATACATGGAAGATTTTAAAGTGGGCTATTCACCTGAGCGGATCAACCCTGGTGATAAGGTCAATACCATTACCACAATTAAGAAAGTGGTTTCCGGTTGTGATGATATTTCCCTGGAGAATATTGCCAGAACCTATGAACTTGTTGTCAGTGCAGGTGTTCACAAAGCCCCGGCTATCAAAGTGGCTGAGGCTGCAAAAGTGATCGAGAACACCCAGCGTGACGTTAACATTGCCCTGATGAATGAACTCTCGATAATTTTTAATCGCATGGGAATCAATACCTATGATGTGCTGGAGGCTGCCGGAACCAAATGGAATTTCCTGAAATTTTATCCCGGTCTTGTCGGAGGCCATTGTATCGGAGTGGATCCCTACTACCTGGCTTTCAAGGCTAAAGAATACAGGTATCATCCACAGGTGATCAACTCAGGGCGTTTTGTGAACGACTCAATGGGTTATTACGTTGCCAAACAGTTGGTTAAAAAGCTGATTGAAAAAGGAAAAAAGATACTTCACTCCAAAGTACTGGTCATGGGTGTTACTTTCAAGGAAAATGTGAGTGACCTTCGAAACTCGAAAGTGGCAGATGTGGTGAACGAACTCAAATCATATGGAGTAGATGTGGATGTGGTGGATCCCTTTGCTTCCCCCAAAGAGGTGAAACATGAATATGGATTTGACCTGATCCCAAAACCAAAAAACGATTATGATGCTGTTATTGTCGCTGTTGCTCATGACCAATACACCAAATTTAGCGAAGATTACTTTCTAAACCTTTGTGTTGAAAAGCCCATCCTGTTTGATCTCAGAGGGACATATAAAGGAATGATTGAAAAAATGGCATACTGGAGCCTTTGATTTTTGGATGAAAAAAGTTCTTGTTACCGGAGGTACCGGGTATATCGGATCCCACACTGTTGTTGAATTGCAACAAAGTGGTTATCGGGTTGTCATAGTTGACAATCTGTCAAATTCGTACGCAAGGGTTGTTGACCAGATTGAAAAAATTACCGGAATCAGGCCCCATTTCGAACAGTTTGATCTTCAGGATGAAGCAAGAACACTGAATTTTTTCAGAGAAAACCGGGACCTGTCAGGGATTATTCATTTTGCAGCTTTCAAATCGGTTGGGGCATCAGTGCAGCAACCCCTTCAATACTATCATAATAACCTGCTTTCCACCATCAACCTTTTAAAAGGATTGCAGGAATGCAGGTTAAAGAACCTTGTCTTTTCCTCCTCCTGTACTGTATATGGACAGCCGGATGAGCTTCCGGTTTCAGAAAATGCCCCGATCAGGGAGGCAGCTTCACCTTACGGACACACCAAACAAATTTCAGAGCAGATCATTCAAAACACATGTAAAGCAGTCCCGATCCATGCAATCCTGCTCAGGTATTTCAATCCTGTCGGAGCACATGATTCTGCGCTGATAGGTGAGTTGCCCATCGGGGTTCCTGACAATCTGGTGCCTTACATAACGCAAACGGCTATTGGAAAGCGTGATTGCCTGAAGGTTTTCGGACAAGACTATCATACACCGGATGGCACAGCTATACGTGATTATATTCACGTTGTTGATCTGGCCAGGGCACATGTACTGGCTTTGGACAGACAGCTTTCGGAGCAGCAACAATTGCCGGTTGAAGTTTTTAATCTGGGAACAGGCAGAGGATATTCAGTCATGGAAGTGATCAAATCATTTGAGAAAATCTCCGGTATCAGGCTGAATTATAAAATGACTGAACGCCGCAAAGGAGATATTGAGAAAGTGTGGGCTGATACTACCAGGGCAAACAAGGAATTGGGCTGGTCAGCCGGAAGAGGACTTGATGATATGATGTTATCTGCGTGGAACTGGGAGCTCACTTTAAAAAAATCACAATCAGGATTGTGAAAGGATATTATCCGTAAGGATAAATGCCTATGTTGGAGGTCATACCGGGCGTTTATCCCGGAATAATAATGACTGTTTAAACCACGGCACTTTCAGTGGTCACATCCCTGTTTATTTTTTTCACAAGGCCTTGCAAAACCGTTCCGGGACCGACTTCAACAAAATTCCCTGCCCCATCAGTGATCATATTTTGTATGGTTTGAGTCCATTTAACAGGAGAAGTAAGTTGCGAAACAAGATTCTTTTTAATTTCTTCTGTATTGGTCACAGGCCGGGCATTAACATTTTGATATACCGGACAGATTGGATCTTGAAAAACTGTCTGGTGAATGGCTTCTGCCAGTTCAACCCGCGCAGGTTCCATCAGCGGGG
Source organism: Bacteroidales bacterium (assembly GCA_047920975.1). Lineage (GTDB taxonomy): Bacteria > Bacteroidota > Bacteroidia > Bacteroidales > JAADJA01 > JAADJA01. Next base: position 16,018 of record JBLRXC010000025.1, on the reverse strand, counting down.
AGTGAAAAGCGCCTCCGACTTTCAAAGGAAGTGCGCGTTTGGCCCCTGCCTCCAACAGTTTTCCACAGGCGGTTTCAATTCCTTTCACAGAGCCGGAAATAACCACCTGACCTGTGCTGTTGTAGTTGGCGGCAACTACAATGTCATCGATGCTGAGCAGTACCTTTTCGATGATTTCGTCTTCCAGGCCAAGTATTGCTGCCATGGTTGAGGGTTCGGCCTGGCAGGCTTTCTGCATGGCAAGGGCGCGAATGTTCACCAGTTTCAGTCCATCCTCAAATGACAATGTTTGATTGGCAACCAAAGCGGAAAATTCACCCAGGGAATGACCGGCTACCATATCAGGCCTGAAATGATCTCCCAACGCTTTTGCAAGAATGACGGAGTGAAGAAATATGGCTGGTTGTGTTACTTTGGTCTGCTTTAACTCTTCATCGGTTCCCTCAAACATCATTTTGGTAATTTCAAAACCCAGTATCTGATTGGCTTGCAGAAAAAGTTCCTGTGCAATGGAATGTTTCTCAAATAACTCTTTTCCCATTCCGGGAAACTGGGCACCCTGTCCGGGGAAAATGTATGCTTTCATATGATAAATCCTATTTTGAGGGCAAAATTAGTGATTTAAAAACACAATTTGTCTAATAAAAAAAGCATTACTTTTGCGGCGTATTTTAAAAAGATAACAAAATTTAAACCAGATGCGTTCCAACAACAGTGGTTTGACCGGGGCATGGTGGTGGGCGATGGCACTTGTTTTTACCATTTCATCATGTGTTCCCATTAAGAGACAGGTTTATCTCCAGCATGGCGAATCTGAAGCTAAACAGGAGTATAGGGTGAGTCAGGATAATTTGTACCGGTTAAAACCCGGAAACAACCTCCATATAAAGGTTTTTGGCATAGACAGCGATGTGAATGACTATTTTAACCTGGGATACGGTGCCGCTTCAAATTACTACCACGATGCGGCCGTTTACCTGAACAGTTATTCAGTAGACGACTCCGGAAAGGTTGAACTCCCTTTTATCGGAAACATTAGTGTAACAGGACTTACACTCAAAGAGGCCAAAGAGAAAATACAAAGGGAAATTGACCAATATCTGCTCAATACCATCGTCATCGTTCGCCTGGTGAATTATAATGTAACTGTGGTTGGAGAGGTTGCAAGACCCGGCCAATATAAAATTTACCAGGACCAGGTCAGTATTTTTGAAGTGCTTGGAATGGCAGGGGATCTTACAACATATGCCAACCGGGATGAGGTTGTTCTGGTACGGAAAACAGAATATGGTTCTAAAATGCATCGAATCAACCTTTTGGAGCACAACATGCTGGAATCGGAGTTTTATTACCTGATGCCCGACGATATGGTTTACATAAGTCCTGTCCGGGGAAAGAATTTTGCTTTCCAAACCTTCCCTTATGCCCTGGTCATTTCTTCAATTTCATTAATCATAGGTTTGTTTGCCTTATTTAACTAATAATCACGTGGAAAGTTATAATCCAAATATCCCCCAGCAGGTCCAGGAAGAGGCTTTTGATTACAAAGCACTGTTTTTTAAATTGTATCGTTACTGGTACTTTTTTGTCCTTACGATATTTATTGCTTTGCTGATTGCGTTTCTGTTCAATAAATACACCAAACCCATTTATGAAGTCAATGCAACCGTTTTGATCAAAGACGACCGTTCGGCTCCGGATGCGCAGGCATTGATGGGTTTTGGATTTGCAAGGAGCATGCAAAATATTCAGAATGAGATCGGGAAACTTCAGTCCTATTCGCTTGTCAATGCAGCAGTGCGTGAACTTGATCTGGCAGTGTCCTATTTTCAGGAGGAGAACTTTGTGACAAAAGAACTTTACAAGGAGAGCCCGTTCGTGGTTATCTTTGATTCGATGCATGCACAACCATTGAATGTTAAATTTAAGCTGGATATACTTTCAGATAAGAACTTTAACCTGAAAGCAGAGGGCACAGGCGTTTCCTTTTACAGGTATTCAGATTTTGAAATCATTAACAGCGCAAACGGAGAGGAACCGGCCAATATTAGTATTGATACAGCTTTCCGGTTTGGGCAGTTCATCTCAGGGAGGGGTTATCGATTCAAGGTTGATTTGACTGAAAATTTTGTTGACCGCCGTCATGGTAACAAAAGCTACTTTTTTATTTTCAATGACATTGACAAGCTGACCAACTCTTTTAAATCTTTTCAAATAGAGCCCATTGAAAAAGAGTCATCTATATTGAAATTATCGCTGAAAGGAAGCAATGTTGAGAAATCTGTCGATTTTATGAATAAGCTTACGGAGGTTTATATCAGAAAAAACCTCGAACAAAAAAACCGGGCTGCTGAAAATACGGTTAAGTTCATCGATATTCAGCTGGCTGAGATTTACGATTCGTTGTATATTGCTGAACAAAGCCTTCAGGACTTCAGAACCACCAAACAGGTAATGAACCTTGATTTTCAGGCCTCCCAGGTTTTTGATCAATTGAAACAGCTTGAAAATGAAAAGGCGCAACTTGAACTCAAAGGAAAATATTATAAAACCTTAAAGGAGTATATTTCAACAAACAGGGGGCTGGAGGATGTATTAATCATCCCCACTACCATGGGAATAGATGATCCCCTTGTGAGCCAGCTTACCTCCGAGTTATCCAAATTGTATTCTGAAAGGGAGGAGAAGTTGCTCTACTCAAGACCTTCCAATCCGGCCATTCAGATTTTAAATCAACGGATTGCTTCCACTGAGAATACGCTGATGGAAAGCATCAACAGCATCATAGTCAACTCAAACATCGCCATTGATGATATCAACAACCGGATTGGATTGCTGGAGGTCAGGATCGGACAATTGCCCTCCAATCAGCGTGAATTGCTTGGGATTGAGAGAAAATTTAAATTGAGCGATGCCCTTTACAACTATTTACAGCAAAAGCGTTCAGAAGCCCTGATCACCAAAGCATCGAATGAACCTGATAATCAGGTGATCGACATCGCACGCGGAGGAAGTGAGGTATATCCCAAGAAAAGTCTGAACTACATGATTGCGATCATTCTGGGTATTGTCTTGCCCATAGTATATTTTTTGGGTAAGGATTATTTCAATGACAAGATCATTGAGCGAAAGGATGTTGAAAATGCTACCAGGTTTCCGATTGTTGGCCATATTATGCACAGCAACAAAGACACGCAGGCTGTTGTGGCTGAATCACCTAAATCATCCATATCAGAGTCGTTCCGGTCAATACGGACGAATCTGCAGTTTTATGCCAAGGGCAAGGAGAAACAAACAGTTTTGATCACTTCTGACATGGTGAGTGCCGGGAAGACTTTTTGTGCGATTAATCTGGCCTCCATTTTTGCGCTTTATGGAAAGAAGACCCTGTTGATGGGATTTGACCTCAGAAAGCCTAAAATCTATAAAGACTTTGGGTTGAGCAATACAGAAGGGATCAGCTCCTATCTCATCAACAAAAGCAGTATGGAAGATATTATACAGGCATCACCCATTGACAACCTCGACATCATCATGGCGGGACCGGTTCCCCCAAACCCTGCTGAATTAATTGCCTCGGCCAGGACGGAAGAGCTGTTTGCCCAACTTAAGGAGATGTATGATTATATTGTGATTGACACACCTCCTGTCGGGTTGGTTACCGATGCATTTTTGTTGATGAAATATACCGATGCCAATCTGTTTATCGTACGGCAGAACTATACCCATAAAAAAGTATTTGCTTCCATCATGCGGGATATTGAAACCCGCAATATCGAAAATATCAGCATCCTCATCAATGATGTGAAACTATCTAAAAACTCTTATGGCTATGGTTATGGCTATGGCTATGGTTATGGCTATGGTTACGGCTATGGTTATGGCTATGGTTACGGCTATGGTTATGGCTACGGCTATTACTCTGATGATAAGGAGGCCGATAAGGAATCAACAACCAAACGAATTTTCAAAAACACCTAAAGCCGGACTGCAGACCAGGCAGTATTATCTTTTGACAATAAACCAGGGATTGACCAGCGATTCTGTGTTATAGGTCAGTTCATGGCCGGTTTCATGAACAACAATCTGAGCGCCGGAATATTTGGCGATGGCATGGCCTGCCGCAATATCCCACTCCATGGTCGGTGCAAAACGCGGGTAGACATCTGCAGACCCTTCAGCCACCATACAAATCTTTAATGAACTCCCTTTTGATAAGAAGTTTAGCGCACCATGTTTTTTCTTCAGGGTTTCAACAAAGACTTCCGTTTCAGGCGTCAGATGAGATTTGCTCCCAACCACGGTGAAAACATGATCAGATTGTTTTTCAGGCAAAACAATACCTTCTTTGATATAGGTATCGAGATTATCTCTTTTTCCGGTGATTGTATGGATTTTGTGTGAACCCGAAAATTCTGAACCAAAGTACAGGGTTTTAGTAACCGGGATATAAATGACACCAAACATGGGTTGATTTGATACAATCAGGGCGATGTTGACTGTGAACTCACCATTTTTTTTCACAAATTCTTTGGTTCCGTCCAGTGGGTCAACCAGCCAGTAGATATCCCAGGTTTTTCTTTTCTCAAAACGTATTTCCCTGCCTTCCTCGCTCAGTACCGGATACCCGGTTGCTTCAATATGTTTGCTGATGATGGCGTGTGAAGCGGTATCAGCCTTTGTGAGCGGCGAATGATCTTTTTTATAATCTACATCGAAACCATTGGTATAGATTTTACGGATCTCCTCCCCTGCCTCTAAAGATGCTGCAATGGCAATTTCCAGAAGATGTTCAGACTGCTGTCTTGTGATCATTGTATTTCGTTGAGTTATTGTTTGGGTTTGAAATTGTCAACTTGTGCATGGTCATCCATGGAGTCCACACATGCAAATTTATGACCAACTTCCGCGTGATTGAGTCAAACGGGTATTCTAAAAAAACATAACTTTGCGGCCCAAAAGTAGCTAAATTGTTTTGAATCACGTGTATGAAGGAATCAGAGAAACATATATATCCGGTATTCGATAAAATCTTACAACGGAAGGACAAGGAGAAGTTATTAAGGCAGCGTTCGAAGGTAATTTGGATGACAGGACTCTCTGGCGCGGGTAAAACGACGATTGCCAAATATTTAGATGAAGCACTTTACAGGCAGGGCTATATTGCCCAGATTCTTGACGGGGATAACATCCGTGCCGGAATCAATAACAACCTCTCGTTCTCGGATGACGACAGGTTTGAGAATATTCGAAGGATTGCCGAAATTTCAAAACTGTTCATCAATTGCGGAATTATTATCATCAACAGTTTTATCAGCCCTACAGAGGCAATCCGGAAAATGGCACTTGAGATAATCGGAAAGGAAAACTTTGTTGAGGTCTTTGTGAGCGCTCCCATTGAAGTTTGTGAACAACGCGATACGAAAGGGTTATATGCGAGGGCACGGCGGGGCGAGATCAGAAATTTTACGGGCATTGATTCTCCGTTTGAGTTACCCGAACACGCTGACGTAACGATACATACCCACAAGCAGACCATTGAGGAGTCAGTGAATCAGTTGCTTGATTATCTGATCCCTTTGATTCGTTATGATGAGCCGGAAGCCTGATATTTTCTTGGTACAAATATTTATGTCAGTTTTTTCATGAAGAAGTATAACATCAACCATTTACGTGAACTTGAATCAGAGTCCATTTTTGTGATGCGGGAAGTAGCAGCGCAGTTTGAAAACCCTGCCCTTCTCTTTTCAGGCGGAAAGGATTCCATTGTGATGGTTCATCTGGCACGTAAGGCTTTTTGGCCAGCCCGGTTTCCCTTTCCCTTGGTTCATATTGATACAGGGCATAATTTTGAGGAAACAATGATTTTCAGGGATGATCTGGTTCAAAAGCTTGGGGCCAGACTAATCGTTGGCTCTGTGCAGGAATCTATTGACCAGGGTCGTGTGACAGAGGAAGAAGGGTTTGACGCCAGCAGAAATCTACTTCAGACCATCACTTTGCTCGATACGATTGCCAAATATAAAATTGACGCTGCTCTGGGGGGAGGCAGAAGGGACGAGGAAAAAGCGCGGGCAAAAGAGCGCTTCTTTTCACACCGGGATGAGTTTGGACAATGGGATCCAAAAAATCAAAGGCCTGAGCTGTGGAACATTTTTAATGGCCGAAAAAAAATGGGTGAGCATTTCAGGGTTTTTCCTTTGAGTAATTGGACTGAAATGGATATCTGGCAGTATATCTATCTTGAAAACATTCACATACCATCACTCTATTTTACGCATGAAAGAAAAGTTTTTGTCAGGGATGGTGTTTTGCTGGCAGATGCTCCATTCATGAAAAAGCGGGAGTCTGAAAAAGTGGTTACCATGCGGATCAGATGCAGGACTATCGGCGATATTTCATGTACAGGACTTACCCTTTCAGCTGCTGATAACCTTGAAGACATCATCCGGGAAATAGCAGCAACAAGGGTTACAGAAAGGGGAAGCCGCGCTGATGATAAAAGAAGCGAATCCGCAATGGAAGACCGCAAAAAGGAAGGGTATTTTTAAGAAAATCACTTGCTGTAATTTACAAGAAACCGGAAATGGAAGAAATTAAAGAATTCTCAAGCAAAACTTACCTTGATATGGAACTGCTGCGGTTCACAACTGCAGGGAGTGTGGATGACGGGAAAAGTACCCTTATTGGCAGGTTGCTTTACGACAGTAAATCTATTTTTGAGGATCAGCTGGAATCTGTCATGCGTGCGAGTATTCGGAGGGGCAATGAGCAGATTGACCTTTCACTGGTCACCGATGGCCTTCGGGCAGAGCGTGAACAGGGAATTACAATAGATGTTGCCTACAGGTATTTTGCAACCCCCAGGCGTAAGTTTATCATTGCCGATACACCCGGACATGTTCAGTACACCCGGAATATGGTAACAGGTGCTTCCACTGCCAATGCTGCCCTGATTCTGATTGATGCAAGGAATGGTGTTACCGAACAAACTTACCGGCACTCCTACATCGCTTCTCTGCTGCAGATTCCTCACCTGATCGTTTGTGTCAATAAAATGGATCTGGTCGATTATCAGGAGAATATTTATGAGGAGATCAAGGAAAATTTCAGTGCTTTCGCCGCAAAACTTGCTGTGAAGGATATCCGCTATGTTCCCATCAGTGCTTTAAAGGGTGATAATGTTGTAGAGCGATCTCACAATATGCCCTGGTATGGCGGAGGTACACTGCGTTATATTCTTGAAAATATTCATGTGGGCGGTGACTTTAATCATATTGATCCCCGGTTTCCGGTGCAGTATGTCATCAGGCCACAATCTGACAAATACCACGATTACAGGGGTTATGCAGGCCGTGTGGCCGGAGGTGTGTTTCGCAAAGGTGACAAAGTGATGGTGCTTCCTTCCGGTTTCATTACAACCATAGAATCAATTGATGTATTTGAAAGTGAATTGGATGAGGCCTACCCTCCCATGTCTGTGACATTCAGGCTGTCGGATGATCTTGATATCAGCCGGGGAGATATGATCGTTAAGGAGAACAATGTGCCTTTCATTGATCAGGATATTGATGTCATGATGTGCTGGATGAACGATAAACCTCTGCAACCCAATATAAGATATCATTTGAAGCATACAACCAATGATGTGAAGTGTATGGTGAAAGAGATCAAGTTCAAGGTTGATGTGAACACCCTTAATCGCATTGAGGATGGGAATACCCTGAAAATGAATGAGATTGCAAGGGTTTCTATCAGAACCACCAAACCCTTGTTTTTCGATAGCTACCGCAAGAATCGTCAGACAGGAAGCCTTATTTTAATAGATGAGGGTACCAACAATACGATGGGCGTGGGTATGATTGTTTAGCCCGTTTTACCGGACTGTTAGACAAATTTATAATTTTTAGGATTTTTTCCAGGTGTAAACAGATGTCTGATCAAAGCAAGATTTGGTATGCTGTATATTGTCGTTCCCGTTTTGAAAAGAGGACTTTTAAGCTTTTAGAAGAATCGGGTATTGAAGCCTATCTGCCGCTTGTAAAAACGTTAAAACAATGGAGTGACCGTCGCAAATGGGTTGAAGTACCACTCTTCCGGTCCTATATTTTTGTCCGGATCATTCCCAAAGAGTATTTTAAAGTTCTCCAAATGGAAGGGGTTGTGAGGTTTGTCACATTTGAGGGAAAGGCAGTGCCCATTCCCCCAAAACAGATCACTGCCATCCGGCACTTCATGAATACTGAAAAGGACCAGATGATTTCCCCCATTGAATTAAGTATCGGCGATGAGGTAGAGATCCAGAGAGGCCCGCTCATGGGATTGAAAGGACATCTCATTAACTTGCAGGGTAAGAAAAAGGTGAAGATTGAAATAGAAGCCATCGGGAAATCAATTTATATTACGGTTCCCACATCATATCTCAAAATCACCAGAAGCAATCACTGAAACTCTTCAATGCGGATTCGGGAAAACTAACATTGTGAAGCATGAAAAGTACACCACATGTCCTTTTTGAGGTCTCGAGCGGACTCGAACCGCTGTACAAGGTTTTGCAGACCTCTGCCTAACCACTCGGCCACGAGACCATCTGCATGAAGTGCAAAAGTATAAGTTTCTTATGCAATTTCCAAGAATATTTCAATCATCATACGACCCTTGTTTTTCATTCCTGCTGGTTGTTCAGAAATACACTCACATTGTTTACCTTTCCTTCAAGGGGAGGATTCATCTTGGATATCTTCAGACCAATCGACTGAATCATTGGAAAATCCTTTTGAATCGCCTTCATGATCCTTTTTCCGACATGTTCAAGCAATTTCGACTGAATCGCCATCTCCTGTTTCACCAATTCAAATATTTCTGCGTAGTTGACGGTATCAGCCAGGTTATCCGATTTTTCAGCATCTGATGTATTGGTTTCAAACCACAGATCAACAATAAAGGTATTTCCGGTGACCTGCTCTTCTTTGAAGCAGCCATGGTAAGCATGAAATTCCATTCCTTCGAGTGCGATTGTTGCCATCAGATTTTGATTGATTGAATTGCTGATAAGATGCGTTTCACTGACTCTTCTCTACCGATGACCTCCATGATATTGGTTACTCCCGGGCCCATCGCAGAACCAACAAGGGATAATCTTAAAAGAGGCATAATACGGCCCATGCCGATACCTTTTTCCGTAATAAAGTCATTGATGAATCCATGGATTACATCAGCGGTAAACGGACTTATATTCATGACCTTTTCAGCAAATCCGGTCAGCAGATCAGCAGATTCAGGTTTCCAGTGTTTTTGAACCATTGTTTGTTCATATTGATCGGGGCTGACAAAAAAGAACCAGGCCTGATCCCAGATTTCGCTTATAAAATCAACCCTTTCTTTAACAAGTTCAATCACTTGCATAACAACATGTGCAGGCCTTTCGATCCCTTTTTCTCTGAGTTGGGGCTGAAACAGTGCACATAATTGTTCATTACCTCTTTTCAGCAGATATTGGTGATTGAACCATCTGGCTTTGACCGGGTCGAACCGGGATCCGGATTTCCCTACCCTGTCCATTGAAAATGCACCGATGAGTTCCTGCATCGAAAAAAGTTCCTGCTCTGTTCCCGGGTTCCAGCCAAGTAGAGCAAGCATGTTGATAAAAGCTTCCCGGAAATACCCCGATTCACGGTATCCTGTGCCCACTTCACCTGTTTCAGGGTTTTTCCATTCAATTGGGAATACGGGAAAACCCATCCGATCGCCATCGCGTTTGCTCAGTTTTCCTTTTCCGTCGGGTTTGAGTAACAGGGGCAGGTGTGCAAATGCAGGTTCCTGCCAGCCAAATGCGCGGTAAAGCATCACATGCAATGCGAGCGAAGGAAGCCACTCCTCTCCGCGTATCACATGCGAAATGTTCATGAGGTGATCGTCAACAATATTTGCCAGGTGGTAGGTTGGCATGCCATCGGATTTAAAGAGCACTTTATCATCCAATGTTGATGAATCAACAATAATTTCGCCCCTGATCAGGTCATTGAAAACGATTTTTTCATTGGCAGGCATTTTGAACCGGATCACATAGGCCGTTCCAGCGGAAATAAGCTCCTTCACTTCTGCTTCGCTCATAGTCAGGGAATTTCTCATACGATCCCTGCAAAATGCGCTATAACTTGTATTGGGCGCTTTTTCAGCCTCAAGTTTTTGCCGGAGTGAAACCAGGTCTTCTTCCGGATCAAAAGCATAATAGGCTTTCCCGGCACCAACAAGCTGATCGGCATAATTGCGGTAAATATCTCTTCTTTCCGACTGCCGATAGGGCCCAAAAGGTCCTCCTTCGAGAATTCCCTCATCAAATTCAATTCCGCACCATGACAATGATTCGAGGATATATTGTTCCGCTCCGGGGACATAACGGTTTTGATCGGTATCTTCAATTCGCAGGATCAGTTTTCCCTTGTGTTTTTTAGCGAACAGGAAATTGTAAAGTGCTGTCCTGACGCCTCCTATATGCAGGGGGCCGGTTGGGGATGGTGCAAATCTCAGACGAACTTCTCTTTCAGCCATTTACCAGTCAAATTTGTGCAAAGATAAGAAAACGGATCAGAAGCGAAGCACGGGGATGTCCTGTTCCGGGATGCTTTATCAATCATGCCTTACAATTTTGGTTGTATAGGGCTGACCCTCGCCTTCGATTGTCAGCAGGTACAATCCATTTTTCAGGAATGACAGATTTAATTCAGTGACAGACTCATTTGCCTGAACCGCAGACAAGACCTCTCCGGTCAGGTTTATTACCCTGATGCTATAAGGATTTAAGAATGCAGTCCGTATGGTTACCCTGTTTGTAAAAGGGTTGGGAGATATGCCAATGACCATCTGCTCCTGCTGGTCATTGACACCATTGATACTGACCACTTTTTTAAGAATCCAGAGCTCCGGATCAACATGGACACTATCGACCTGAAACGGAAGATCTGCGGATATGGTTGCCAGGGGTTGATCGTGAAGGATCACAACCGTCGTGTCGGTTCCGCTGTTGAAAAATAATCTGACAGGATACCGAAGGTAAAAGAGGGGTGTTATTTCCGGTGCTGAAGTTGTTTGCAGCGATGTAAGTTCAAAGGTATTACCGGTTTGCTTCCAGTGGATGGATAACATTGGATATCCCTCACCGAAGAACCATTGATCGAAAAAAGTTGCAAAGTCCTGGTTGGTGGTCTGATTTAAAATATCCAGGAAATCGAGTGCTGTGGCAATACTGTCGGCAAATGCAGCCTGGAAGTTTTTGAAACTCTGGAAGAAAAGATCATCATTGTTCAGCATGTACCGGATCATGTGCAGAAGCAATGCGCCTTTATAGTAGGTCAGCCGCGCGTCAAAAATCCGTTCCACATTGTCATACGTTATTTCATCGGGAGGAACATACACACTTCCGTATGGTTCGGAGGTAATAAATGCATGAACATTTTGCATCCAGATGGCGGGCCACTGCCCCCCTGCCAGCTTTTCATGGGCCAGATAATCGGTATAGGTGGCAAAGCCTTCATTTATCCAAATATCGCTCCAGGTGGCACAGGTTACATGATTGCCAAACCAGCTGTGTCCCAGTTCATGAGCTACCAGTAAAAGTCCGAAATTATTGATTGTGGTCATTGTCTGGTGTTCCATGCCTCCTGAAATTTTAGCGAGACAATGTCCATATTTCTCTTCATGAAAAGGGTAGATGGAATAGAGATCGGAGAACAGTTCCACCATCTCTGTGGTTCTGTCAAGTCCGGTCTTGTAATGTTCAAGGCAAACCGGGGAGTTGTAGATGTAATGCTGGATCAGTACCGAATCGTTATTCAGTCCGCCAGGCTTAGCGTACACTGAATAATCCTGATACTCGGCAACAGCAAAAGAGATGAGGTAATAGGCAATCGGATATCCTGATTTCCACTCATACCTCACCTTATTGTCGGGTAAATTGACAACATTTTTCAGGAGCCCATTCGAACCCGCTTTGTTCTTGGCGTCGGTAGTCAGGAACACCCAAACCGAATCTGCCTTGTCTTCCAGTACCTGTTTCACCGGCCACCATTGCCTGGCATTGAAAGGTTCCGATAAAGTCCATGTCACATGTTTGTTCCAGACTGAATCGTAAGCTGTTGTTACCCCGTTGAAGAAATTGCCTGCAGGAGGAATTCCATGATAAAAAATCTGAACGGTGAAAATCTCATCGCTCAGGAGCGGCTGAGCGAGTGGAATAAACACTTCATCGCCTGTGTGAAGAAAGCCTGCAGAAACAGCATTTACTTTTACGATTTCAATATCCATCAGGTTGATGAGTTCAATGGCAAGGGTATCCAGTTGTTCTGCGACTACACGGGCATGAATGGTAACATCTCCTGAAATGTATGTGGACTGATCACTGACCTCGAGATTCAGGTGATAAAAAGTAACATCGTAATCCATGAGCAAAGGCGACTGAATAATTTCAAAAGGTGTTTTAAGTCGTGCCCCTGATATTTTGGCATGGGCGCAATGATGAACCGGATTAAAAATAAAATGATCCTGGGCAATCACCAGGAGGGAGATCAATGATGAGGCCAGCACTAAGAAATACTTTGTAAGTCTTGCAGGGATCGTTGACGGGTTCTCTTTCACAGTTTTACGTGAGAATGATTGAATGAAGTGTCTGGGAGGAGTGAACCTTGGTGCTCTCATGATTATTGTTTAAATTTGCACGGATAAAATCTGCAATATATCCTGGTCGAATAGAATGTGCAGTTCTTCAGATCATGAAATAACTGTTCAAAAATAATCGTTTTCTGAAACTGGTTATATTTTACATGCATTCAATTGGAAGATCAATACAACATATTAATACAAAAGCTGGATCAGTTCATCAGGAAGTTTTATACAAATAAACTGATCCGGGGAACCATATATTGTCTCAGCCTCCTGCTGGTATTGTTTTTAGCCATTGCTTTGACAGAGTATTTCGGGCGTTTCAACAGCATGACCCGGACCATTATATTTTGGGCATTTCTTTCAGTAAATCTTGTGATTGTCATAGCATATATTTTCATACCCCTTGCAAAGCTTTACAGAATTGGAAAGATCATCAGCCATGAAGAGGCATCCGGAATCGTTGGCCGGCATTTTCCTGATGTGCGTGATAAGTTGCTGAATGCCCTTCAGTTGAAAAAAATGACCGGAAAGGCACATCCAAACCTGGCACTTCTCAATGCGGGTATTGAGCAGAAAATCAGGGAGCTACGTCCGGTTCCATTTGTTGCAGCCATAGATTTTTCGATTAACCGTAAATATCTGAAATACCTTATCATTCCGGTGTTGGTCATCATCGTTATTCTCGTTTCTTCACCTGCAATTATCACGGAGCCTGCTACAAGACTGGTGAGGTACACCGAACATTTTGAAATTCCCCTCCCCTTCCGGATCCAGGTGTTGAACGATGCATTTGAAGTGTTGCAAAATGAAGATTTTACACTGATTGTGCGGATAGATGGCGAAGAGATACCTGACCGTGTTTTTTTACAATCAGAAAATGCAAACATAAGGCTTGAAAAGAACAGCATCTCAGAATTCAGGCATACTTTTTTCAATGTTCAGAAGGACACAAGGTTTAACATCGTCGCGGGGCGGCATCAGACTGCTGAATATGAGTTGAAAGTTTTGCCAAAGCCGGTAATTCTCGATTTTGAGGTATTGATGGATTTCCCTGCGTACACCCGGAAGAAAAATGAGGTCAAAAAAAATAACGGTGATATCATGGTTCCTGTTGGCACGCGCATCACCTGGAAGTTCAGCACCAGGAACACCGACCACATTCTATTGAATTTTGAAAGTGATCACCTGATGCTGGAAGGAAAATCACCTGTCAATTTTGAATATGAAAAACCAGTTTTCAAAAGCGAAAATTATGTTATAAAAACGAAGAACCAGTTTATTGAGAACCGCGATTCATTGATATATTCCATTGTCACCATACCCGATGCCTATCCGTTGATCACCATTGAGGAGTACAGGGATTCGGAATATGATAAAAGAATTTATTTCAGTGGTTTGGTGAGTGATGACTATGGATTGACCCGGCTCACATTCAATCACCGGAAAAGTGGCTGGAGTGATCAGCAGGAAGCTATCTCAACCTTAGATATTCCCATCGACAATACCAGCCATACGCAATCGTTCACCTACTTTTTTGATACTTTCCGCGAAGGATTTAATCCAGGGGATGCATTTGAATATTATTTTGAGGTTTGGGACAACGATGGCATCAACGGAAGAAAATCCACCCGGTCGCAGATCATGAGTTTCAGGATTCCTACCCTTGATGAAATTAACCGTGAGAAAGAAGATAGTAACCAGGAGATCAAGAAGGAGATGGAAAGCGCTTTGATTGAAGTAAAAGAGTTACAGCGGGAAATAGAAGAGATCAACAAAAAGTTTATCCATAAACCGGAACTGACCTGGCAGGATAAGGAACAGGTAAAGCAATTATTGGAGAAGCATTCAAGCCTTCAACAGAAAATGGAGGAATTGAAGCAAAAAAATCAGGAAAAAGCTTTCAAGGAGCAGCAATTCAAGGAAATTGATTTACAGATTCTGGAGAAGCAGCGGCAGTTGGAGGAGTTGTTTGATAAGCTTGTTGAAAATGAAGAGATCAGGAAGTTGTTTGAGGAGTTGCAACAGCTGATAGATGAACTGGATAAGGAGAAAATTAACAAGATGCTTGATGATATTAAGCTCTCGAGTGATGATCTTGAAAAGATGCTGGACCGGAACCTTGAGTTGTTCAAACAACTTGAGTTTGAGCAGAAACTTGAGGAGACCATTCAAAAACTGAATGAGCTTGCTGAAAAACAGGAAGATATGGCCAATAAAACAGAGGATAAGTCAAATGAGCTCGGGGAAATAAAGGACCAGCAGGAGGGGGTAGAGAAGGCGTTCAATCAAATAATGGAAGATCTTGATCATCTTGAAAAAATGAACAAAGAGATGGAATCTCCCAATGATTTTGACAAGATGGAGGAGGAGCAGCAGGGGATAATGGATGAACTTGAGAAAAGTCAGGATCAGTTGGGAAAGAACCAACGGAAGAATGCTGCCGGATCTCAGCGCAATGCTTCACAGAAAATGAGCAAAATGGCGCAGGATATGTTCGACATGCAGCAAGATATGATTCAGGAGAGCATGGGAGAGGACATGGAAGCTTTGCGTGATATTCTCGAGAACCTGGTTCAACTCTCGTTTAACCAGGAGGAGTTGATGCAGCAGGTAAATTCGACAAGTGTAAATGATCCGAAATTTACGAATTTGATCCAGGATCAGAAATTGTTAAAAGACGATTTAAAAATGGTGGCTGATTCATTGGTTGCACTGAGTAAACGGCAGATCATGATAGAACCATTTGTGACCAAAGAGATCCAAACCATTGACAGGAATATTGAAAGTGCACTCCAATCGCTCAATAACAGGAAGACTCACCAGGCTGCGGGGCAGCAGCAATATGTGATGACCTCTGTGAACAACCTGGCCCTGATGCTTTCGGAGACATTGAACCAGATGATGCAAATGATGATGATGCAGAGCAAAAGTTCGAGTTCCTGTAAGAATTCCGGGATGCCCAAACCGGGTCAGGGAAAGGGGTCTATGCAATCGCTACGTAAAATGCAGGAGCAGTTAAACCAGCAGATAGAGCAGATGAAATCAGGCAAGGATCAGAAGGGAAAAGGGGAGAAGGAGGGTCAGCAGGGACGGACTGGGCAATCCATGAGTGAGCAACTGGCGAGGACGGCAGCAGAACAGGAATTCATCAGGAATGAAATGCGCAAACTGGCTGAACAGCTTGACAAAGCTGGTGAGTTCGGAACAAGCCGTGAATTGAAAAAAATTATGGAAGATATGGAGCAGACAGAGACAGATCTGGTCAATAAAATGATTACACAGGAGACGTTAACAAGGCAAAAACAAATATTGACAAGGCTTTTGGAATCGGAAAAGGCGGAGATGGAAAGGGAAAAGG
>JBLRXC010000024.1:0-32317 GCA_047920975.1 Bacteroidales bacterium | reverse complement strand
CTTCAAGGTTTTTCTTTTCAATCTTAATGGCTTCCTGGATTTCGGAGAGTTTTTGGTATTCTTTCACCAGGCTTTCCTGCACTTTTTGAAGGGAATCAAGAAAATTATCTTTCAGGATGGCAATGTCTCTGATGATTTTGTTTTCAGTGTTAGATGCGGCCGATTGAACTGTTTTTTCAGCTTCTTTTCTTTGCTGATTTTCTTTTAAATTGTCCTGTGATTTTTCCTGTTGTTTCTCTAACAACTCTTCATAAGCGGCAAGTATCTGAGATTTTGTATTGCTGCTTGAAATTTTTTTATTCATGATCAAATTTTTTAATTAATTGGAATGTACTTTTTGATGTTTTATTTTAACGACTACTATTACAGTTCATGGTTCACAGTTCAAATCAGCTCCTAGCTTTTAGCCCTTGGCCATTAGCACTTTTCAGTTCGATGTTCGAAGTTTGAAGTCAGGTTCACGATTCACAATTTATAATTCTCAACCAGCAAAGAGCAACTTTCTTTCGAATAATTTAACAATTGCCAACTGCCTACTGCCAACTGCTCCCGGTTCACAGTTTTCGGTTCACGGTTCACAGAGCCCTATGCTCTCTGCTCTCCGCTCTTCATACGGTTCTGATCCATTCAAAAAAGGGAGTGATTTCAACAGCAACACCATCTTTTTCAATCCGCTTTTTGTGATCGAAGCAAATGATCTGTCCATGCTGCAGGTTGAGTTTCCGGCACGCTTCAACCAGTCCCCTTATTTC
Source organism: Bacteroidales bacterium (assembly GCA_047920975.1). Lineage (GTDB taxonomy): Bacteria > Bacteroidota > Bacteroidia > Bacteroidales > JAADJA01 > JAADJA01. The sequence continues at coordinate 31,565 of JBLRXC010000024.1, read as the reverse complement.
TCTGCTTTGTGTTGTATCGTCTTCTAACTGCCAGGCAACCTGCAAGGCTTTTAGTGAACTTCCGTCGCGGACAATGAAATCGCACTCATATTTGTCTTTGAAATATAAGACTTCCCTGCCGGCTTTCACAAGTTCAAGAAGCACCGCATTTTCGAGCAGCTTTCCCCTGTTTTCTGATATGCTGAATTCTACCGCAGATAATAATCCGGTATCAATGGCATAGAGTTTTTTCTCAGATTTAGCCTGTTTTATTTCCGAATAACTGAATCTGGGAACAGGTATTCCTAAAAATACAGTATAGACATATTGTTCAAACTCATACAGGTAGTTGTTGCTGACCTTATACCCCTGAGATCGCAAATCGTTATAAATTTTATTGACCGACAAGGGTTTTCCGATGTTCGAAAAAAGCTTCTTGATAAAAAATTTTAGTACCTGTACATCATTGATTTTATACCTCTCAACAATATCCCGGAAGATCATCGTATTGAAGTAACTCTGCAGCACTTTTATCCGGACCCCGTCACTAAAATCTATTGTTTCGGGGAAACCACCATGGGTAATTAACTCCCGTGCAGCGTGTATTACTTTTGCCCGCGCCGATGGATTCACCACATGATATGTTATTTCTTTAAAATCAAGATACTCTTCAAAGCTTAAGGGATAAACCGTATAAGTAATGGTTCTTCCCCTCAGTGCACCGGCTATTTCTGTACTTAAAAGCCTGGCATTGGATCCGGAAATAAAGATGTGCTTGCTGTAATTATCAAAAATACGCCGGACAAACTTTTCCCAGCCTGTTACATTCTGAATTTCATCGAAAAAGAAGTAACACTCATTCAGGTTCTTATCAGGATACAACTCGGAATAGGATTGCAGGATCAGATCCAGGTCGCTGGTCTGCATGGTTATGCGTTCGTCTTCAAAATTCAGGAAAAGGATATTGTCTATGGACACTCCCCGGGCAGTAACCGTTTTAATAATATTGTACAACATGTACGTTTTCCCACTACGCCGCACACCGATCAGGGTTGTGATCATAGGTACATCAATGTCAATTTTGAGGCTGCGCTTCCTGATGGCCGGCAAGTCTCTTTGTTGAAATTCTGTGATGACCGATTTGAGAATATCTTTCACAGGGATGTTGGATATTGATTCTGTTTTAAGACCATAAAAATTTCGTCTGTATTACGAAGCAAATTTAAATTAAATTCGTAAAATTTACGAAATATTTTGTATGTTGCTATCTCTCGGTTTTCGGTTCACAGTTCTAATCAAGCTTTTAGTTTTTTATTTCACTAATCTTTGTCCAACTTTTTAAGGGGCTAAAACGCAACAACATTTTAACCCCGCAATGGCGGGACTTCGCTCTGCTCAGCAATTTGGCCATTTAACCATTGCCAACTGCCAACTGCAAACTGCCCACTGCCTATTTCTTCAATTCGGCCATTCTTATTCTTCCCTCAAATCAATGGCCTTTGCGATCAAAAATTCTTTTACATCCACAGGAGAGATTTCTTCTCTTAACGACTCAACAGGTTCGGAATAATCAATATCTTCAAAATAGCTGAGTTGAGCCCTGAATAATTTTTCTGAAAACAACTGACCGAAGATTGAATCTGCGGAGCAAACAATTTCATTCACCGAATAATGCTCCTTTAAAATGTAATAGAGATCAATGTAATCCTTCCATTTGGAGCGTCTGCCAAGCGCAAAGGCTTTCATAGCGGAAAGCTGGAGCAGGTCGGGTATTTTAATAATATCCCCGAATTTGCAGTTGGCCTCAACAGGGTATGGATAATCGAAAAAAGTAATCTTTACATCATTCATGATCAGGTTTAGTTGTTCTTCCACCCTTCTGGTTACGATATATGAATGGTTCAACTGTGAAATTTTACTCAGAATCCTTTTTATATTGAGGTTTCCCTTTTTAAATAAATCAAAGTCTATGGATCTCCTGTGCCCAATATGCAGTGCGATGGCAGTGCCACCTACCAGGTAAAATTCTCGTTTAAAGGCTTGTAAGAGGGGTAACAGTTCCTGCTGTTTAGTGCTCAGGATTTCTTTGTACATTTTTTTCAAAATAAAGCATGAAAAAATTATAAATTTCCGGGTAAATGTTCATTTTTTTTCTCCCTTTCATATTTTTTAAAATCCTGTAAACATTTTCGGTGCCCAACAAGCTGGTCAGGGTAAGAGCATCATTTAATGAACCATAGTTAAAAATGGTCTCAACCAGCAGTTCCTGGCTGATATTTTCTTTTTTATCTTCAGGTATATACCAAAAGAGTGCGCTGTGCTGACAGATGAATGACTTGATCTGATCGGAGTTCATAGCTAATTAATAAATGGGCACATAGAAATACTCTGTGTTTTTTTCCTATTGTGTTCTATTTCTATAAGCTCAATACAAGTGTGCCAATGTGGTAGTTCTCAGTGCCCGGTTCACCGTTCACAGTTTCGATCAGCAATTTAGCCATTTAACCATTCAACAATTGCTTGTACTGAGCGTCTTGCATTGAGCGCAGTCGAAATGAGCCGAAGTGCCTGTACTGAGCGACTTGCAATGAGCGTAGTCGAAATGAGTCGAAGTGCCTACTGCCAACTGCCTACTGTTCACGGTTCCCGGTTCTCAACCAGCAACGAGTAACGAGCAACTTTCTCTGCTCTCTGCTCTTCGCTCTAAGCCCTCCGCTCCTCCGTCAGCATCCATTTCCAGGCAGGTATTGTTTTTACTGTTCCTGATGCATCACCCTCTTCGTCTTCTGTATCGCTTGTGATCAGCAGCCCCTGCTTCAGACCATATGTCTCCATCGCTTCTTTCAGACCGCTGATTTCGCGTTGCTGATTCGTTTTATCAACTGTAAAGGCCACCTGGATAGCTTGTGAGATTTTCAGCCCTTCCCTGACAAGGAAATCACACTCTTTTTTGCCGGTGTGATAATAAACCTCTTTGCCCCGCCGGAGCAACTCAATGAAGACCATGTTTTCAAGTACACGCCCTTTGTTCCGGGAAAAGTTGAACCCAAGCCGGTTATTGACAGCCGGATCGATGCTATATACTTTTTTAGGGTTCATGATCTGTTTCTTTACGGCATAATCGAATTTCTTCAGGTAGAAAAAGAGGTACGACTGTTCATAATACCACAGGTAATCCTTGATGGAGCTGGTACTTTTCACCCCCGATATATCCTGCAGGGTCGCATAGGAAAACAGGCGGCCTGGATTGGAGGCAAAATACAACCCGATCTGTTTGATTTCGTTCACCTGAATCAGTTTATAGCGGGATATGATATCGCGGTAAAGGATGTCCTGGAAGTAGCTGTTGATGAGTTCCAGGTCATTTTCTTTAACAACCAGTGGAAAACCACCCGTCTCCATATATTGACCGAAGTCTTTTTGCAGCAAGGCTTTTTGTTTTGAAGTGAGATGCTCCGGATCACAAGCTTTTCCTTTAAACCGGAGGAACTCTGAGAATGAGAAGGGAAACAATTCGAGTATTTTGTTACGCCCTGTGAGACTTGTTGAAATTTCAGAACTCAGCAGATTAGCATTGGAGCCGGTCACAAAAACTTTTGTGCCCTTTTCATACATCCGGTTGACAAATTTTTCCCAATGAACGATGTTTTGAATCTCGTCGAAAAAGAGAACAGGTTCGTTTCCATAAATTTCGATGTGCAGGTTGAAGAGTTGTTCAGGTATCTCGTTTTCAGCGATGATCCGTTCGTCATCGAAATTGAAATAGCAGTAACCTGAAGGTTCCAGGTTCATTTTTTCTTTGATGAGATACAGCAGCGAAGATTTGCCGCACCTCCTGATACCGGTTACAATAACAACCTGACCGGTTTGAATAAATCTTTGGAGATCCACATCCCTTTCAATAAGATGCTTTTGCCGATTAAAAACATCTTTCTGATCGAGCATGATCTCTTTGAGTCTCTCTTTATTCATTTCGTAGATTGTTCTTTTGCAAGGAACAAAATTAGCTAAAATATTTTGTTATCAAGGAACAATATATGTAGTTTTTACTTTGCTAATTCACGAATAGTAACCTTCTATATGTTTTTCCTCATGTATTCTCAATTTCGACAAGCACAATACAGGTGTGTCTGTGTGGTTGAAGGTTTTTTGAACCACATAGGCAGATAGGGAACATAGCTCTTAGTTCGAAGTTTGATTTTCGAGGTTTGAAGTTGGGTTCTCGTTCAAAAAACAATTTACAATTTAGCCATTTAACAATTTAACCATCACCCTCCCAGTCTTTTCCCACTCTGCTACCGGTCCTCCATATCCTGAGCTTGCCGAAGGGCGCACCCGGTTCTCACCCCCCTGTTCCCAGTCGTTCCAGGTTATAGTTGTTTTTCGTCACTGCTTCGCACCAGTGCAGGTTTTGAAGGTACCAGCGAATGGTGTTGCGGATGCCGCCTGTGAAGTTTTCTTCCGGCTTCCAGCCGAGTTCCCGCTCTATTTTGCCGGCATCAATGGCATATCTGAAGTCATGACCGGGACGGTCTGTCACAAATGTTATCTGCTCCCGGTATGGTTTTTTATCCGGCCGGGGCTCAACCTCATCCAGGATTGAACAGATGGTCTCCACCACCTCCAGGTTGGTCTTTTCGGTGTGACCGCCAATGTTGTAAGTACCTCCGGGTTTACCCTCATCAAGCACCCGCAGGAGTGCTTTGGCATGATCTTTCACATAGAGCCAGTCGCGCACATTGTCGCCTTTGCCGTAGACGGGAATAGGGTTTCCCTGCAGTGCTTTCAGGATGACTACCGGGATCAGCTTTTCGGGAAACTGGAAGGGTCCGTAGTTGTTGGAGCAGTTGGTGATCATGGTGGGTAACCCGAATGTATGAAACCAGGCCCTGACCAGATGATCGGAGGAAGCCTTGCTTGCCGAGTAGGGCGACCGCGGATCATAGGGTGTATCTTCCCTGAAAAAACCTGTCTTGCCTAGTGCGCCATAGACTTCATCGGTAGAGACATGCAGGAACCGGAACTGTTGTTTTTGTGCATCAGGGAGTTGACGGTAATACGCCAGGCTCACCTCCAACAGGGTGTGTGTTCCCATGATGTTGGTCTGCATGAAGGCTGCCGACCCGTCAATGGAGCGGTCGACATGCGATTCGGCGGCCAGGTGCATCACACCGTCAGGCTTGTGTTCGTCAAAAACCTGTTGCAGTTCTTTCTGGTTGCATATATCGAGTTGAACAAAATGATGACGGTCAGCATCCATCACTCCGGCGAGCGATTCCAGGTGTCCGGCATAGGTCAGCTTATCCACATTGACGACCCGGTGACCGGTTTCCCGGATCAGGTAATGAACCAGGTTCGAACCGATAAAGCCTGCACCACCGGTGATGAGAATGTTCTTAAAAGCATTTTTTTGTGACATATAGAATCAGGTATATTTTAAGATTGATGGCAGAGAGCGAGGAGGTAAGTGCTTTATGCCCCGAAACCTCAAAGGTATGAAGGATCACAAAGGATTATTATTCAGGAATTTAGATTTTGCGGAACAAACAAGTTCGCTGTTCACTATTCACTGTTTCTGAAACAATTTAGCCATTTAACAATTTAACCATTTCCAGCTGCCAACTGCTCTCCGCTTACCAGGTCTTCCCAAAGCTGCTCTTCTCCATCTCCCGGTTGATCTCCACGAAGTATGTTTTATACTTTGGTGACAGCATCAATGGGTCTTTATTGAAGAGTCTTGAGATCACTGCCAGTGGAAACAGGATCAGGAAAAAGACGATACTCAGCAGAATATTGGGAATGATATAACTGAGTATTTTGGCCAGTTTCATCCAGAGCCATTCAATCATTTGGCTGAGGCGTGCCGAAATAATTCCCGTAGCCCCTGCACCCAATGAAACCCAGACAGCCCAGTCCCACTTAAAGATGAGGTGTAGTGCAAGGAACCCCATGGAGATGACCAGCATGGTGGTTTTTGATGTGTTGTTTTGCATTGGCTTACCCTCCATGCTTTAAAAGAGTGTGTAAATAAAGGGCGCTACGGCGCTGCCTCCGCCAAACACGATCAGCAATCCCAGCAGCAGCAGGATCACAATGACAGGCGCCAGCCAGAACTTTTTGCGCTCTTTCATGAAGAGCCACAGGTCTTTTAAAAATTCCATCAGGATATTAATAATGTGTATTAAGCGTTAAAAAAGTGCCTGAAAAATTTGCCACGAAAACACATAGTAAACATAGAAATTCTTTGTTTTTTCCCTATGTGACCTACTGTGTCTATGTGGTTGGCGTTTTTTGAACCACATAGATTTCTATGATCACGAAGAATGATCATTAAACAGGCTCTTAATCCGGTTTAAATTTTTCCATCCACTTTTCACGGTTTACCCAGTCGGGTTGGTCGGTCTTTTTCAGCAGGAAGTCGTTCACCACCAGGTAATCCATCTCAGTACGCATGAAGCACTTGTAGGCATCTTCCGGTGTGCAGACGATGGGTTCGCCCCGCACGTTGAAGCTGGTGTTCACCACAATGCCGTAGCCGGTTTTTTGTCTGAAGGTGTCGATCAGTTGCCAGTAGCGCGGGTTGGTCTCTTTGTGAACCGTCTGGATGCGTGCAGAATAATCAAGATGCGTGATGGACTGCACATCGCTGCGCTGGTGGTAGAGTTTCTCCCACAAATCCATCTCATGATAATTTTCCGGGAGCTTTTTTTTGCGTTGTTCGACCACATCTGCTATAAGCAGCATGTATGGCGATCCGGTGGGCAGGTCAAAGAATTCAGGTGAACTTTCGATCAGTACCGATGGGGCAAACGGCCTGAAGCCTTCGCGGTATTTGATTTTCAGATTCAGCTTCTTCTGCATGTCGGTATTGCGGGCATCACCGAGGATGCTTCTGTTCCCGAGCGCTCTTGGTCCGAACTCCATCCGTCCCTGGAACCAGCCTACCACGTTGCCTTCATCAAGGAGAACGGCCACCTGTTCACAGAGTTTTTCAAATGGCTCAACTTTCTGATAAACTGCCTTGTGTTTTCTGAAAGAGAGTTCGGCCTCTTTATCAGAGTATTCCGGGCCGAGATAGGCGCCTTTCATGGCGTCGCCATTCAGTGAAGGCACTCTGGGTTCTCCGTAATAGACATGGTGTGCCATTTGTGCAGCACCCAGGGCGCCGCCTGCATCTCCTGCTGCCGGCTGGATCCAGATGTCTTTGAAAATACCTTCCTTCAGCAGTTTTCCATTGGCCACGCAGTTGAGCGCCACGCCACCGGCCATGCAGAGGTATCCGGAGCCGGTAAGCCGTTTGGCCTCGTGCGCCATCTTCAGGACGATCTCTTCGGTGACCTTTTGAATGGCGTATGCCAGGTTGCAATGGTGCTGTTCAATTTTACCATCCGGCTTTACTACCGGAAAACCAAAGAGCTTTTCCCATTTCTTTTCCCTGACCATCTTCAGTCCTGTGGCGTAGTTGAAATAGTCCTGGTTGAGCCAGATGGATCCGTCGTCTTTGATCGAGACGATGTGTTCTTTGATCAGATCAATGAACTCTTGTGTCTGTTGTGCACCGGGATTGCCATAGGGCGCCAGGCCCATCAGTTTGTATTCACCGGAATTTACCCTGAATCCCAGGTAGTAGGTAAATGCCGAATAGAGCAATCCGACCGAGTGGGGGAAGCGCATCTCTTTTAGCATGGTGATCCGGTTCTCAATGCCGTGACAGATGGATGCTGTTGCCCATTCGCCCACGCCGTCAATGGTCAGGATGGCGGCTTCCTTGTAAGGTGAAGGATAGAAAGCACTGGCCGCATGGGAGAGGTGGTGCTCGGGGAACATGAGGTTGAGCCTCTTTTTGTCATAAGACCCGATCTGTTCCAATCCCTGGTGCAGCATTTTTTTCAGGAACATCTTCTCCCTGATCCAGACCGGGATGGCGGTGAGGAAGGAGGGAAGACCTTTGGGAGCAAAGGCGTAGTAGGTCTCCAGCAACCGTTCAAACTTAAGCAACGGCTTATCATAGAAAACCACTGCATCCAGTTCATCCAGTGTGAGGCCGGCCTCTTCCAGGCAATATTTCACGGCATTCACAGGGAAATCGGGTGTATGTTTTTTCCGGGTGAACCGTTCCTCCTGGGCGGCAGCCACAATGTCGCCACTCACCAGCAGTGCTGCGGCTGAGTCGTGGTAAAAAGCAGATATACCGAGGATTTTTTTACCCATTGGGGATTTGTACACGGTTTTCAATTTGATGCTCTCAGTCCGGGAGTTTATTTTTGAACCACATAGGAACATAGGGCACATAGAATGCTTTTAGCTTTTAGCCTTTAGCTATGTACGGTAACAATTTAGCCATTTGACAATTCAATAATTACCCACTGCCCACTGCCTACTGCCCACTGCCTACTGCCCACTGCCCACTGCCCACTGCCTACTGCCCACTGCCCACTGCCTACTGCCTACTGCCCACTGCCCACTGCCCACTGCCCACTGCCCACTGCCCACTGCCCTCATCCCCCCACCATCGGATGCTTATCGCCGTGTGTTGGCGATTCCTGTTTGTTCCGGATCGTGTGAACGATCTCCACGCTGGGCCTTGTATCTTCCAGTCCGAATCCTTTTCCTGCGATGATGTGCTTATAGCTTTCCGTATGCAGGTCGGTAAAGCCGCCGCTGAATTCAATCTCTTCACCATTCACCGTGATAGAGCGGTATGTGGTCTGACCTTTTTCTTTGGCTGCTGTTGGCAATGTTTCCGGATTGATACTCAGGAACCACCGGACATTTGCCTTTTCGAGGACGAGCAGTCCTGCGGCCCTGTCGTTCCTGCTCAGATGGACGATATTTTCCCGGCAGGAGCCGAAGATCCAGGTGAGCATGTCGAAAAAATGAACACCGATATTGGTTGCGATGCCACCACTTTTTTCCGCATTTCCTTTCCAGGAGCGGTAATACCAGTTTCCGCGCGAGGTGATGTAGGTCAGGTCAATGTTGTAGATCTTGTCAGAGCCGTTCCTGTCAAGTTTCTCCCTGAGGGCAATGATTGACGGATGATGCCGGAGCTGGAGGATGGTGTATATTTTTTTCCCCGTCTCCTGTTCGATCACACTGAGCGCATCTACGTTCCAGGGATTCAGCACCAGTGGTTTTTCACAAATGGCATGTGCATCGTTGCGCAGGGCCATCCGGATATGCGCATCGTGGAGGTAATTGGGTGAACAGATGCTCAGGTAGTCGATTTTATTTTTCCCAAGCCGCCGGAGTTTATCCATATGCCGGTCGAACCTCTCGGGTTCGATGAAAAAGTCGGCGTTTGGAAAAAAGGAATCAATGATCCCGACGCTGTCGTATAGGTCCAGCGCAGCTACAAGGTTATTGCCTGTATCCTTGATGGCTTTCATGTGGCGCGGGGCAATGTAGCCTGCTGCGCCGATCAATCCGAAATTTACCATGGGTTTTAAATATATACTGTTTGATGTTCAACGTTCGATGTTCAGTTCTAACCAGCCTTTAGCCTTTGGCTCTTAGCCCTTAGACAGTTTACCGGGAAAATAAACATTGTTCAGCAACCTGCTTCAAGCCCTGAAGCTTGAAGCCGTGATTATCGCACTACTTCATGTGTCCCCCACACTGCTTTAAGCGTCCCGCTTGAAGTTCCCCCACACGCATCAGGGTTCCGGGCATAAAGAAGCCCACTATGTTTTTTCCTACTGTGAATTCCAAAACAAAACAATTCAGCAATTTAACAATTATCCAACTGCCTATTGCCTACTGCCTACTGTTCACTTTTCTCGGCTCCCGGCCCTCCGTTTCCTGAGCCTGCCGAAGGGCGCTCTCACCTACCCCCTGAGGTTCTCATAATACCACTGGCAAGCCATCTCAAAACCTTTTTCTGCATCATATTCCGGTTCATAGCCGAGTATCATCCTCGCTTTGTCGATGGATGCCAGCGAGTGGGGGATGTCTCCTGACCTGACCGGACCATAGATGGGTTTCAGAGCACCTATTTTCTGATCATATCTGGCGAGATTTGAACGCAATGCTTCAAACAGTTGGTTCAGTGTTGTGTTGGCACCATAAGCGACATTGAACACGGCAGATACAGTTTGGTGTTCGAAGTTTGAAGTTTTAAGTTCAGGGTTGGCGTTTTGGGATTGGGAACTATGGTGGTATGAATGAATCTGTTTTTGAATTGTTTCGGTTGGTGTGAAGGCAGCCCGTTCGTTTGCCTGGATCACGTTGTCAATGTAAGTGAAGTCGCGGCTGTAGGTTCCGTCGCCATTGATAACCGGGCGTTCATGTGCCAGCAGCGATTTAACCCAGAGTGGGATCACTGCTGCGTATGCACCGTTTGGATCCTGCCGTTTACCAAAGACATTGAAATAGCGAAGCCCAATGGTTTCGATACCATAAAGCTGTGAGAAAACCCTGGCGTAATGTTCATTCACCAGCTTGGTAATTGCGTATGGACTGAGAGGATTCCCAATACGTTCTTCCACTTTCGGGAGTTCTTCTGAATCGCCGTAAGTAGATGAGCTCGCAGCATAAACAAACCGCTTCACCTTTTCGTCGCGCGAAGCAACCAGCATGTTCACAAATCCGTCGATGTTCACCGCATTGGTCGTGATGGGATCGTTGATTGACCTGGGAACGCTTCCCAAAGCAGCCTGATGCAGCACATAATCACAACTGCGGACTGCTTTCCGGCAGGTCTCCAGGTCACGGATGTCGCCTTCAATGAACTGAAAAAAGGAATCACCAAGAAACGGTTCAATATTCCTGATGTGCCCTGTTGCCAGATTATCAAGGCAAACAACCTGATTTCCTTTGCCAAGAAAATATTCCACCAGGTTCGAGCCGATGAAACCGGCTCCGCCGGTGATGAGGAGTTTAGAGTCTTGAGGAACGTTTAACATTGTGTTGTTTATTTTGTTGCTGGTTGCTGGTTGCTGGTTGCATGTTGCTGGTTATGATCTCCAGCTTTTTTCCACATATTGGATAAACTTGTTGATATTACTTCCTAACTGATCAAACGGCTCTTTCAAACTGTAAAAATCAGTTATTTGAGGATACAAAGTAAGAAGCATATCAATCTGACTTATTGCTTCATCGCAACTTGCTTGTGCATAAATCAAATATCTAATAAATTCTGCCTTGTATTTGCTCCGTCCATAGCCTTCAGCAATATTATCTTTCACACTTTTGGTTGATCTTCTGATCTGACTCCCTTGCTCATAAAGTTCATGTTGAGGCAACTTCAATGAAGCTTTATGTACTTTAAGCGCTAAATCAAAAGCTATTTGATAAATTTCCAGATCTCTGTAACCTGCCATCACAGCATGATTATTAAATATTGTAACCAGCAACTGGCAACCAGCAACCCTATTCCTTCCCAATCGCCGTTACCTCAAACCCAATCGAACGCAACTTTTTATGGTCGAGGATGTTCCTGCCATCGAACACGAATGCAGGCTTTTTCATGCTTTCAAAGATTTTCCTGTAATCATAGGTTTTAAATACATCCCATTCGGTGATCACGGCTATGGCATGAGCCTCATTGGCTGCTTCATACGGGTCCGTTTCGAAATGCAACCGGGCCTTGTTTTCGGTTTCACTGCGGTTGTTGAGGTAGTTGAGATCTTCGAGCATCCGTTCATACTTCACTTTGGGATCATAAACGTGTATCTCTGCCTGTTCTTCGATGAGTTTATCTGCCACATATATTGCAGCGGATTCACGGGTATCATTGGTATCTTTCTTGAATGCCCAGCCGAAAAAGAGGATCTTTTTGCCCGACACCGTATTGAACAACGAGCTTACGATATTGGAAGCAAACCGGTGTTTCTGGTAATCGTTGATTCTGATCACCTGTTCCCAGTAGTCGGCGGCTTCATTGAGGCCGTAGTACCGGTTCAGATAGACCAGATTCAGTATATCTTTCTGGAAGCAGGATCCGCCAAAGCCGACCGATGCCTTCAGGAATTTCGGTCCGATGCGGCTGTCGGCACCAATGGCACGGGCTACCTCATCCACATCGGCACCGGTTTTCTCGCAGAGTGCGGAGATGGCATTGATGGAGGAGATTCGCTGCGCAAGAAAGGCGTTGGCCGTGAGTTTTGAAAGCTCCGATGACCAGATATTGGTTTTCAGGATGCGGTCGGCCGGCAGCCATGCTTCATAGATTTTTGAGAGGGCTTCAATGGCCTCCTGACCTTCCGGGGTATCGTCTCCGCCGATGAGTATCCGGTCGGCTTTGTAGAGATCCGTGATGGCAGTCCCTTCTGCCAGGAACTCAGGGCTTGAAAGAACGGTGAGCCTGACATCCTTCTTGAGTTCAGCAAATATGCGTTTGATGGAGGAGGCCGTCCTGACCGGAATGGTTGATTTCTCAACAACGATCTTATCCGATTGGGCCACACCTGCAATCTGCCGGGCGCACAACTCAACATATTTCAGGTCGGCGGCCATGCCCTTTCCGATACCGTAGGTTTTTGTAGGGGTATTCACAGAGATGAACACCATATCGGCCTCCCTGATCGCCTGGTCGACATCTGTCCTGAAAAACAGGTTTTTCCCCCTGACCTCTGCAATGATCTCTTTCAGACCTGGTTCATAAACCGGGAGTTCATCCAGATTATCGCCATTCCACTGGGCTATCTTCTCATGGTTTATGTCCACAACAATCACCCTGATGTGAGGGTTTTTCTGGGCAATGACAGCCATGGTGGGTCCGCCGACATAACCCGCTCCGATGCAACTTATCGTTTTAATTTCTTTCATTGAATGTTGATAAGACGTTTGTATTTCAGTTTCCGGTTCTCAGTTCAAAGCAGCCCTTAGCTGTTAGCTTTTGGCCTTTAGCGGGATCTGCAACAACAATTTAACAATTTAACCATTTCACCGTTGCCCACTGCCCACTTTTTTCCGCCCTTCTTACAGCTTCGCCCCTTCAGTCACACGAAACAGAGCCAATGTGCTGATAAACAACCCTTTAAGTTACAACACAGAACCGTGAAAGTAAGGGGGGTTTTCCCGCAATCTCTTTGTCATTCTATGTTGTCCCGGCCGGATTTTTTATTCCCTGCCAGCAAAACCAACTGCAAAAGTAGCCCCGAAAACAGCATTGTTTTTGTGGCCTTTCATATTTTTATCCTTCACTTTTCCACAGGATCAAAAGATCCGATTCCTTTTGGGTTTGTAAATATTCCATAAATTCATCATCTTCAAAAACCACATACCTGATTTTCTTCCGGATCAGGGTCTCGGTTTTTCCGATGAGTTTGATCAAATATTCCCTGTTGATATTGTCACCGATAAAGATCAGGTCAATGATGGGGTTATCCATACCACGCGCAAAATCACCGGTAACATATACTTTCTCGAGGTTGCCCAGCTTTTGTACCACCCGCTCAATGATCTGGTCAAAGCCGATCTGTTTCATCAAAATGCTGTTGATTTCACGGAAAAGCGGATGGGTTGTGTTGGCCCTGAAGAATTTTTTGTTTCCGTCAATCTCGGTCGTGAGGAGGCCTGCTTTTTCAAACCTGTTGAGCTCCAGCCGGATGGAATTGGTTGACTCTCCAAACTCTGATTCAAGGTTACGTAAATAGGATCTGGAATTGCTGTTGAGAAAAAATTTCATCAGCAATTTGATCCGCGTTTTTGATGTGATCAATGTATCGAGCATTTATCAAAAATTAACCTGATCGCAGTGGTGACGGGAAACATATCTGTTTCACACCATTTTTTAATCAAAGAATGAGTAACAAAATTACTCAATATTTCACAAATGCAAATTTTTTTGAAGATTTTTTTTGAAGCCGTGTAATGCTGCACTTACAGACCAACTCTTCGCTCTGCCTCAATTTGCAGCATTTCATCCAGTGTGAGGTAATAATGAGCTGCCTCCAGTGTGACCCGATCCAGCAGCAGGCTGTCCTGCAGAATCGCCTGTTTTTCCCTGAGCAATCTGTGATAAAGGTCATACGCCTCCGGATGGTTGGTACTGAATACATAATCTGCCTCCAGGCGGATCATTTCGCCGGGATCAAGGTTCTTTTCTGCTGCTTTGGATTGAACCAGTTTCAGCCATTCCGGGTTGTTGCGGATGCTCCACTCGAAATGCTCCTGTCCCCGAAGGGCCAAATACGACTTTTCATCGTTCATCTGGTATACATAGCGTGCTTCGAGTTCCAGCATCTCTTCCAGGGTGATTTTGTTCATGGCTGCCTTTTCAACCACCAGGTCGAACCACTCGGTATAGATCCAGATGCTTGCTTTGAAATTGTAAAGTTTATCAATCTTCGATGTGATGCCGTAAATCTTGTACAGGTTATCCACAAAAGCCCAGTCGAATTTGTGTAAAAAACGCTCAGTGACCATCAGGAAGACGAACTCCTGTTTTTCGACCTCTGCCGTCAGGTTGAGCTGCGGGACCTGAAGTGTATCGCGATAGGTTTCCGGATAGACCCAGTTGCCGAAATACCAGAAGGCCTGATTTTTAAAGAGAACATAAGGAATATTTGTGTTGAAAATATTCCAGTAATAACTATCGCCCACAACCAGAACCATTGGCAGATGTTTCCCTGCCGGCGGTCCGAAGCTGATTTCCGGATAAGCCAGTACTTCACGGTCGGGCAGGTGGCAGAGCAGATTCATGGCTGCGGCAATATCATAATCCTCAATACGGGCTTTGCGCTCAATGACCAGTGAATCAATCTTCAGCTTCCGCATGTCTATATTTCTGCGATCCTCCATATAACGCACCAGTGAATCGGCTACGAACGACATCCCGTAGGGTGTCCAGTGGGTTCCGTAACGGGCATACAGCGGATATGAAGCCGTATCTCTCAACCTTTGAAAATAATTGTTGTAATCAATAAACCGCACGCCATGCTGCTCAGCCTTTTTCACAAAGGAGTTGTAATTGTTTCCTTCGTGGCGGTTTTGAAGATAAGTTTCAGGAATGTATTCGGGATAGACGGATGCTTTGCCGGGTTCGAACACAACCACAAAATCAATATCATGTTCCCGCTTCAGGTATTCCTGAACGAATTTGACCTGCCGCACACGTTTGTCAATGTTGGTTTCACCCAGGAAGTCGCCACCCGCGTAAGCCCTGATATAATCGTACTCATAGAGGTATCCTTCTTTTCCGATCACCACCCCTTCGGCCCGGGCCAGGTTGAAGAGGCTGTAGTCAATCTGGTTGGTCAACCTGACCAGCAGCGGACGAAAACCGATATGATCTTCAAGGTAGCTGTCAAATGCTTCCTGGAATTTTCCTGTGAACCAGCTTTTCCATTCAAAAGAGGGCTTTGAAGCCAGCACATAATCTCCGTGTAACCGCTTCACTTTCACCAACGGTCTCTCTTTCTGAATGGCCGGCAAAACCATGACGACCATGATCAGGATGAATAATATTTTTTCTGTTGTTCTCAAAACCTGAAATATATAAACGGATTGAACCCCGAAGAGGTGATCGAACCCAGGCAAATGAAAAATAACACGATGGAGACGGTGATCATTCCGGTAAGAACCGGGCCTGATTTTCCCTCCATAAAAAGCTTTTCCTGCCAGGCCTCAATCTTGCCGATCCCGCCCCAGAAAGAGAAGAAAACCGCGACCCACAGGATGGTAAAAAATTTAACGTTCAGGTCTGTATCATCGCCCGAAAAATCAAAGGCAAACATTCTTCCCAGGTATTTCCAGGCCATCACTGTCGTATCAGCCCTGAAAAGGACCCAGCCGATCAGTGAGATGATAAAGGTGATCACGATGCTGGGTATTTTTCCAATGGCATTGAAAAACTTCAGCAGAAAAATCCGGTCGAGCACCAGGAACAGACCATGAAACCCTCCCCAGATCACAAAATTCCAGGCAGCGCCATGCCATAGGCCTGAGATCAGAAAAACGACCCAAAGGTTAAAGTATAATCTTCTGAGACTTACCCTGCTGCCTCCCAGCGGGATATAGAGATAATCGCGCATGAACCTTCCCAGCGTAATATGCCAGCGCCTCCAGAATTCGGTGATGCTTTGGGATATGTATGGGTTGTTGAAGTTTTCGGGAAACCTGAACCCGATCATGCGTCCGATCCCGATGGCCATATCAGAATAGCCTGAAAAATCAAAATAGATCTGGAATGCATAAGCCAGCACTCCAAGCCATGCGGTTGCAGTATTGAAGTGAAGCCCTTCGGTACCGAAGATCAGGTCGACCTGTTCTCCCAGCACATTGGCAATCAGCACTTTTTTGCCCAGTCCGATCGTGAACCTGAAGAATCCCGTGAGCCGGTTATTCAGGTTTTCATTTTTCCTGCGGTCAACTATCTGGCCTGCAATTTCATGAAAGCGGACAATAGGACCGGCAATGAGTTGCGGAAACATCAGGATGTACATGGCGTAGTCGGTCACCCGCTTCAGGGGAGGGTGAACACCCCGGTAGACATCCAGCGAGTAGGTCAGTTTCTGGAAGGTGAAAAAACTGATCCCGATGGGAAGCGCAACAGAAGTCCAGCGGACATGTCTGGCACCGAACGCGGTCAGGATCTCATTGACATTATCAACAAAGAAGTTGGCGTATTTGAAATATCCCAGCAGGCCGACATTCAATATCACCGAGAGGGTGAGCAGCAAGCGGCGTGTTCTCCTTTCCCGGTTTTTGAGGACTCCGATCAGGTAGAAATCCACTGCAATGGATCCCAGCATAAGAAAAATGAAATCCGGAGCTCCCCAGGAATAGAAGAAAATACTGGCCAGCAGCGTGAAAATATTTTTGGCTGATTTGGGGAGCAGGTAATAAATGATTAAAAAACCCGGCAGGAAATACAATAAAAATAAACTGCTGCTGAAGACCATGCTGTTCTTCTAATTTTACTTATTCAATGCCTTAAAATGGAATCGGCAAAGATAGTTGTTATTCGGTTTAAGGTGTTTTTTTGGTTTCCCGTTTTTTCAGGGCAAGGAAAAACTGACCCATGAACATTGCCATTAATCCTCCGCCAATTTGGGCTACCAGAAAAATGAGCCCTGAAAGTGCCAGCACCTGGGTTTCCGGAAACTGACTGAAGACAAAAAGGAATGTCAATTCTCTTGTTCCAAGACCCATTATGGTTACAGGGAGCATGTTCAGCAATCCTGCAAGGGCCACTCCCCCTGACAAGCCCAGCAATGAGACGGGCATACCGATCCCCAGAACGATGAACCAGCAGGAAATGAATGCAAAAGCGTTACTGATCAGCGAAAGAATAACGATTGAAAATGAAGACCTGTTGTTATGCCTGTCGAAACTACTGCTGTATTTTGAGAAGACCCTGTTTAAAAAAGGCAGAGAAACTCTGCTGTTGATCAGCAAGACAGACAATAAAAAAACCAATGCCCCGGCAGCAAGTAAAATATAACCCGGTGCAGGTGGCAGCTGTATCAACGTTTCGAAAGAGAGAGCGGCTCCGGCAACCACAATAAAAAAGCCAACATCCAGCCCGCGTTCTGCGACAACTTTCAAACCCGATGCAAAAATCCCACCTCTGTTATTCTGATAACCCGCTTTCATCAGTTCACCCATCCTGCCGGGTGTAATGACACCAATGGCGTAGCTTTCCATGAATTCACCCATGCTTTGCAGGAAACCGATCCTGGTATGACTACGTTTGACCATCCGGTGCCACCTGATGCCTTTGACAATCAGCAAAACAAGTTGTGACAGGATTGCAAGGAGAAGGAACCCCGGACTGATCACACGGATTTGTTTCCATATTTCGCCCAGGTCAAACTGCGACAGCACCACGATAAAAATGATGATCCCGGTTATCCGCAGCCACGTGAACCAGCCAGGTCTTTTTCGTTCTTCTGACCGGTGTGTATTCATGTGCTTAATTTTTCACGTTTAATGCGGTAAGTAGCTTTTTTCCAGGCAGTTCTGGTTTTTTCAAATAATTTCCCAATCATCCGGGGGGGTAGTTTTTCAGCCATGTAGCGGGCGAAAGAGGTTCCTGCAACCAGAAAGAGGAGCGAAATAATCATCTCCATCAAATACCGGCTCACTGGAAAGCCTTTGAGTTCATAACCATAATCAGGGTTTTCAAGTCTGAACCATCTCCTGAACCGCATGCGGATAAAAGTGCCCCTTTTTTTCAGGTCATATCCGTGCGAATGCATCGTGATGGCTTCATCCACTGAAATTTCAGTGAGGGTGATCACTCCTTCTTCAACCATCTGGTCTATGATTCCATGTCCTTTAACCGACCTTGCAATAACCATTGAAAACCCTTTGCCCCGCTCCTCATAAACCGGTGCCCAGGCATCACCGCCAGATATATCAGTGAATTCATTTGACAGGTCGGTACAAAGAAGGCTGTTTTTCATGATGTGGAAAGGGATCAGGTAGTTTGCATGGAATTTTGGTAACTCAATGACCCTGCCTGAGTCCATCTCCACCCTCATGTTGCCTGGCCATTCCCCATACCTGAAAAAAAGTTTCCTGATCCTGGTGTGATCCTTCTCGCCAAAAGACCTTAAAAAACTTTGAACCGATGAGAAGTGAAGCGTGTTCCCATAAAAAGGGCCAAAAATATAGGCAATGTTCCTTACCGAAGGATCCCCCATCTTTTGCAGTTTTCTGATGGACTGAACCTGACCGGGAAGGCCTACATAAGCCAGTTTCCCTTCAAATGCCTCGATCTCAGGAAGTAATTCGTTAACCGAACTGATGATGTATTTACTCTGGGCTGCCGCCAATATTTCCTCCCTTGTTGTTGCTATAAAAGGTTCGGTCAGCCATGGCCTGGACTCTGACATGCGCAATACGACAGCACCGTCAATCCTATTTTTTTCAAGAAGCCAGATCAGAATATGCGATAAAATACCCCCGCTGGCCGAGTTCCGCCGGATTGTTTCGTCGGTGCTGTGGCCTATGTAAATATGCCTGTATTGACCGGTATATTGATGAAATGAGGCTTCAGGTTCATAGAAATGACGACGGTATTCAGGGAAATTAAATTCTTTTCCACTGCAGGCCATCCAGAGCCTTTCGGCCAGTTTGTCGTCAATGGATTTGAGGATTTTGGGCCGGTAATCACCTGTTTTATCAGTAAAAACGATCCTGCCCCCCGACAATCCTGCGCAGCTCCCGCAACGGTTACAAAGATCCGATTGCATCACCCGGGTCAATTTTTTAATGTTTTTCACAGATGTAGAATTGTCTGATCCCCAGTTCAGAAATGAAGGTTCCCTGTTTTTTTTTTATGATTTTTTCACCCCATTTCCTAATCAATGCAGGCCCGACAGGAAACAGAACTGTCCCTTGATGAAGGAGAAGTTTCCATCCGGTTTTTCTAAGCATATCCTTCACTTCGGAAGAATGTAAAAAGCGATGAGGGCCCTCACCATGACCTCCAAAAATGAAGGTGTAAATCCTGTATGGGATTTCGCTGGAAGATGGAGGGCAACTTAAAACCATCCTGGCATCAACAGTTGAAATCCTGTAAAGTTCTTTTAAAAATGCAACCGGGTCGGCAACATGCTCAATTGTTTCGAGTGAAAGGACTCGGTTAAATGTGTGGTCCTCGAATGGCAGTTCCGAATAAGTGCTCAGTTTAACCTGGTCAGCATACGGTCTTAATTTTCGCGCTACATCCATCAAACCCTTTGATATTTCAGCATTTACGACCTTTGCTTTGGATTGTTGCGATAGAATATAATCTACGGCCTCACAATCGCGGCTGGTGATGTTCAACACAAAGGCATCCTCAGAAAGATGGAGATGGCGAATACCATGAGTAAACCTTTGGTCGTGGGCATCCTTCACTTTTTCGTTTTCCCTGACATAGACAGAAGCCACCCGGTCCCAGTGTGCCTCCACATCTGAATTTTCCCAGGGGTTCTTGTGATCAATATGTGAAAATTTTCTTACCATGCGCAAAAAATTCGCTCAAAAGTACAAAATTGAGTCAGAACTGTAGGATTGGGAGGAAACACCAACATGAGTGCGTTAAAGCAATACAGTCCTCGTCATTATTATCTTCTACGGTTCAGCATTGAAACCTGGTCGGCAATGAGTCCGATAAAAAACAGAAACATCCCCAGTATGGTGAGGATAATTGCACCGTTTGAGAACCGTCCGGCTAAAAAATAGCCATAAACCCCAAAGGCAATACCGACAGAAAAAAACAGAACACTTGCCGGGAAAAATATCTTCAGGGGGTTAAACAGCATGATGATCCGGAGAATAAGGAGCAAGGTCTTTGTGCCATCTTTTGCAAACTTCACATTGCTTTTCCGGCCAACCCTCTCTTTTACAGTTATGGGGAAAGTACCGATACTGTAACCTTCTTTGAGGAAAGCAAGGGTTGATGTGGTTGAAAATGAAAAACCGCTGGGCATGAGGTGTAACAAGCCCAAAATGATATCCCTGTCAAAGCCCCGGAACCCGGAATTATAGTCAGGCAGTTTCTGTTCAACCAGATATTCACCTACTTTCCTGATCAGGTTTTTTCCGGCTTGCCTTTGTTTTACCTGGTATGATTCAGCATTGCGTTCCCCGATCACCATGTCGAATTCATCCAGCATGGTGGCAATGGTCTCAATATTTTCAGGGTTATGCTGGCCATCGCTGTCGAGAATGATTACCTTTTCCCCTTTGGCTTTCCGGATACCGGTTTTCAATGCAGCTCCATAACCCTTGTTGACATTATGGCTTAAACATTTTACCGGATATTGTTTGATGACTTCAGGTGTTTGGTCAGTGGAACCGTCATCCACATAAATTACTTCAAACTTCTCATGTAAACCAAGTCCGATAATGGTTTCCAATCCTTCGCGAATGCCCCTGGCTTCATTGAATGCAGGGATGATGATGGTGATTTTCTGAGCTCTTTCCATTTTTTCCGGTAGATTACCGTGCAAAGGTATTGATAAATGCTCATACCCGTCACATGAGCTAACCCGTGTATGATTAATCTGAGTTAGGCCGTCATTGACCTTACAATGACGAGATTCTGGAGGGATTGATGATTTCCTGAAATGCACAGCATGCTATACATAAAAATATACCGGATCATTATTCATTCACCGACGAGTTTTTACAAATCCATTCCGCATCCTCTCTCATCATTTCTTCGGTGGTGATTTTCTTTTTCCTGGCCTTTTCTTCAACCTGACTCATCCAGCCTTCATCATTTTTCATCTGTTCAATAATCTCGGCAATACATTTTCTTAAATGCTCCGGCGTCTTTTCAATCAATCCCTGGTTAATCATTTTTTTGCAGTTCCACGCTGCATCAATTTGGATCATCGTATCAAGCGGAAGTCCCCTTAGTATGGCCTTTTCTTCGACCAATTTTAACCAATCTTCGTTATTGCGGATTTTACTTATGGTTACTTCCACACAGTTGTCTTCGGTCAATTTGAGGTAAGGATCCTTTGGGAATGTGGTGTATATTCCTTTTACTGCTTGAGTATGGTCTGGAATTTCAATAAGATACCAATAGTCATGATCTGCTGAGGTTTTTCCGAATATGGACCAGTAGGCCTTTTTTGTCATTCCGGAGAAGTGTATGTATCCTTTGTGGTACTGCCAGGTTTGAAAAAGATTGAGACTCACCAGAAGCAATATCAGAACCGAGGTTATAGTCATGGTCCACCTCCTGTATCTGAACCCTGCATCTATCATCACCGCGATTGGGATGGCCATAACAGCATAGGTGTCAATGTATGAACGCAGGCCAAAACTCCCGCCAAACCACCAGCTCCACCAGGAAGACAAGACATAGATCATCAGCAGCATGAAACCGAGAACCGGTACAAAGAAACTTCGGTATTGTTTTCTGTAAAGAAAGGCTATCCCTATAAAACCGAAAAACATAACCGGCGTGTATAAAAACCACCCTTTACGGTAGCTGAAGAGTTGGTCAATAACTTTGGGACTATTAAAAAAGAACCGCTCTCCAAATGTACCGTAAGAATAGTAAAGAAATGAACCGGTAGTGTATTTCCAGTAAAGAAACTGCGGAAGCCAAACCAGTATAAAGAATCCGGCTATGATGAGGATAAGCCGGTATTGTTTCAGGAAATACAGTATCCGTTCTTTGAATTCAGTCCGGGATTTTACATCCCACAAGACGAAAATTACAAGGACAAGAATGTTGGTCGGCCTTATTAAGGTGATCAATCCTGCGATAAAGCCAGTGAATACGGTTAGTTTGATTGTCGGGTTTTCAAACCAGCGAATTATTAGATAAAGAAAAATGGCGATGAGGGAAAAATTGTATGTATGTGACATCGGTCCTTCATAGGTACTATAATGAAGCAGGTTTGTCCCCATCACCACTGCAAGAATTGTGATGGCAGTGACCACCGGGTTAAAGTACCTTATAAGAACTTTCTTCAAAAAAACAAGCCCGATCAACAGGTAGATCATGCTGCTGAATATCAGTGCAAACCTGTATGGCTCGGTGAATCCATCCTGCCCGTAGCCCAAAAGAGGGGCAGAAAAATGGGCTGCCAGGAAAAAAGGCGAATAGAGGAGGGCCAAACCCATTGAAGTCTGGATCACCCTGGCCCCTCTTTGAAATTGATTTAACCTGTATTTATGAATATAAAAGTCAAAATCATGGTCGATGAAGTTAAACAGAAGATCGTGATGAATGAAAACTGCAGGAAGATAGGAATAGTAGGAAATTACATCGTTAACAATCACTCGTTCCGGGTCTTTCCACCGCTTTTCATTAAAGTTGATGTAGATGATGCTCAGTAAAATGACTCCGATACTGAAAGAAGGGAGATGGTCAATGGTATACTGAAGTCTGCTTTTCATAAGTCTTCTGTGTCTGGCGATTACCGCTGCAAAATCTGTCTAAAAAACATCTTCCATTTTCCTGGTTTTGCTCTTTTGCTTTGCTTCAAATTTTGCACAATCAACCTCCACTGAAAGTGGTTCTAACGGTGGTTCAAAATCACCTTTGGAAAGGTTGATGGTTGTATCGGCATAGACCTTTTGCATGTAGATAGCCCAGATGGGTAGTGCCATATTGGCTCCCTGGCCAAGACTGAGGGTTCGGAAGTGCGCTGCCCGGTCTTCACAGCCCACCCACACTCCCGTGGTGAGTTCAGGGATCATACCCATGAACCAGCCGTCGGAGTGGTTATTGGTAGTTCCGGTCTTTCCGGCAATGGGGTTATAGAACTTATATTTTGATTTCAGCCGGATCCCTGTTCCGTATTCCACAACACCCTTCATCAGGTCGAGCATCAGGTAAGCAGTCTCCTCACTCATGGCCTCATTTTGTTCGGGAATAAATGTTTCAATCACATTACCCTGCTTGTCTTCGATCCGGGTCACAAAAATGGGCTTGATGTAGACCCCTTTGTTCACAAATGTGTTCATGGCGCCGGTCATTTCGTAAAGGGTGAGATCAGACGAACCGAGAACAATGGCGGGAACAGGATCGAAAGCGCTTGTCACGCCCAGGTTCCGTGCGATTTTAATGACCGACTGGGGTGAAAACCTTTTGATGAGCCATCCCGAAATCCAGTTATTGGAAGTTGCCAGCGCATATTTGAGGGTTATCTCTGTGCCTATGTCTTTGGTACTTGAGTTCCGTGGTTCCCAGGTTCTTCCGTCATCGAGGTAAATGATGGGCTGAATGTTGGCATATTTCGTGCATGGCGACAACCCATTCTGCATAGCCAGCGTGTAAAGGAAAGGCTTAAAGGTTGAACCGACTTGTCTTGCGCCCATGGTCACCTGGTCGTACTTAAAATGGCGATAGTTGATGCCGCCAACATAGGCTTTCACATAACCGGTCCCGGGCTCAACCGACATCACCGCAGCCCTTAGAAAAAACTTGTAATAACGAATTGAGTCCATGGGGGTCATTACGGTATCAATTTCTCCTTCCCACGAAAAAACCCGCATATGCGTGGGTGTGTTGAAGCTGATTTCAATGGAGTCGTTAGGCATGCCCGACCTCTGAAGGTTACGGTACCGGTCGGAGCGCCGCATCGCCTGATTCATGATGGCATTAATCTGCTCCTGTGCATTCCTTTCAAAGTAAAAGGGAGCATGGGTATGTCCTTTCCAATGCCTGAAAAAGGAAGGTTGCAGATCCTTGCTTAAATGTTCGATCACAGCCTCCTCAGCATACTGCTGCATCCTTGAATCAATGGTTGTATAAATCTTCAACCCGTCTTTATAAAGGTCATAGGGCTTCCCATCCGGTTTTAAATGGGTGCTGCACCATTTCCGGAGTTCGCTGCGGAGGTATTCACGGAGATAGGGTGCCTGCCCTGTCAGGTGATCCTGCCTGCCAAAACCGGACATATCGACAGGAATCTGACGAACCGAGTCATACACTGCCT
Source organism: Bacteroidales bacterium (assembly GCA_047920975.1). GTDB lineage: Bacteria > Bacteroidota > Bacteroidia > Bacteroidales > JAADJA01 > JAADJA01. The sequence goes on along the minus strand of JBLRXC010000024.1, from coordinate 7,242 downwards.
GGCTGATATAACCGTATTTTACCATCTGCCTCAATACAGTATTGCGCCTGACCATTGCTGTATCAGGCCGCCTGACCGGGTTGTAAAGGGCCGGATTTTTCAGCATACCGACCAGCAAAGCAGATTGCTCCAGTTTAAGCGAATCGGGAGATGTGTTGAAATAGATCTGGGATGCAGATTTAATCCCAACGGCGTTGTTCACAAAATCAAATTTGTTGAGATACATGGTGATGATCTCGTCTTTCGAATACCGTTGTTCCAGTTTGACCGCAATCACCCATTCATTCAACTTTTGGGTTACCCGTTCCACTTTGGATGCCGGCCGTTCGTGGTACAGGAGTTTTGAGAACTGCTGGGTTATCGTGCTTCCGCCACCCTTGTTCTGCAGGGTTAAAGCTCCTGAAAGTGCCCTCAATACTGCCCGGAAGTCAATCCCGGAATGGTTGTAAAAACGGATATCCTCCGTAGATAGTAAAGCCCTGATCAGATAAGGATCAATTTCACTGAAGTAAACATCAGTCCGGTTCTCAATGAAATATTTACCCAACAGTTCGTCATCGGCTGAATAAATTTCAGAAGCAAGGTTGCTTTTCGGATTTTCAAGCTCTTCAAAGGTGGGCATATAGCCAAGCCGGCCTGCTGCGATCATGCTGAAAAGAAAAGCGACAAAAAGTATGGCAAAACCAAAGAGTGACCAAAATATCAAAAGGTATTTGGCGGATCCTGAAAATAGTTGCTTCATCTGTTCAAATTCAACAATTTAGCCCATCAAACAGGGCATGCTCTATGATCGTTTAAACTTCAAAAGTAGAGATTTATTATTTTGTAACGGAAACCGAAGTGAAATAAACCCGGAACTGAACACCTGTTAGAGGTTTTCGTTATGATTGGCCTGCTGGTAAAGTTGGTTTCATCCCTCCTTTAAAAAATCAATTACCTTTGCAGGTTAAACCCTCCTGATGTCAGGAGCAGGAAATATAAACAGTGCACAATCAATGAAACGTATCAAAGAGGCGATACAGGAGTCCATTGCAGTGAAGCGGAAAATCCTGGAGGATTCAGGGTTGGTTCAAACCATCGAAACCATCGCAGGTTTATGCACCACAGCTCTGAGTGAAGGCAATAAGATCCTGTTTTGCGGTAATGGTGGCAGTGCGGCTGATGCACAGCACCTTGCTGCAGAGCTTTCAGGACGGTTTTATTTCGATCGTGAGCCGCTGGATGCCGAAGCCCTTCATGTCAACTCTTCTTATTTAACAGCAGTGGCCAATGATTATGGATACGAAGAAGTTTTTTCGCGGCTGGTGAAAGCCAAAGGCAACAGGGGAGATGTACTGATTGGGCTGTCAACGTCAGGAAATTCTGAAAATATCATGAAAGCTTTCAGCATGGCCAATGATTTGGGGTTGATCACAGTTGCCTTTACGGGTGAATCGGGCGGGAAGTTATCCGGACTGGCTGACTTTCTGATCAATATTCCTTCACAGGATACACCGCGTATCCAGGAGGCCCACATCATGATTGGTCATATTCTTTGTGAACATATCGAACAAAAACTGTTCGGGTAATTTACCGATGCGAATCATGAACAAACAGATACCTTATGTTCGTACCTGAAGCAATCATACTGGCAGGCGGCAAAGGATTAAGACTCAGGGAAGTTGTTCCCGACCTGCCAAAGGTGATGGCGCCTGTTAACGGGCGTCCGTTCCTCGAATACCTACTCGAATACCTGGAGCATTATTTCATAGAACATATTGTTATGGCCGTTGGTTATAAACATGAGGCCATTGTCAATTACTTTGGCGATCACTATAAATCCATCAAAATAGATTATCTTATCGAGGATGAGCCGCTGGGAACCGGCGGAGCTATTAAAAAGGGGTTTGAAATGATTGAAGGCGACAAGGCTTTTGTATTTAACGGCGATACGATGTTCCGCATCAGCCTGGTGAAACATTACGATTTTCATATAACCCGCATGGCCGATTTTTCACTGGTGCTCCGTGAAGTTGATGATGTGGAACGGTATGGATCCGTTGAAAGGAATGAAGACAAAAGGATCACCGGTTTTCATGAGAAAGGAACCAGAACCGGTAAGGGTTTGATCAATGGTGGCGTGTATTTGATCAGCAAAAGGTTTTTTAGTAAATACAAATTTCCTGAAAAATTTTCAGTTGAAAAGGATTGCCTTGAAAAAATGGTCGGAACCCACCCCTTTTATGGCGTTCTTTGTAAGCAGTATTTTCTGGATATAGGGATTCCCGAGGATTACCAAAAAGCACAACATGATTTTGCCCAGTTTCAGGATTGATAAAACATGGTCACTGTTTCTTGACCGGGATGGAGTGATCAATAAACGTTTACCCGGCGGGTATGTGAAAGAATGGGAAGCGTTCGTGTTTCTTCCCGGAGTACTGGAGGCAATGAAAATATTTTCAGGAATATTCGGGAAAATTTTTATCGTAACCAACCAGCAGGGAATCGGGAAGGGGATCATGACGGAAGCGGAGCTAACCCGGCTTCATGACCGGATGCTGGAAGAGATTCGTTACGAAGGAGGATTTATTCACAAGATTTATCATTCACCTTACCGCGAAGAAGAAAAAAGTATTTTCCGGAAGCCGAATCCCGGTATGGCCAAAAAAGCCAAAATCGATTTCCCTGAAATTGATTTCAAAAGATCCATCATGATAGGAGATTCCATAACAGATATGGAATTTGGGAAAAATCTTGGCATGATCACCTTCCTGATTTCGGATCCTGTTCAGCCGGTTACTAAGGAAGAAAGAGAGTCTGCTGACATGGTTTTCCCCGGCCTGCTTCAGGTTGCTGAATTATTAACCCAACCCAAATAACTTTTCAACTGTGTCGCCACAACTGATTTTTTTTATTTTTCTTGGTTATTCCCTGATTTTACTTGTTGTTTCCAGGTTCACTTCGGTGAAGGCAACCAACAAGTCATTTTTCCTGGGCAATCAACAATCTCCCTGGTTTGTCGTGGCATATGGCATGGTGGGTGCCTCCCTTTCGGGTGTCACTTTCATCTCGGTCCCCGGTTGGGTGGGTGCATCGCAGTTTTCTTACATGATGGTGGTCATCGGTTATTTATTGGGATATTTTGCCATTGCCAGGATTCTGCTCCCCCTGTATTACAAAATGAATCTCACCTCCATCTATACCTACCTGGAGAGCAGGTTTGGATTCTGGTCGTACAAGACCGGCGCTTTTTATTTTCTTCTTTCAAGGATTATCGGGGCATCCTTCAGGATGTTCCTTGTGGTGAATGTACTCCAGATTTTCGTTTTTAACGCCTGGAATATACCCTTCGGTGTGACCATTGCACTCTTTATCCTGCTCATCTGGCTATACACATTCAAGGGTGGTATCAGAACAATTGTCTGGACAGATACCCTGCAAACCACTTTTATGCTGCTGGCGGTTGGAATATCGGTTTATCTGATCTCTGTGAGAATGAATCTGAGCCTGTCGGGGCTGGTCACTATGATTGCTGACAGTGATTATTCAAAGATTCTTGTTTCTGACTGGCAGGATAAGCGTTTCTTTTTAAAGCAGTTCTTCAGTGGCGCATTCATCGCCATTGTGATGACGGGGCTGGACCAGGATATGATGCAAAAAAACCTGTCGTGCCGCAATCTGAAGGATGCGCAAAAAAACATGATCACCCTGAGCTGGATCCTCGTTCCGGTAAACCTGCTCTTTCTATCACTCGGCGCCATCCTTTTTCTTTATGCCACGCAGGCAGGAATCAGCATTCCTGAATTAACCGATGACCTTTTTCCAACGATCGCGGTTCAGCACCTGGGAGCTTTTTCGGGCATTGTGTTTCTGATCGGACTGGTGGCCGCAGCTTACTCAAGTGCCGATAGCGCACTCACAGCACTTACGACCTCCTTCACGGTTGACTTTCTTGGGATTGAAAAAAAGGACCAGCTCTCCGAAAGACAGAAAATGCGTACCAGAAAGCAGGTACACATCGTCATTTCCATTGTGGTTTTATTTGTCATCCTGCTGTTCAGAGCCATCAACGACCAGGCAGTGATTGAAAAACTGTTCACCATTGCAGGCTATACTTACGGTCCACTCCTTGGATTATATGCTTTCGGCCTTTTCACCAGGTGGAAGGTCAATGATCAATGGGTTCCGCTCATTGCTCTTCTCTCTCCGATTATCTGCTATTTCCTGAGCATCTCTTCCGAAGTCATGCTGAACGGTTATAAATTTGGGTTTGAGTTGCTGATAGTCAATGGCCTGCTGACTTTTGCCGGATTGTTTCTGCTCCGGAAAAAAAATGACGGGGCATTGTCTTCGTGAGTCAGTTCAGCAACTTTCGGAGCATCTCCGATTTTAACTGCACATCATGTGTAATTCCATACACCGAAATGGTTGCACCGGAGACAGCATCGATGTTTTTACCTACCTCCAGATGCTTTGAACCGTCATAATTTTCGAACTGCTTCAACCATCCCCTGGCGGTTATTTCATGTCCGTGAGAGGCTTCGTAGTTAAAGATCCTGACAAGTTTTATTTTCAGGGTTGCATCAAAAAACATAAAATAATCAAAGTATTCTGCACTCATACCTCCTTTTATATCCGGTTGCAAAGTGCAACCATCCGCCCTGCATGTATAAACCCGCCCTACATAAATGTACTTTACACCGGAATCTTCAATCCTGTTCACAAAAAATATCCCGTTTGGCGTATCGTGTTTGGAAAATAATGCAGGGACAGGAATTTCAGAAAAACCGGATATCTCCTGATTTCCGGTTTTTCGCAGCGCCCTGACAAGTTCTTTTGCATGAAAATCAATATCATTTTGGGCGAGCGTGTTCCCAAAAAGCAGTAAAAGCAAGAATATCTTTATTCCTTTATACATTGTTACCAGGTTTAGAACATAACCCCGACACCTGCATTGAATACCCTTGAAAATTTAATGTCGGCAGCGGATTTAAAGAACTGAAGATCGGTTTTTATCACAGCTCCTCTGTTAAGTCTGTAAGTTAGCCCTGTCGTGATGACGGTGTTATCGTACATCTTATTGGCCTCCATGGAGGAATTAACCGTGTGGTGGGTGTTGTATCCTTCATACCGGATAAATGTAACCAATCCGGTCCTGATGTTGTCAAAATGCCTGAAAATGTTGTACCCTGCTTCGATGTAATAACCCACCATTGAGCTTCCCAGATCATTGGCAATGCCATTTACGGATGTAAACTGGTTATAAGCTTCGCTATTTGAAAAGGAGGTATAGTAAAACTGTCCCCTGAGTTCAACACCTCTCACCTCATAACGGAAATCTGCACCTGCCATGGAAATGAAAACGATGGAAGAATCGGCCCTTGCAACCATATTGACACTGTCGCGATGGAGCTTGCTGTAAAGTCTGCTTTGGGAATTGCCAAAATATCCGGAGATGCCGATATTGAGGTTCTTAACCCCGAAATATTCAACTTTTGCTGTGTAATTAGGTGAACTCATGTATGCATTCGATCCTTTTTGCCTTCCGCTTCTGATGCCATTCGTCCCGTTAAGAACCCCTTTTGAGTCGTATCCGTTGACCCCATTCACTACGTAGCCCTGATACCGGATGGATAAAGGTAACCAGGTTCCTGCGAAACCGGCTCCAATTTCTCTCCAGGTTGTAGGCGCAATCCTGTTGTCAATCACCGGGCGTTCCACGCCGTTGAATGTTGGCGGTTCATGGTATTCGTTGATGATACCCATGGGAATCAGCAGCAGTCCTGCCCTGAGATTGAAATATTTATTAATCCTGTGCTGCAGGAAGGCCTGCTCAACCCAGATTTCATTGGCGTGTTCAAACTCAATTTCAGACACAAACTGAGTTTTTGAAGAAAAATTGTAACCAAGAAACATCACAATCCTGTGTACATCGAGTGTCCCCGGATCTCTTTGGTCAGCATGTAGCGGCTGGTTGTAATGAACTTCACCATAGCCTCCCAGCATCAGGTTGCCATCTTTTTTAAGCATTGACTCCACTGTGTTGAGATAAACGGAGCTTGTTGTATCTGTCTCCTGGCCTTTAAGCATAGACAGACCGAGACATATACCCAGGAAAAATGCCACAGTACTTTTCATGAAAAAAATATTTTTTTTTTGACAAATGTAAATGCTCCTTCCGGGGTCTGCAATCCCAAAATATAGGGATTTTTAAATGTGTGCATCCCCAATGCATGGGATGCTGGAAAAGACGATTTACAGGAGGTTCCCGAGTTCGACTATTTTATTTGAAATGGCATAAATGGTAAGTCCCGACTGGCTCTTGATACCAATCTTCTGGGTTATGCTTTTCCGGTGGCTTATCACCGTATGGGTACTGATGTTTAGCTTCCCGGCAATCTCCTTATTGGATAAACCACTCACCAATTGAATGAGAACTTCGATCTCTCTTTCAGAAAGTTGCTCCTGTCTGGCTGTGTTTTTTTCCTGCCATTCTTTGTCGCCCAGCTTATGGATGAGATCAAGAATTTCCGGTGGTGAACTGTTGATGGTGATCACCCCGTCAAACTGGTTCATCATATGATCCCCGAAAAATGAATAAACCATACCCAGCCAGCGCAGTTCAGGGCTTGATTTTTTCAACTTCCTGAATGCTTTTTCGCGATTCTGGATCCGGGCAGGGTCTATGATCACGAAATGGATTTTGTTTCTGGCCAGAAGACTCTCCACCTCATCCAGGTCATCTACCCTGAACAGATTGAGGTGAGGCTTTCCTTTCAGCAGGATATTTGTCAAACCCTCAAAAATAATTTCCGAGGGTTCAATAATGATCATGTTGACTTTTTTTTCATGCATTGGGCCTGGCTGTTTCGATTTGATCAATCAGGGGAATCAGGATCATCTCTTCGATCACTGAATGTATTTTCAGATCAAACTCCAGTTCGAAGAGGCTCAGCAGGAGTCTCCTTCTCAGTTTCCTGTCGTCTTTGATTGAGATATGCTTCAATAGCAGGTTTTTCAGATCAGCAAGCTTGGTTTCAATATCGGAATGGTGATCCCTGTATTCCCTGGCAGAAAATTTCCCTGATCCTGAAATAGTTTCTTCACCTGCAAGTTGCCAAAAGAATGGGAAAGCAGTCTTTTCCTCATACGACAGATGTTCATCCACCTCCTCAAAGTATTCATTGAAAAACTTTTCAATCATTTTGGCCTCCAGGGTATGATTGGAACTGATCATTTCATTGATATACCCTTTAATCTCCG
>JBLRXC010000023.1:0-32453 GCA_047920975.1 Bacteroidales bacterium | reverse complement strand
TGCCGTAAAACCTTACTTTTGCACCTTCTTTAAAATTGGTGCGGAATGAAGATTTCATACAACTGGCTGAGGCAATACCTCGACATTTACCAATCACCGGATGAAATAGCCAGGCTTCTCACCGATTGCGGGCTGGAAGTAGAGGGACTGGAAAAATGGCAGTCGATTAAGGGAGGGTTGCAGGGACTTGTGATTGGAGAAGTAAAAACCTGTGCCAAACATCCTGACGCAGACAAGCTGAGTGTAACAACCGTTGACATTGGCCGGGGCGGGGTTCTGCCGATCGTTTGCGGCGCACCAAATGTGGTCGCCGGACAGAAAGTTGTGGTGGCAACGGTTGGCACAATCCTTTACAAAGATGAGGAGGCCTTTGAGATCAAAAAGGCAAAAATAAGGGGAGAGGTATCCGAAGGGATGATCTGTGCCGAAGATGAAACTGGGCTGGGTACGTCACATGAAGGGATCATGGTGCTTGATCCGTCGGCAAAAACCGGAACTCCGGCAAGTGAATATTTCGGGGTAGAAGAGGATTTTGTTTTTGAGATCGGACTTACTCCCAACCGAACCGATGCCATGTCGCATATTGGTGTGGCACGGGATATAAAAGCTGTTTTAGATAACACTGATTTCATGGACGGTAATCCTGCGAAAAGGGAATTGAAAATTCCGGCAGTCGATGAATTCAAACCGGATAACAACCGGCTCGACATTCCGGTTACAGTGCTCAACCCGGAGGCATGTCCCCGGTACGCCGGCCTGACCATTTCCGGTGTAACTGTGAAAGAATCACCCGTCTGGCTGAAAAACAGATTGAATGCGATCGGTCTCAAACCGATCAACAACATTGTGGACATCACCAACTATGTCTTACATGAAACCGGCCAGCCCCTTCATGCTTTCGATGCAGATGAGATTACCGGAAGGCAGGTGATCGTGAGAAAAATGCCGGAAGGGACCCGGTTCACAACACTGGACGCAGTGGAGCGGGAACTTACTTCAAACGACCTGATGATATGTAATGCCGGAGAGGGCATGTGCATTGGCGGTGTCTTTGGCGGTTTGAAATCAGGCGTGGCTGAAAAAACAAAAGATATTTTCCTGGAAAGTGCTCTTTTTGATCCGGTTCATATCAGGAAAACCTCACGGCAACATGATTTACAAACAGATGCAAGCTTCCGGTTTGAAAGGGGTGTTGACCCGGATATGACACTCTATGCCCTCAAGCGGGCTGCATTGCTGATACGTGAAATAACAGGAGGGGTTATTTCATCTGATGTTAAAGATGTTTATCCAAATCCTTTCGGACGGAAAAAGGTTTGTGTCAGCTGGCACAACATTGACAGGTTGATCGGGAAAAAGATCGGGAAAGAGGTCATAAAGAATATCCTGAAGTCTCTTGAATTCGGGGTGATCCAGGAAACCGCAACCGGACCGGAACTCACGGTCCCTTTCTACAGGGTTGACGTTACCCGGGAGGCTGATGTCATTGAAGAAATACTGCGGATTTACGGATACAACAACATTGAAATTCCTCAGGAACAAACCTCCTCCGTGGCCCGTTATCTGAGGCCTGATCCTGAAAAGACCAGGAACATCGCCTGTGATTTCCTGAGCAGCAATGGTTTCAACGAAATTATGAATAACTCTCTGACGAGGTCATCATATTTTACAAACAGTAATGGCTTTGATCCTGAATTGAATGTAAAAATCATGAACCCCCTGAGCAGGGATCTGGATACGATGCGGCAGTCACTGCTGTTCGGAGGGCTTGAAACCATTCAATACAATCAGAACCGAAAGAAATTCGACCTGAAACTGTTTGAGTTGGGTACAGTTTACGAACGTGTACCCAATATTCCGTCGGGGAAGGGAGTCACTGAAAAATACAGGGAAACTTTGCACCTGGCCATTTTCCTGACTGGACAAAAAGAGAAAGAGAACTGGTACACCAGGAGTTCGGAATCAGATGTATTTTACCTGAAAGCCATTGCTTTTAATTTGTTAAAAAGATTGGGAATCGGGCCGGGAATATTAAGCAGCAGTAAATCAGAAAAAGAGTATTTCACCGAAGGGCTGGTTTTTAGTTCATCCGGTTTGGATATTATAGAAATAGGGCAACTCTCTGGAAAACTTGCTGGTACTTTTGATATAAAAAACAATGTGTTTTTTGCAGACATCTGTTGGGATCATCTTTTCAGATTGCTGAAAGGAAAGACCATCGGTTTCAAAGAACTGCCAAAATATCCGGAAGTCCGTCGTGATCTTGCCCTGCTGGTTGATAAAAACACGCTCTTCAGTGATATTGAAAAAATAGCCTACGAAACGGAAGTAAATCTCCTCAAAGGTGTCACCCTTTTTGACGTTTATGAAGGGGAAAAGATTGAACCAGGCAGGAAATCCTATGCTGTAAGTTTCACCCTGCAGGATGAAGAAAAAACATTGCAGGACGAAACCATTGAAAGCGTCATGTCGAGGCTTATGCAGGCTTACCGTGAAAAATTAAATGCAACCATTCGTTAATTTCTAAAACAAGATAAAATGAGAGAACAATTTTCCATCAGCCCATCGGGCGAGAAGTACCGGATTCCCTCAAAAGAGGATTATGCGGCAGAATTTGAGAGGATCAGAAAGCTGGCTGCTGAAGCAAAAGAAAAAGGCCAGGAGGTTGTTGTGGTGATGGGGCTCGGTTTTGTTGGGATTGTAATGGCCGCCATTGTGGCTGACACCAAAGACAAAACCGGAAAGAGTTCAAAGTTTGTGATCGGTTATCAGCGTCCAAGTGAGCGCAGCTATTGGAAAATCCCCATGGTAAACAAGGGAATTTCTCCTGTGAAAGCCGAGGATCCGGAAGTGGAAGAGATCATCAGCCGGACCGCCAGGGAATCGAAAACCTTTGTTGCAACATTCAACAGCGATTGTCTGAAACTAGCTGATGTGGTCGTGGTGGATGTGCAATGTGATTATGCCAAGCAGGAACTGGGCAATATGCGGTCAGGGGAAACCGATATGGCAGCACTGGAATCTTCCATGAAAACCATTGGCGAAACCATTCAGCCTCATGCACTTGTGCTCATTGAAACAACTGTTGCGCCCGGCACAACCGAATTTGTTGCCTGGCCGATCCTCAAGAAAGCGTTTGCGAAGCGCGGCCTGAAAGATACACCACTCCTGTCACATAGTTTCGAACGGGTGATGCCCGGTAAGGAATACGTCTCCTCTATCCGCGATTTCTGGAGGGTTTGTTCGGGGTGTGACAATAAAGCACGCATCAGGGTTGAAAAATTCCTTCATGAAGTACTGAATACAACAAAGTTTCCTTTAACTGTAATGGATCGCCCTATAGAATCAGAGACAACGAAGATCGTTGAAAACTCCTACAGGGCAACCATTCTTGCATTCCTGAATGAGTGGAGTCTCTTTTCAGAGCGCAATGGTGTTGATCTGATCAAAGTGATCAATGCCATCAAAGTGCGGCCAACCCATAGCAACATGATTTTCCCGGGACCTGGAATCGGAGGCTATTGCCTTCCGAAGGATGGTGGACTGGGATACTGGGCTTACAGGCACATCCTTGGCTTTGAGGATGGTGACAACGTATTCCAGATCACTCCCAATGCCATCGATATCAACGATACCCGTGCTCTGCATGTGGCTGAACTGGTTCGTGATGCACTGCGCAACATGGGGCGCTATATTGCAGGATCCGAAGTACTGATTGCCGGAGCAAGCTACCGGCAGGATGTGGGCGATACAAGATACAGCGGGAGTGAACTGGTGGTGAGGAAACTGACTGAGATGGGCGCCGAGATGAGGGTTCATGATCCGTATGTGGTTGCCTGGGATGAATTTGAAAAACAGGATGAAAATCCGGATCAGAGCTGGGCACGTTTTTTCCGGAATCAGGAGCACCTCAAAGAGGTTGTTGTTCAGAAAGACCTGGCCAAAGCCATGCACGGAGTTGAAGCTGTAATACTTGCAGTCCCGCACAAGCAATACCTCGATCTTCAGCCGGAGGACATTGTGAAGTGGGCCGGTGGGCCGGTTGCTGTTGTTGATGCATTTGGCATCCTAGGTGATGAAAAGATACGAAGGTATTTTGAGCTTGGTTGCGAAGTTAAAGCACTGGGGAGGGGGCACATACAAAGAATAAAGAAAGATGTAAAAAATCATGTTTAACCTACTGGCCAAACCTTCATCTTAACATAATTTAATAGAAGACTTCACCATTATTTGAGTAATTTTGTATAAATCAATGATAGATTGAGTTATGGAGATTCAGGCTCTTAAACAGCGCTTTGGCATTATCGGTAATTCCCACTTGCTGGAAAGGGCAATAGATATCGCCAGGCAGGTGGCTCCCACGGATCTTACGGTTCTGATCTCAGGTGAAAGCGGTGTTGGAAAAGAGGTCTTTCCAAAGATCATACATCAGCTCAGTGCACGGAAACATGGACCCTACATTGCCGTGAACTGTGGTGCCATTCCGGAAGGGACCATTGACTCAGAGCTATTCGGTCACGAAAAAGGATCATTTACAGGAGCACATGAAGCTCGCAAGGGGTATTTTGAAGTGGTCAATGGCGGTACGATTTTTCTGGATGAGGTGGCTGAACTCCCCCTATCAACCCAGGTTAGGCTTTTGCGTGTACTCGAATCGGGTGAGTTTTTCAAAGTGGGGTCATCCAGGGTTATCAAAACCGATGTACGGGTGGTGGCAGCCACCAATGTTGACCTGATGCAGGCAATCAGCCAGGGAAAATTCAGAGAAGATCTTTATTACCGGCTAAATACAGTACCTATCAACGTACCCCGTCTGAAAGACCGCAAAGAAGATATCTATTTGCTGTTCAGGAAGTTTGCCGCCGACTTTGCAGAAAAGTACAGAATGCCGCCACTTCAGTTAGAGAATGAAGCGGTTACACTTTTAATGAATTACCGCTGGCATGGCAATGTAAGGCAATTAAAAAATATCACCGAACAAATTTCTATTATTGAGGAAAATAGGCTGATATCAGCCAATACACTTGAAAAATATCTTCCGTCAGCCCAATATTCTGACCTGCCGGTATTGTATCGCCGGGGAGAAGAGGGTCATGACATTTCGGAGCGTGACCTGCTTTATAAAGTCCTGTTTGATATGAAAAAAGATATTCATGACCTGAAGCAGGTAGTGGGCCAGATTCTAAGCAATGAGGAGATGTCAGGGGAAATGCAGCAGAGCAACTCAAAACTGATGAAGAAATATTTTCAAAATATCGAAAACGCTGGTAAAGAGAGGGAAGAGTATGAAATCAAGCATTTCCCCAAAGTTGAGCAGGATGATGATGATCCCATCCAGGAGCTCGAGATCGTTGAAGAATCTCTGTCCATTCAAGAGAAAGAGATTGATTTGATCAGGAAAGCCCTGGCAAAACACAACGGTAAAAGAAAAAATGCAGCCAAAGAGCTGGGAATCTCCGAAAGGACGCTTTACCGTAAAATCAAAGAATATGACATTCCCTGAGTGCAAATGAAAATCGAATTGAAAAAATGGTGTTTATTCACCGGTATTGCTGTTCTGCTGACTTTTAGTCATTGTAAGGTGAATTACTCCTTCACCGGAGCATCTATTCCCCCGGAAGTCAAAACCATCTACATCGGTTATTTCGAGAACAATGCTTCATTGGTTGAACCTACACTAAGCCAGAAAATTACTGATGCCTTCAGGGATAAGTTTGCCTCAGAAACCAGTCTTGTTCTTGTTACCTCTGCCGGAGATATGAATCTTGAAGGCTTTATCAGAGATTACCGGACGCAGCCGGTTGCCATACAGACCGATGACCAGGCAGCATTGAACCGGCTGACAATAACCATTGAAGTCTCTTTTGAAAATACAGTGGATGAAAAGATGAGCTTTAAGAGTTCGTTTTCAAGATATGCTGATTATTCGAGCAGCCAGAATCTCTCTGCAGTTCAGGAAGCACTCATTGAGGAAATTAACACCATGCTGGTTGAAGATGTCTTTAACAAGGCTGTGGTAAACTGGTAGGTTATTATAAGCAAAATATGAACCGGAATCAATTCATCGGCTATTTAAAATCACCGGGAAATTTAACGGAAAGTGATACCCTGCAGCTTGAAGCATTGGTGAAGGAATACCCATTCTGCCAGACTGCCAGACTGTTGTTGGTTATGAGTCTTAATGAAAGAAGTGACATCCGGTTGAACCAACATCTCAAAATAACGGCTGCCTATTGTGCTGACAGAAAATTGCTGAAGAGGCATTTAAATCCTGTGCATGAAGAAGGATTCATAAATTCAGGTCAGGAGATGGCCCACCGGAGAGAAAGCCGGTTAACTTTAATTGCCGCTGAAGGATATCCGGACAGAGAGGAACCCGGACTCAAATCCCTGTTGGATGCACTGCGCAATGAGATCAACCACCTGCTCATTGAATCTGCAGCAGACACCTCTCAAATTCCGGTTACACCGATCAGGGAAATCGTCGGAAAACTTGAAGAACTGGTTGAAAAAACCCAGGCACAAAAGTTTACATTGAAACCGGACATCAAGGATTATGACTTTGAACACCTGAAAGAGCAACCCGAGGAGAAGATAAGACCGGGCAAAAGATCAGCGTCAGAGCTCATTGATAAGTTCATCCGGGAGGAGCCCAAAATTACATCCCCGCCAAAAAGTGAGTTTTTCGATCCGGTAGATTACGCCAATCGAAGCCTGCAGGACAAAGAGGAGATTGTTTCAGAAACGCTTGCTAAAACTTATCTGTCTCAGGGTAATTTTGCAAAAGCCATTCAAATTTACAGGAAATTAAGTTTGGAATATCCGGAAAAGAGTAGTTTCTTTGCAGCCCAAATTGAAAAAATTAAAAAGAGTCAAACAAACTGATTAAAAGCAGATTAAAATGGGAGCATATGTTGTAATTTCAGTATTAATCATCATAACCTGCGTTTTACTGACGCTTATAGTGCTGGTTCAAAGCTCAAAAGGCGGAGGACTCGCCTCCAATTTTTCATCGTCAAATCAATTCATGGGCGTTCGGAAAACAGCCGATTTTCTTGAAAAAGCCACCTGGACCCTGGCAGTGGCTCTGCTGGTTTTCAGTCTTGTGTCTGTCTTTATCATACCCAGGGGAGTTGAAGTTCAGATGGGAGACGCCGATCTTCAGGAACTATACAGGGATATTCAACCCGTTCAGGATTTTACACCCCCTCCGGGTGAGGATCCTGATTTTGAGTAGTTGAAAAATACAAAATGACTTAAAAAATGTCAGAGTGTCACAAACACGCTGACATTTTTTATTTGGCATAAATTATGTCAGCGCTTGCCCAAAAAATGATAGTTAAATTCATATTAATATTAAAAACCAGAAAACTATGGCAAAAGTAAAAATCAGACCACTGGCTGACCGCGTTTTGATTGAGCCCTCGTCGGCTGAAGAGAAAACCGCGGGTGGAATCATCATTCCCGATACAGCAAAAGAAAAGCCTCAAAAAGGGGTGATAGTCGCTGTTGGACCCGGAACTGAAGATCACAAAATCACAGTGAAGGTTGGAGATACAGTACTCTACGGAAAATATTCCGGAACTGAGATCAACTATGATGGGAAAAACTACCTCATCATGAAGGAATCTGATATTTATGCAATTGTATAATATTTTGTAATCAAAAAAAATTCAATAAAAATGGCAAAAGACATTATTTTTGATCTGAAAGCAAGAGAGTCATTGAAAAAAGGAGTAGATGAGCTCTCCAATGCAGTGAAGGTAACCCTCGGGCCCAAAGGCCGCAATGTAATCATTGACAAATCCTACGGCGCTCCAATCATTACCAAGGACGGCGTTACAGTAGCCAAAGAAATAGAACTGAAAGATACCATTGAAAACATGGGTGCTCAAATGGTGAAAGAGGTTGCATCCAAAACCAACGACATAGCTGGTGATGGTACAACCACTGCCACAGTATTGGCCCAGTCCATTGTTGGAACCGGAGTTAAGAATGTTACAGCCGGCGCTAACCCGATGGATCTTAAAAAAGGAATTGATAAAGCGGTCGAAAAGGTCGTGAAGTCACTGAAAGCGCAAACCAAACAGATTGATGACAGTGGTGAAAAAGTGGAGCAGGTTGCTAGCATTTCTGCAAACAACGATTCAAAAATAGGAAAACTGATTGCCGAAGCGATGGGCAAAGTTAAAAAGGACGGCGTGATTACCATCGAAGAGGCCAAAGGCATCGAAACCTATGTTGATGTGGTGGAAGGCATGCAGTTTGACCGCGGTTACATTTCACCCTATTTCGTGACGGATACGGAAAAAATGCAGGCGGTATATGAAAATCCTTATATCCTCATCCACGACAAGAAGATCTCTGTGATGAAGGATATGATCGCCATCCTAGAAAAGGTAGTTCAAAGCGGCCGTCCTCTGCTGATCATCGCCGAAGACGTTGAAACCGAAGCGCTGGCGACATTGGTCGTTAACAAACTGAGAGGCGGATTGAAGGTTGTTGCCGTAAAAGCCCCCGGATTTGGTGACAGGCGGAAAGAGATGCTGGAAGACATTGCCGTTTTGACAGGTGGCACTGTCATCTCTGAGGAAAAGGGTTACAAACTGGAGGATACTTCTCTTGACCAGTTGGGTCAGGCAGAAAAAATATCCCTTGACAAAGACAATACGACTATTGTCAGTGGTAAAGGCAAAAAAGAGGACATCAAAGGCCGGATCAATCAGATCAGGGCACAGATTGAAACCACCACCTCTGACTATGACAAGGAAAAACTTCAGGAGAGACTTGCCAAGCTGGCCGGCGGTGTTGCAGTAATTTATGTTGGTGCTGCCAGCGAAGTCGAAATGAAAGAGAGAAAATACCGTTTTGATGATGCACTGAATGCCACGCGTGCCGCCATTGAGGAAGGAATTATCCCTGGTGGAGGTGTAGCATATCTCAGGGCTATCGATTCACTGAAAGCCCTGAAAGGTGACAATGAAGACGAAGAAACCGGTATCCAGATTATCCGGAGGGCACTTGAAGAGCCTATGCGCCAGATTGCCGAAAACGCCGGAATGGAAGGATCTGTCGTGGTACAGAAAGTAAAGGAAGGTAAAGGTGATTTCGGTTACAATGCCCGCCTTGATAAATATGAAAGTATGATGAAAGCCGGTATCATTGACCCCACCAAGGTTGCAAGGGTTGCCCTTGAAAATGCCGCTTCTATTGCCGGAATGCTTCTGACCACTGAATGTGTGGTAGCAGAGCACAAGGAAGAAAAAGAGGCAGCGCCTGCCATGCCTCCGGGCGGAATGGGCGGAATGGGCGGAATGTACTAACATTTCCTAATCGCAATACTTAAACCCTGACCTCAATCGTCAGGGTTTTTTATTTTTGCAAAAATTATTCATCACAGAAATCGTTTTACATCTTTCATCAACGCAAAAATCTTTATAAGGATGATCTTCAGAAATTTAAGCTTTATCGTCTTATTCTTCTTCGCTGCAACAACTCTGAAATCACAAACTGCTCCTGTGGATGAAGATAGCGGACTGATTACTTACCAGGAGGTTGTAGAAGAACAGGGTGATCGTGAAGAGTTCTTCAACAGGGCTGTTGCCTGGATCAATTCATTTTATGCCAACCCTGTGGATGTAACCAAAACACGAAATCCGGAAAGTGGTCTGATCAAAGGTTTACACCGGTTTAAAATCAAATCATCTGCACCCGATGGAACAGAGGTTGATGCCGGCATTGTTCAGTATGAATTTTCTCTGGAGTTCAGGGAAGGGCGCTACAGATATACCCTTAGCGAATTTGTGCTTCGACAGGCAAGCCGCATTCCTGTTGAAAAATGGCTCAATAAGGATGACCCTCAATACACCCCTTTATGGGACAGTTTCCTGGTTCAACTGGATGACTTTGCACAGGAGTGGATAAACAGCCTGAAAGATGGCATGAAACCTCCCAAAGTTAAAGCAGATGATGACTGGTAATCACTGATTTTTTAATCTATGGATCCTGTCTCTGTGAGCAGTTCACCGGGAGCTATTTCCTGGAGTTTTCTGATCATTGGCCTTTTCGGAGGGCTGGCTGTCTTTCTGTATGGACTATCAAAGCTGAGTGAAGGGCTAAAGAAGTCAGCGGGAGAGGGATTGCGAAAGATTCTGGCCACCCTGACCACCAATCGTTTTATGGGACTGCTGACCGGCGCTTTGGTCACCTTGGTCATTCAAAGCAGCAGCGCTACGCTGGTCATGCTGGTCAGCTTTGTCAGGGTGGGACTACTGTCCTTTGGACAGACACTTGGGGTTATCCTTGGCGCTGATATAGGTACCACTTTCACCGCGCAGCTTATCGCCTTTCGTGTGGATGAATATGCACTTGCCATGATCGCCCTGGGTTTTATGATCTCCTTTTTCAGCAAAGCCGAAGCATTAAAGCACATCGGAGAGACCATTTTTGGTTTCGGGCTGCTCTTTTTTGGCATGAAACTCATGTCGGATGCCATGTTTCCCTTGAGGACCTATGAACCTTTCATCGGATTTTTAAAGAACCTCGAAAATCCACTGCTGGGTTTGCTTGCCGGAACGGTTTTCACGGCACTGATCCAGAGCAGCAGCGCTTTTATCGGGATTATTATTGTGCTTTCCCAGCAGGGAATTCTTACCCTTGATGCCGGTATTCCGCTCATGTTTGGCGCTAACCTGGGAACCTGTGTCACAGCCGGACTCTCTATTATTGGCGCCAATAGAGAAGCCAAACGGGTTGCGCTTGCTCACATCCTATTTAAAGCAGTCGGTGTGCTCTTGTTCATTTTTTGGATCCCCTGGTTTGCAGAGCTTGTGAGGTATTTTTCACCACACAGTGAGATGGGAGAGGTTGCTGATCTTGCCAGAGAAGTTCCAAGGCAGATCGCCAATGCACATACACTGTTCAATGTAAGCCTGGGAATTGCATTTTTACCCGTTGTCGGTGTTTTTGGAAAAATGGTGAACCGGTTTCTGCCCGACAAAGCAGAGGAAAACATACCTGCTCCGGTGGCAACCCACCTCGATAACAGCAGCCTCTTTACTCCTGCCCTGGCAGTTGACCTGGCAAGAGCAGAGGTGGCACGCATGGCAAAGATCCTTCACCGGATGCTGGATGCTGTGATCTATCCGCTTCTTGACAACAAACCTACACCCGACTTTCTCTATCCGCAACTTACAAAAGTGGAGGGGATCAAAGCAAGAGAGGAAAAAATTGACTTCCTGCAACAAAAGGTCACCGAATTTCTGTTGAAAATTGAACGCAACCCGCTCAGCGATCAACAATCGGCAGAAATATTCATGCTGTTGTCTGTATCTAAATACCTTGAGAACCTGGGCGATCTGATCGAGAAAAATATGCTTGATCTGATCAGAAAAAAGCGCGGTATGAAGGTTGAATTCTCAGAAGAGGGCAAAGAGGAGATCAGAACCATGCACCAGAAAGCCTTGAAGCAGTTGGCCAGGCTCAGAGAAGCGCTCGAGGAGAAAAATCTGAAAAAAGCGCACCGTATCCTCCACAAAGAATTGAAATACCTGAACATGGGATCAGAATTCAGAAAAAGTCATCTTCAACGCCTCGTCGAGCGAAAAGAAAACACGGTTGCCACCCATGAACTCCACATGGATGTGATGGAAACCCTGATGCGGATCAACTACCATGTGGCTGAAATGGCAGATGTGCTGGTAAAAAGCCTGCCGGAGGCAGATTGATTTTTTCCGCATCAATCAACTTTTCATGGGTTAACCCAGATCTATTTACACATGCATTTCTGCGACGTTCTGCGTTATCTGCGTGAACTTCTTTTTTTTTCTCGCAGATAACGCTGATGAATATGATTATTGTCCCTCTTTCTCAAGTGCCTCTATTTTTTTCAAAACGGTATCTGTTTCAGCCAGTTTCTGATCTCTCAGTGCACGGTTTGAACCGGATCATTTATTTCTCAACCGCCTCCATTTTCGGTTCAGCCCTATCCATTAATTCTCTTGAAACTCTTGCACGTCCTGAACTGATCGTCATCTCATCAATCAGGTGCTTTGCTCCGGCATATTTATCAATGATGAACAGCACATAGCGGATATCCACATTGATGGTTCGCTGCAGGTCGGGTTCAAAGGCAATATCGCCGCTCATGGCCTCCCAGTTGCCATCGAATGCCAGACCAATCAGTTCGCCTTTCCCATTCAGGACCGGACTACCGGAATTTCCTCCGGTAATGTCATGGTTCGTCAGGAAACATACCTTCATCACATCTCCTTCTCCATATCTCCCAAAATCTTTGGTTTCATAAAGAACCTTTAGTTTTTCAGGAACAACAAACTCCCAGTTGTCCGGGTCCTCTTTTTCCATGATACCGGTCATTGTGGTGAAATAGTTATAATGCACCGCATCGGCAGGATAGTAATCCAGCACCTGTCCGTAAGTCATTCTCATGGTAAAGTTGGCATCAGGATAAAACTCCCTGTCAGGATGCATCTCTCTGAGGCCTGCCACGAACAGCCGGTTTCCCCTGCTCAGCATTTCTCTTGCTTCAACTGTTTTTGGATTGATCTCCTCAAGAAAGAAATTATTGAACGCTCGTATGGTCTGGTAGGCCAGATCCCTGTCAATGACTTTGGCCGATGGCTTCGAAAGGAATTTTTCCACCTTTTCGGGAGTGGCAAAGACCGAAGTAGCAAAAACCCTGTCGGCAAATGCCTCAAAATTACCCTTATGCCTTTTTGCCAGATCTTTTAAATATTGAGGTTGCTGCCCTTCGGGTACATTTCTGTCATACATCTCAAGCATTGCTGCGAGAAGTTTTCTGTCGGTTGGTAAGTGATAATCTTTGAAATAATCCTCAGCCATTTTGCTCAGCCTGTCCACCTCCTGACTGATCTTTTCCTGGTCAGGATTCTTCTCTTCAAGTTCCTTTTTTAAATTCGAAAATCTTCCCGCAAAACCAAGGATTTCGCTTCCACGGGCAATGGCCTCGTTTTGATAAATTCTTATCAATTCATATTCAGAAATAGTGTTGTATGCTTTAGCGATCATAGGAAGCGCTTCACCATATTTTTCTTTACGATCGGCTGCCTGATTGACCCATTGTGAGAACTCATCTTCCAGTTCAACTTTTTTATCGTAAACCCTGAGCCTTTTTAATCCTTTGTTCTGGCCGATAAAATATTTCCAGTAATTTGAGATCCTGGCATATTTGGTGGCATATTGAATTCTTACAGCAGGATCAGCCTGCATGTCCTCCATCATGATCTTCAGTTTCACATCCCTGATATCAACGACTGTCTGATTGGAGATGTCGAGCGCCATTTTCACTCCGTGAGAAGTCATGTAGCGTTGTGTTCCACCAGGATAACCCAGGATCATGGAGAAGTCACCTTTCTGATAACCTTCAAGCGAAATGGGAAGGTGATGTTTAGGTTTCATCGGAATGTTTTCGGTTGAATAATCTGCCGGTTTCCCATCTATGTCTGTATAGATCCGAAACAGTGCAAAATCGCCCGTATGTCTCGGCCACATCCAGTTATCGGTATCGGCTCCGAATTTACCAATGGAAGAGGGTGGTGCTCCCACCAGTCTGACATCACGAAAGGTTTCGTAAACAAAAAGATAGAATTCATTGCCTTCAAAAAAGCTGCGCACGGAAGCAGTATAATGGGTTTCTTCCGTTGCCGCATTCTGCAGTTCACGCGATTTATTCCTGATCACCTGCGCCCTGTCTGTCTGGGTCATTTCATCATTCAACACTCCAAGTATTTCATCTGTCACATCTTCAATCCTTATTAGAAATGTAGCAGTTAATCCCGGGTTGGGCAGCTCTTCCTCAAAACTTTGCGCCCAGAAACCATTGGAAAGGTAGTCATGTTCCACAGAAGAGTGCTCCTGAATTTGTCCGTAACCACAATGATGGTTCGTCAATAGTAATCCCTGATCTGAAATGACCTCGGCGGTGCATCCCCTTCCAAAGATGGTAATAGCATCCTTGAGGCTGGAATTATTGACATGATAGATCTCTTCAGGGGTCAGCCGAAGCCCCATGTTCCGAAGTTCAACCTGATTCAACCGGTCAATATGCAGGAGAAGCCACATGCCCTCATCTGCTTTCACTGCCGGACTGAACGCCAATAGAAATAAAGCAAGTGCTATAAGAAAATTCTTCATCATTTGAATATGTTTAATTATTAAATAAATTTTTCCCCTTTGTCGATTTTCACAGTATTTACGATTTCTCTCAATTCCTGCTCATCTGTCTTTCTGCAAACCAGCAAGATGTTATCATCTTCCACGACGATATAGTCATCAAGACCCTGCAATACCACCAGTTTATCTTTTGGCATATTAACAATGCAGTTTTTTGAGCCGAAAGTCATTACATGATTTCCGACAATGGTATTGTTGTTATCGTCTTTTGCCCGGATGTCGAAAAGGGAACCCCATGTTCCCAGGTCAGACCATCCAAAATCCGATTCAAGAACATAAACATTCCGGGCTTTTTCCATGACACCATAATCGATGGAAATGCTTTTACAAACCGGATAAATTTTATTGATGAATTCATGCTCCTGTTCTGTATTATAAAGGCTCATGCCTTCTCTGAACAGATTGCTTACCTCCGGTAAATATTCGTCAAAAGCAGCCATGATACTTTTGACTGACCAGATAAAAATACCCGAATTCCAAAGAAAGTCACCACTTTCCAGGAAGGTTAAGGCAAGGTCAAGGTTTGGCTTCTCCGTAAAAGTTTTCACCTTGCGAAGACTGTTGTCTTTCTCCCACGGATGTGTATCGCAGTATTGAATATATCCATACCCTGTATCAGGCCTTGAGGGTTTGATTCCGAGGGTAAGCAACCACTCATTTTCCTCGGCTGCCTGAAGGGCAGAAAGTATAACGCTGGTAAAATTATCCTGATCCAGAATGATATGATCCGATGGTGCTACCACCAATTTAGCTTCGGGGTTAACAGAGATGATCTTAAAAGCAGCGTAGGCAATAGCGGGAGCAGTATTGCGCCGGAGGGGTTCACACAATACATGATCTTCCTTCATTCCAGGCAGTTGCTCAAGAATTAATTGCTTGTAACTTTCATTGGTTACAATATATATGTTCTCTAATGGACAAATGGCTAAAAACCTGTCAAAAGTCTGTTGGATCAGTGTTTTCCCGGCACCAAGGATATCAATGAATTGTTTCGGGCGTGATGTCCGGCTCATTGGCCAGAATCTGGATCCTACTCCCCCTGCCATGATCACACAATAATTGTTGTTCATTCGTTGTGGTTTTTTCATAAAAAGAGCGCAAAGATAAAAAATGTAATCAATTTTATTTCATTCAGACTCCTGGTCAATAATCAAATCCATTATTTCTCTCCTGATTATTTTTCCGTTTTCAGTCTCCGGGAAACATTTCACGAAGATGACTTTTTTGGGTATTTCATACCTGTTCAATAACGATCTACTTTTTAAATTCCGGAGGTTAATGTTTTCATCCTCCTCCCCTTCTATCACAAGCACAAGTTTGTTTCCCAGCAATCGATCAGGGACTCCTGTAATAATAAATCGTTTATTGATCAAATCCTGTGCGAGCATTTTCTCGATCTTTTCAGGAAATATTTTTATTCCTCCGGTATTGATCACGTGGTCAAACCTTCCGATGAACTCAAAGGATGTGTCTGACATAAGATTTACAAGATCGTTGGTTATCAATGCTTCATGCTGCAACCCGGTATCCCTGATAACAAGACAACCCCTTGTGTCAGTACTGAATCTGATACCCGGAAGTGCTTCAAAATATGCTGTGGGGTCTGGTTTGGTCAACTTCTGCATCGCAACATGTGTCAGTGTTTCAGTCATGCCATAGGTTGCCCATATCTGGTTATCAAATGTTGATAATTCCGCCAGTAACTCCTTACTGAGAGCTCCTCCTCCGATGATCAGCTTATGAATGGCTTTGATTTTTTCAGATCCGTTTTCTGATGCAAGTGTATTGATAACCTGCATGGGGGTCAGGGCAGCAAAATCAAAGTTTCTTCTTAAATCTTTCAGCGGATTTGATGATGGCAGAACAGGATACAGATCCAAACCCAATACGATTGCCCTCACAACCATCATTTGTCCTGCAACAAACCGGACTGGCAAAGCCAGCAATGCCGATTGTCCTGATCGCAGATTCAGAAAACGCCCTGTGCGGATAGCACTCTCAACCATACTGGTTTTAGGTATGGACAACATTTTTGGTTTACCCGTTGAGCCGGAAGTACCAACTTTCATCCACCCCGAATCATTGAACCAGGATTGTAAAAAACCGAAAAATTCTTCTTCCCAATCAGAAAGATGATGCTGTCTGAGGTTTTCATGAACCAGCCTTGTGAGTGATTCCTTGTTGAAGGTTTCCCCGTTGATTGTCAGCTGACTATAGTGTGCTTCATTCATTGATGAGGTTTTCCAAATTCCAGGGCCGTTGTGTGTCATAGTGCAGATGTCCCTGGTGTATGAACAGGGGTGAATCAAAGTTGTTGGTATAGAGTTGGCCGGTCCCGAGTCCCTGATGGAGTCCGTTCCCGAGCGAAAATGTCCATTGTGCAATGGCATTCAGCCCAATATTGGATTCGAGTGCAGAGGTGACCCACCACCCGGTATGATGAGCATCTGCAATACTGATCCATTCATTACAGGCACTCATACCTCCCAGCAATCCGGGCTTTAAAATGATATATTGAGGTCTGATCACAGATAAAAGTTTCTGTTTGTCTTCAGACTTGTGAACTCCGATCAGTTCTTCATCAAGTGCGACCGCCAAGGGTGATATGGCACACAAAGCCGCCATTTCATCCCATTGGCCGGGCCGGATAGGTTGTTCAACAGAATGAATGTGAAGTGCTGCAAGTTGCTCCAGCTTTCCGGGGGCCTCCCCGGGATGAAATGCACCGTTGGCATCTACCCGTATTTCAATATTTTCAGGACTGAATTCACTCCGGATATTCCTGATAAGACTTAACTCCTCATCAAAATCCACGGCGCCGATTTTCAGTTTGATGCAATTAAAACCTGCTGAAATCTTTTCTTTGATTTGTCTTTTCATGAAATCGGGGCTGCCCATCCAAACCAGGCCATTGATCGGGACAGATGCTTTGCCTTCAACAAACGAGGATGGAAATAAAATTCTTTTACCCCCGTATTTCAAATCCATCCGGGCCATTTCAAGGCCAAACAGCAGGGATGGAAAAGATTGCAAGTCTGGTATTTCTTCCCCATGGTTGATCCGAAAACAGATTTCATTTAATTTATCTTCAAAGTCAGGTCTGTCATCCAGGCTGAGACCCTTTAGTGGCGCACACTCACCAATTCCGGTGACTGAACCCTCTGCTTCCAGCAGGAGAAACCATGAATCTCTGGTCTTCAGCACACCCCTGGAAGTACCAGCATCAAACCTGAATTTCAATTGATATTTTTTAAATGAAGCTTTCAATACCGGAATTTTTGATCCTGAAGATCAGACGATCAAACCAACACCAAATGTAATTGTAAATAGCAAACTTGCTAAAGCAAGTTTCCGGAGATAAGGGTCTAATTCTTCAGGAGCCTGATTGTTGAAAACAACGACAACATTGATCCATAGCAGCGGAATGGTCAGCAAAAACAACATTTGAAAAGGTGAGTGGTAATTCAATATCATGTAGGCCAATCCTGCAATGACAGATCCGAGGATGAGTGAAAAATGGTACCACCTGGCTTTTTGTATCCCGAGGATCACAACCAGGGTATTTTTCCCTGACAATTGATCATTGACCCTGTCACGCATATTATTCAGATTCAGCACACCTGCACTTAAAAAACCGATGGCTGCAGCAGGAAGCAATAACTCCCATTTGAAGCTATGTGTATTTAAGAAATAGGTTCCGACTACTCCAGCCAAACCAAAGAATAAAAACACGAACAAATCGCCAAATCCCTTGTAGCCATATGGATTTTTACCAATTGTATATTTTACCGCTGCGATAATTGCCCCGACGCCTGCCAGCAGAAAAATAAAAACATATACCAGAGGAATGCCTTTGGTGCCCTCATAGATAAGCCATAAGCCACTACCGAGAGACAACATGACAAATATCAAAACCATCCTTTTCATTTCAAAAGGTTTGATCAGGCCACTCTGAACCGACCGCAACGGGCCGACCCTTTTCTCGCTGTCTACTCCATGTTTGGAATCGCCATAATCATTGGCTAGGTTTGAGAGGATTTGTAAACAAAGAGTGGTCATCACTGTGAGAATGCTCACTTTCCAATTGAAACCCCCATCGTAATAAGCGATGAAACAACCCAAAGCAACACTGGATAATGCGAGTGGCAATGTTCGCAACCGGAATGATTTTATCCATGCTCTGGCTTTTAATCTGCTCATCATCACCTGAAACTTTTAAGGAAATTTGGGGTATTTTTTGAAATCCGGGTCTCTTTTTTCAAGAAAGGCATTTTTCCCTTCCTGCGCCTCCTCTGTGAGATAATAGAGCAAAGTTGCATTTCCGGCAAGTTCCTGTATTCCTGACTGACCATCCAGTTCAGCATTCAGTCCCATTTTGATCATGCGCAATGCCATCGGACTTCGTTTCATCATGGTCAAACACCAGTCGACCGTCGTATCTTCGAGTTGATCCAATGGGACCACCTTATTCACCATTCCCATCTTCTCAGCTTCTGATGCACTGTATTGAAAGTTAAGAAACCATATTTCGCGGGCTTTTTTCTGGCCTACATGACGTGCCAGATAAGAGGATCCAAACCCTGCATCAAAACTGCCTACCCTAGGCCCGGTTTGGCCAAAAATGGCATTCTCCGAAGCGATGGTCAAATCGCACATAACGTGCAAAACGTGACCTCCTCCAATCGCATATCCATTCACCATGGCAATAACCGGTTTGGGCAGGGACCTGATCTGCCGCTGCACATCCAAAACATTCAGACGGGGAATACCATCCTTATCCAAATAACCACCTTCACTTTTGTAATTTTGATCTCCGCCGCTACAGAATGCTTTATCACCTGTCCCGGTAAGGATCACCGTATAAATTTCCTGATCTTCACGGCAGATTCTGAGGGCTTCTCCCAATTCGAAAACCGTTGTTGGCCGAAATGCATTATAAACCTCAGGCCTGTTGATGGTAATTTTAGCAATGCCATTCCAAAACTCAAATAAAATATCCCCGAATTTCCCGATGGTTCTCCAGTCTCTTGTCATTCGCTAGTATCATTTCCTTTTGAACAGCAAAGGTCGCAATTTGTTTAATGCGAACCATTTAAACTTTCAGAAAATGGAAATAGGCTTTGAGTATTTCAGCATTTTTTTTGTTGGGGGTCATGATTTCAAGAATGGCAGGTTTACCATCAATCCGGGGCTTAAAAAAATCAGGTAATATGTCCACCAGGTCCTGCTGATTACATGCATGCGCGTAAGGTACTGAAAAATTCCTGGCAATAAACTCAGTCTTCCATGCATGGTTGGCTTCGAAATAAGTCTCCAGCTGCTGCGTTTGGGCCGGGCCGGGTATAAACCGGAAAATTCCACCCCCTGAGTTGTTGATGACTATGATTCTGAAGTTTCCTTTCAAATAGTGATTCATCAATGCATTGGAATCATACAAAAACCCAAGATCGCCTGTAATAACTATTGTTGGTTGTTGACTTGCCCATGCTGATCCGGCAGCTGTAGAGACTGCACCATCAATTCCACTTGTGCCCCTGTTGGCATAAAAGGTTAACGGCTGAAGGGTCCTGAACAGTTGTGCATACCTTACCGGCGTGCTGTTTCCCAAATGGACGATGCTGTTATCAGGCATTTCATTTAAAATGACTTCAAACACCTTCAGGTCGCTGTGGCCTGTATTGGTCAGAAATTCCTGATGCCTCCTTTCAGAACGCTCATCCCTTGATCTCCACTGCTCCAAATAATCACTGGCTCGTTTTTCGATATGGGGTAATATAGATTCAAAAAATCTCTGGGGTGTTGAGGGAATGCCTTCTGTCAGACATTGGTATGTATTCATCTGATAATCCACAGGATCAATATTCCAATGTGCCGAGGGTTTGTTTTTGCGTAAAAAGGTCTTGAGCATTTTTGAGACAACAGGTCCACCAAAAGTGACTAACAATTCCGGCCGGTATGATTCTGATTCCTCCGGCAAAACAGACGAAACAACCCTGTCGATGCATGGACAGGAACAGTTGTTCTGCAGGTTTGATGTAGTCTCCGTCAGCAAAACAATCGAGGGATCATCTGTTATCCTCTTCAAAAGTACGCCTAACCTGACATCCGGATTCATCATACCTGCTACCAGCATCTTCTTATCCGCTAAATTCCATTGGCTTGCCAGTGATTTTATCTTCAGGTCTGAAATGGCTGGCACCTCCCCCCAGGAAGCAGAGGGCTTGTATATGTCCTTAAATGCATAATCTTCGGCCTGTCCATAAAGCGGTTCTGTAAAAGGAAGGTTTATGTGTACCGGTCCGAAATCAGGTGCAAGTGTATGATGAATGGCTTCATTGATGATATGTTGTGCATGGGTCAATTCTTCATCTGAACTGCAGGTTTCAGGCAACTCAAAACTCTTCTTGATATAGTTGGCATAGATGTTTTTCTGCCTGATGGTCTGGCCGTCACCCTGATCAATCATCTCCGGAGGCCTGTCGGCAGTTAGGATCAGCAGGGGAACTTTCTGATAGTAAGCTTCAGCAATGGCAGGCGCGTAATTCAAAGTCGCGGTTCCGGAAGTACATGACAGTGCAACTGTTTTACCTGTCTGGCGGGCAATGCCCAGGGCAAAGAAAGCAGCGCTGCGCTCGTCCACAACACTCAGCGCTTCAATCCCTGGATGCTGCGTAAATGCAAGGATAACTGGTGCATTTCTTGATCCAGGAGAAATCACTATGTGCCGGAATCCCTTCTTGACAAAAAAATCAACCAATAATGCAATACTCTTTTTATCAGTTGTCATAGGACAAATATCAGGAAAATATCCACTAAAGTAGTCTTTTGAACCATCAGTCTTCTATTCTTTGTTATTCATTATGGTAATCTTCTGAGCACAGCCTTCAAAAAGGTGGAAGCCTGCACCTCCCTCACCAACAACTGAAAACAATAAATCCGGGTCAAGAATGCGGGTGGCTCCTATCATTGTCACATGATTCCGGAACAGAACATCGGGAATCATATTCGCTGAAGGGCCGGTAACAATGACCTGTGTTCCTGGCTGAACAGACTGTAACAAACTATCTATTGTATTGTTAATCAAGGTTAAACCTGTAATGATGACAATATCTGATCCGGGTATTACATCTCCATACTGACTGGCAGGAACATAATATTGCAACTGATCTTCCTTCAGTGCCTTCTCCTTCAATTCCAAAACATACAGTTTATTTGAGGTCTGTGCTATCTTCCGGATATAACCCTGAAAACCACCGACCAGGGTAATTGTCTTTTGATCTGCTAAATCCAGAAGATCAACCGGATCAGTATTCTCATAGATTTTATACCCGGATTCTGAAATTATCCGGGAGGAAATGGCATTCAAAGCGGCCATTTTCAGGGTGGCAATGATGGGTGATTGTTTTGTAGTTTCTATCAGGTCTATCACGCTTCTTCCTTTGATCCTGGTTGGTGAATAATCACCGGAATCCCTTATCTTTCTGTTATCATGATCAGAATCTGTTAAATAGTTACCTGCAATGCCGCAGCTTCCATTCGATAAGCGGATTGCCGTCATATAAAGGCCTATCCTCAGATCTGAAATCACCAGGTTTTTGATTTGATCAAAGTGCCTGGTTTTCAGCAAATCAAATGTTTCATCCATTATCATATCCGTCATTATTACTTTCGGCCAGCCGGTTTTCCGGAATGGTCAGTTATAATTATTAAAACCTACATCACCCGAACCAGGTAGTAATTCTTCTTACCTTTTTGAATGAGGATATATTTATGATTCAGGAGGTCTTTTTTACCCATCTTATATTGCTCGTTCACTTTGCTTTTATTTACCATAACTCCATTGTCTTTAAGCATTCTGCGTGCTTCTCCCCTGGAAGCGAAAATATTGGTTTTATCCGACAAAAATTCAACGATATTTAGTTCATTTAAAATTTCAGACTGGTTAATATTCCTTTGTGGAACTCCTTCAAAAACAGCCAGTAACGTCTCTTCTGGTATTTTTTTCAAAGTTTCGGTAGTACCTTTTCCAAAAAGGATTTCAGAAGCTTCAACAGCGGTTTCAAAATCTTCCTGTGAATGCACCCTGATGGTCACCTCTTTTGCCAGCTCCTTTTGTAAAATCCGGTGATGGGGCGCCTCTGCATGTAGCAGTTCGAATGCTTCAATTTCATCTTTTGAAAGCAATGTAAAAAAACGAATCAGTTTACCGGCATCCTCATCGGACGTATTGAGCCAGTATTGATAAAATTTATAGGAGGACGTTTTCATCGGATCGAGCCACACATTGCCACCTTCACTTTTCCCGAATTTACTGCCATCTGCTTTTGTAATCAGCGGACAGGTGAGTGCAAAAGCTGAAGCCTCTCCAAATCCTTCATCAAAATACTTGCGCCGGATTAATTCAGTCCCGGTAACAATATTTCCCCATTGATCAGATCCCCCCAGCTGGAGTTTACAGTTCTTATTTTTATAAAGCCAGTAAAAATCATAGCCCTGCACCAGTTGGTAACTAAACTCTGTGAATGACATGCCTGCTTCCAGTCTTTTTTTTACGGAATCTTTGGCAAGCATATAGTTCACGGTGATATGTTTTCCCGCATCACGAATAAAATCAAGAAAGGTAATATTCTTAAACCAGTCGAAATTGTTCACTACCTCCGCCTTGTTATCTCCTGATTCAAAGTTCAGGAATTTCATCAGTTGTTTTTTCTGCCGGTCAAGATTATACTGAAGGGTTTCAATATCCAGCAGTTTTCTCTCTTCAGATTTTCCGGATGGGTCACCTACCATTCCGGTTGCTCCCCCAACAAGCACAATCGGTTGATGGCCACTACGCTGCAGATGAACCAGGAGCATTACCGGTACAAGATTTCCAATATGAAGAGAATCAGCAGTAGGATCAAAACCTACATATCCGGTTGTCTTTTCACGCGATAGTTGTTCTGATGTGCCGGGGGTCATATCATGTATCATGCCCCTCCATTGAAGTTCCCTGATAAAATCGGAATACATAGTTGTTTTTTGTGCAAAGATATTTCAATATTGCTATGACAGTGCGGGAGATTAATTGAAAACCCGGATCAAAACCACAGATCAGAGAACATGATCCTCATGCATGGGCTTGATATCCTTGATATTCAGCTGGAGATTCACCACCCCATTCCACTCATTTTCCTCGATGTGATAACAAATATTAAAGGGATAGTTGTTGTTGATCAGGTCAAGGTATTCACTCTGTTGAAAAGCGATGGCTGGAATCGGATATCCCCTGATATCCTGGTGAACAACTTCCAGCTTCAGGTGATTTTTCCCAACCACCCTGCCAAACCCGGTGTCAATTAAATTCTCACTCATGAAAACGGGTGACATATTACCCGGACCAAAAGGTGCAAACTGTTTTAAAATTTTGAAAAACTTTTTATGGATATCATTCAGGCAAAGCCGGGCATCAATTTCAACAACAGGAACCAGCATACCGGGAGATATATGGGATGTAACAAACTCCTCAAATCTTTGCTTAAAGGGAACCAGATTTTCAGGCTTCAATGACAATCCGGCAGCGTACTTATGACCTCCAAAATGTTCGAGCAGATCACTGCAGGCATCTACTGCATCATAAATATCAAAATCCTTGATCGACCGGGCAGATCCGGTGATCAGTCCATTAGATTTTGTTAAAACAACAGTTGGCCGGTAATAAGTTTCAATCAGCCTGGAAGCAACAATTCCTATCACTCCCTTATGCCAGCCGGGATCATACACCACCGTTGAATTTGAACATAAAAGCTGTTGGTCATTGCTTATCATTTCAATGGCTTCAAGGGTTGTCTGAGAATCCAGGTCTTTTCTTTCCGTATTGAAATCGTTTATTTTGTTGGCATATTTTTCTGCTCCCTGGAGACTTTCTGCGATCAGCAATTTCACAGAATTTTTAGCGCTTTCAATCCTCCCGGCTGCATTGATGCGAGGGCCGATCAAAAAAACAAGATCACTGATGGTGAGTTCCCTGCTAAAAATATAGTCTGTGTCATCAACCGGGGATTCTGCCTTCCTGTTTAATCCGCTGAATCTTAGGATGGCTTCAATTCCGGGGCGGGGATTTGAATTGAGAAGATGAAGCCCGAAATAGGCCAGAATCCGGTTTTCTCCGGTAATTTTAACGATATCGGAAGCAATGCTCACCACCACAAGGTCGAGGTATTGAATCAGATCATTGAAAGGTATCCCTTTTTTTTGTGAGATCGCCTGTATCAGCTTGAATCCAACGCCACAACCTGATAACTCATCATATGGATAGCTGCAATCGGAACGTTTCGGATCTAAAACAGCAACAGCTTCCGGTAAAACAGCCCCTGGCCTGTGGTGGTCGGCAATGATGTAGTCAATGTTTTTGCTTTTGGCATAAGCGATCTTTTCAACCGCTTTGATGCCACAATCAAGGACAATAACCAGTGAAAACTGATGCTCATGTGCATAATCAATACTTTTGTAAGAGACGCCGTACCCTTCCTCATACCTGTCAGGAATATAAAAGTCAACGTGGTCATAAAACCTCTTAAGAAATGTATAAACCAATGATACAGCTGTTGTTCCGTCAACATCATAATCCCCATAAACAAGTATTTTCTCACGCTTCGAAATGGCCATTTCAATGCGTTCAACCGCCTTATCCATGTCTCTCATCAAAAAGGGGTTGTGCAAATGATCGAGGGATGGTCTGAAAAAAGAACGCGCCTCTTCAAATGTGGATATACCTCTCTGGACCAATAAATTAGAAAGATTCTGGTCAATGTTCAACACTTCACAAAGATGCTGAATTTTGTCTTCTTCTCCCTGTTTCTTTATTACCCAGCGCTTATGCATAGTTTTGTTTGAATCGGTAAAGATAAAAAAACCGGGAATATTTTTCTTAATAATTTTTACCCTTGATTGTTTTTTTGAAAAAGTGACAGTTAAGTATTGAAAGAGGGTACCTAAACACAATGAGGGTTAAAAACTGGTACGCATGGCTTCGACCGGGTCAAGGCGGGAAGCCACCCATGAAGGAAGGATCCCGGAGACGAGGCCAATAAGGGCAGAAACAGAAATTCCAATGACGATGTTGGCAAGGGATAAGTTGAGTGTGAAAGGAAAATCTTTCGATAACAGCACTAAGCCGTAAACGATAAGCAGGCCGACAATACCACCAAATACTGACAAAAAAACTGCCTCAAACAAAAACTGAAACAGGATGAAGAATTTTTTGGCTCCCAGAGCCATCTGGATTCCTATCTGGTTAGTCCTTTCCCTGACGGAAACAAACATAATATTGGCAATGCCAAAACCTCCCACAAGCAACGAAAAACCTCCCACGATCCATCCAACGATGGCAATGACCCCAAAAAATGAATCCAGATCGCGGGAGATTATATCCGTTTCATTGATGGCAAAATCATCTTCGGCTTTTGGTTTTAATTTTCTGACAGACCTCATAATGCCTGTCAGTTCATCGCGAAGTTCATCATTTGTGACATTTGGTTTGGCTTTTACAACAATGGTGGATCCTACTTCCTGGATATCAATGTATTTTTTTGCAAAATTCACCGGGATAATGACCCTGCTATCCGCAGAGCTCCCAAACAAATCCTCCCCCTCTTTTTTTATGACACCGATCACTTCCAGCTTATTTCCAAATATTCTGATCCCTTTTCCCAATGGAGGAATATCTCTGAAAAGGTTTTCAGCAATGAGGCTGCCGATAATGGCAACATTCCGGCCGCCCTGCGACTCCGGCACTGTGAAATACCGGCCCTCAGAAAGGTCGAATGTCATTACGTTATTATAATCATGGGAAACTCCCAATATGGAAACATCTTCCATGCTGTTGTCCTGATGCCTGACTGTCCGGCTAACTTCAAACATATAGGCAGCTGTTTCCGCAGCCTGGCTTCTCCGCTGAATTTCGCTAAGATCTTCGGGTTTTGGCTCCGGTCTTTTGATATATTTCCACCAGGGATAATCTCCTCCCCCTCCCCATGGCCATTTTTGGACAAAAAGGACATTATCCCCCAATTCACTGATACTTTTCCTGATGGCATTCTCCATGGAGTCAAAAATGGTAAGAACCGAGATCACCGAAAAAATCCCAATGGTAATGCCCAATAACGAAAGCAGCGTTCTTATTTTATTAACAGCCACTGCATGCAAGGCAAAACTGAAACTCTCACGGATGAGTTTTAAAATAAGCATATCCTTTTTGAGGCAAAATAATTGGTAAAATTAAAGCATTTAGCCAATAATTGAAGCAAATTTAATTGTTACTTTGCACCATTGTGAATATAATCATGCCTTAATTTACTGGAGATGAAAAAAATCAGGAATGCGTTGATTTCTGTCTATCATAAAACCGGACTGGAGTCAATCATTCATAAGCTGGATGATCTTGAAGTCAATATTATCTCAACCGGAGGGACCTATGAATTTATCAAATCACTGGGAATAGAGGCTATGCCGGTTGAATCCATCACAGAATATCCATCCATTCTTGGGGGTCGGGTAAAAACTTTGCATCCTAAAATATTCGGAGGCATATTAGGCCGTAGAGAGAATCCCCAGGATGCAGAACAAATTTTAGAATATTCAATCCCTGAAATTGATCTGGTGATTGTGGACCTTTATCCTTTTGAGCAAACGGTTGCCAATTCGAATAATGAACAGGAGATCATTGAAAAAATTGACATCGGGGGTATTTCGCTCATCAGGGCGGCTGCAAAAAATTTTAAAGATGTGCTGGTTGTTCCCACTTCAGGACAGTATGACCAGTTACTGGCTCTGCTCCACGAAAAAAACGGAAGCTCCACCCTGGATGACCGGCAACACTTTGCAGCCGAAGCATTTAATGTTTCCTCTCATTATGACATAGCTATCTATCATTACTTTCAAAAGAATGGGACTAACAGTTTCAAAATGAGCATTCCTGAAAGTACTGTCCTGCGGTATGGTGAAAATCCTCACCAGAAGGGAAGGTTCTTTGGCGATCTTTCATCACTGTTCGACAAGCTTCATGGCAAGGCCATCTCCTACAATAACCTCGGTGACCTCGATGCAGGGATCCATTTGGTGGATGAGTTTGAAGAACAAACAATTGCCATCCTGAAGCACCAAAATGCCTGCGGAGTTGCCAGCCGTGAGCAACTGACAACTGCATGGCGGGATGCCCTGGCAGGTGACCCGGTTTCAGCTTTTGGAGGAGTTATTATCACCAATGGCAAGGTTGATCTGGAAACAGCTAAAGAAATCGACAAGCTGTTTTTTGAAGTCCTTTTAGCCCCGGCATTTGACGAAAAAGCGCTTGAAATACTTGAGGCAAAGAAAAATAGAATAATTTTGCGGAGAAAGGTAGTCGGTTTACCCAATAGCTATTTCCGGTCTCTCTTAAATGGTGTGATTCTTCAGGACACAGATAAGAAATCTGAAACAATTGAAGACCTGAAAGTTGTAACAAAAAAGGCGCCGACAGAGTATGAGATCAGGGATTTGCTATTTTCCAATAAAATTGTGAAGCATGCAAAGTCGAACGCCATCGTTCTTGCAAAAGACAAACAATTATGTGGGTTAGGGGCAGGACAGACATCCCGTGTGGATGCTTTGAAGCAGGCTATTTTAAAAGCGCTGGAATCAGGATTTGATCTTCATGGAGCCGTGATGGCTTCCGATGCTTTTTTCCCGTTTTCAGATTCAGTTGAAATAGCAGCAAAGGCAGGAATAAGTGCTATTATTCAACCAGGTGGGTCTGTCAGGGATCAGGATTCAATTGATAGTTGCAACAAAATGGGCATCGGTATGATTTTTACAGGGTTCAGACATTTCAGGCATTAATCAATCAGTCTTTCCGGCTAACCAGAGTCTGGATCATAAAACAGGATTAGCCCGGCAGGTCAGAAAATAATAGAATATGGGTCTTTTTTCATTTTTAACAAAGGAAGTAGCTATTGACCTTGGAACGGCCAATACAATCATCATTTATAACGACAAAGTAGTTGTTGACGAACCCTCCATTGTTGCCATTGAGCGAAATACCGGACGTATTATCGCGGTTGGCAAAGAGGCCATGATGATGCACGGAAAGACGCATGAGAATATTAAAACAATCAGACCGCTGCGCGACGGAGTAATCGCCGATTTTCAGTCTGCTGAGTTTATGATCAGGGAGATGATCAAGATGATATGGCCTAAAAAGCAATTGTTTCCACCCGCCCTGAAAATGGTTATTTGCATCCCCTCGGGTATCACAGAAGTGGAAGAACGTGCCGTAAAGGATTCAGCAGAACAGGCAGGAGCCAAGGAAGTTAAATTGATACATGAACCGATGGCGGCGGCCATCGGGATTGGTATCGATGTAATGGAGCCAACAGGAAATATGATTATTGATATTGGAGGAGGAACGAGTGAAATTGCAGTCATTGCCCTGGGGGGAATTGTAAACAATAAATCCATCAGGATTGCCGGAGACGACTTCAATGCGGATATTGAAGAGTACATGCGCAAACAACACAATATCAACATTGGTGAAAGAACTTCAGAACGTATCAAAATTGAGGTGGGTGCAGCGATGGTTGAAATTGACAATCCACCGGACGATTACGCAGTTCACGGCAGAGATATGCTTACCGGAATCCCCAAGGAAATCAAGGTCAATTATGCAGAAATTGCGCATTGTCTCGACAAATCCATTTCTAAAATTGAAGCTGCCGTGCTCAATGCCCTTGAAATGACTCCACCTGAACTTTCAGCAGATATCTTCCGCACCGGTATTTATCTTGCAGGAGGTGGTTCCATGCTGCGCGGACTCGACAAAAGGTTACACCTGAAAACCAAACTGGCCGTTCATGTCGCTGAAGACCCCCTGAGGGCTGTTGCGCGGGGAACCGGAATTGCATTGAAAAATTTTGATAAATTTACTTTCCTTATTAAGTAAGACATTTTATGGAGCCTGAAAATATTAGTGCGTGCGGCGATTGTTTTCATATATAATCAGGCATAACTTCTTTTTTCTGTTTGTTATTTTAGAAGTGTTGTCATTGAGCATGGTAGTCCGGAATAACTACCAGCGGGCTGCCTTTCTGAACTCAACCAACCGGTTAACGGGAACAGTTCTTGGCACCTATAACAACATCACCGGCTATTTCGGCTTAAGAACCGAAAACCGTCAATTGAGGGATGAAAACATTCAATTGAGGGAACAGCTTGAACAAAGTTTCAGGATTACTGACACCAGTGTTTTTTTCCATAGAGAGCCTTTGTTCAGGTATATCGGAGCAAAGGTGATCAGCAATACAGTTGGTAAACAAAAAAACTACATCATGCTGAACAAGGGCAGGTACCATGGCATCGAACCTGATATGGGTGTTTTTACCTCAGATGGCATCGTGGGGACTGTAGTAGAGGTATCGGAAAATTATGCCAGGGTCATGTCTGTGCTTCACCTGCAAAACAAGACAAGTGCAAGGATTAAGAAAAACAACCATATCGGAAGTGTTAGCTGGGATGGAGATGATTACCGTTATGGATTGTTGACAGATGTACCGGCACACATTGAATTGTTACCCGGAGATACCATTATCACCAGTGGAAATTCATTGATTTTCCCGGAAGGACTCCTGATTGGTCTGGTTAGTTCACCTGCAATATATGATCAACGGTCGAAATTCAAAAGAGCGCAAATTCAATTCTCTGTTGATTTTAATAAGCTTTACCATGCATATGCTATTGTCAGTCTGATGAAAGAAGAACAGGAATTTTTACAAAAAACGGTTTCTGAATGAGCAGGCTTTTCATCGCAAATATTTTTCGATTGATCATTTTGGTGCCAATACAGGTATTGATCCTGGATAAAATCCATTTGGGTGGATATGTTAATCCTTTTCTTTATCTGTTTTTTATTTTACTCATTCCTTTTGAGACGCCGGGATGGTTACTTTTAATATCCTCATTTCTGATTGGTTTTGCCGTTGATCTTTTTTCAGGAACACCCGGAATGCATTCAGCGGCATGCGTGCTCATGGCCTTTGTCCGGCCATTGGTCATCCGAAGTATTGATGTCAATAAAGAATTTGAACCAGGATTACAACCTTCGATAAGAGATTTAGGAATCAGGTGGTTTGTTTCGTATGCCCTTATCCTTGTATTTATACACCATATGGCTCTTTTTTTTCTTGAAGTATTCCGCTTCTCAGGATTTTTCGATACTTTGCAAAGGGCTTTGCTGAGTACTGTCTTTACGGTGACCCTGGTCATCATCAGTCAGTACCTCTTTATGAAAACATCACCCCGCAGATAAATTGACAGACGGGCATTTGACGTTATTTATTTGTACTGAATAAATAGTTTAAATTTACAAATCAAAGATAAAATATAGTGATTTCCGGGTTCAAAAGAAATATGACAGCGCTCAAAGAAATGAATAAGCAGCAACTGATAGATGAAGTGGTAATCCTTAGTCATGAACTGGAGAGGTTGCAGCAGCTAAATTTCCGGGAGCCATTGGATGATCTCTCTCAAAGTTCGCCTGACATGTTGTTTTCAATTCGTCCGGATGGCAAAATTGTAAGGATGAACAGATCAGCATGGAGATTACTTGGATTTTCAGAGAATGAGCTGATGGGAAGTATGATATGGGATATTATCTATAGGACGACCTCAAAAAAGTTCGAAAGAGACTCAGAGAGCAAATAAAGAACAAAGAGTTAACCGGACAACTTCATTTCAGGAAATATAAAAAAGACGGTTCTGTGATTTTTGTTGAAGAAAGAACCCAGTTAATTCTGGATAAAACAGATTCAGTAGTTGAAATTTGTATCGCATGCCGCGATATCACCTTAAGAAAATCAATCGAAGATAAACTCCGGACACAAGAGGATCGCTACCGGACCCTGATCAACAACCTCAATGTTGGTTTATACCGGAGCACAACCGATTCAAAAGGCAGATTCATGGAAGCCAATACAGCATTCCTCAGGATGTTTGGTTACAGGTCAAAGAAAGAATTGTTCTCCATTGATGTGGCCCAGCTTTATGACAACCAGAAAGACCGGACCTCTTTTTTAAATAAAATTCTGAAACAGGGCTTTGTTAAAAACATTGAAGTTTTATTCAAAAGGAAAGATGGTACACGTTTTTATGGAGCATTATCAGCCATTCTTACTGCAGATTTGAATGGAAAACCATTGTTTCTGGATGGTTTTATTGAAGATATTTCTGATCGCAAAAAAGCCACAGAAGAATTGGTCAACAAAGAGAAAAGGTATCGGACTCTTTTCGAATTTTCCCCGAATGGAATTATCATTCAGGACCAATCCGGGTTAATCCTCGATGTGAACCCGGCTTTTTGCGAATTAATGAAGATCCCGAAGAATGACCTTCTTGGCAAAAGTATATTGACAGTGGTTCATCCTGATGCCAGAAAAAATGTAAAGGAAAATATCAGGAAGATATTGAAGGGAGTCAAACTAAGCCATATTGAAAAAAACATCAGAAAGGATGGCACAACAATTTTTGTTCAGTTAAATGAGCGTAAGTTTTTGCTGCCTGATGGCCATCCGGGTATTATCAGCATCGTCTCTGATATTACAAAGCAAAAAATTGCTCAGGAGGCACTGCTCAAATCAGAGGAGAGTTACAGAGGTCTTTTTAACAGTGCAAATGATGCTATATATATACAGGACAAAAGCGGACGATTTCTGGATATCAATAAAGGTGCTTTAAAAATGTACGGGTACCGCCGTGAGGAAATGATAGGAAAAACACCTGAATTTGTCTCGGCCCCGGGTAAAAATAATATTGAAGAGGTCATCGAAAAATTAAACAATGCATTCCTTGGAAAACCGCAGGTATTTGAATTTTGGGGCATTGATAAAAACGGCCGGATTTTCCCCAAAGAGGTGAGGCTAAACAAAGGAACCTATTTTGGAAAAGAGGTGGTTGTTGCTTTTGCCCAGGATATTACGGATCGCCTTATTGCAATCAAGGAACTGGAGGAAAAAGAGACCAAATTCAGAAGAATTTTCAATGCTTTTCCAGATATTTATTTTAAATCCTCTTTGAAGGGTATCATTGAAGAATTGAGCCCATCCGTTTCCAAAATTGCCGGATATCAACCGGAAGAGTTAACCGGCAGAAACTCAAAGGAGTTTTATGGTTCCTCCATGGATCTTGAAAAAATTGGTAAAATACTTTTAGGAACCGGCGAAATAAATGACTTCGAT
>JBLRXC010000022.1:0-34014 GCA_047920975.1 Bacteroidales bacterium | reverse complement strand
GACAATGCCATTGTAGCCGTAGAGAACATTTACCGTTTTGTTGACAAAGGTTATTCGAAATTTGAGGCAGCCAGGCAGGGTGTAGGTGAAATTGCCATGCCCATCATCACTTCCACTGCAACTACGCTCGCTGCCTTTTTCCCGCTCATTTTCTGGGACAGCCTGATGGGTGAATTCATGAAATATCTACCCATAACCCTGATCGTTGTGCTTACCTCTTCACTGTTCGTTGCTTTGGTGATCATCCCTGTGATCTCATCAACCTTTATCCGAACCGATAAAAAGAACCCCCCGCCCCTGATGAAAAGATCGCTGAAAGTGGCCGGTATCATGGTGAGCCTGGCTGTAATTTTTTATCTGTTGAGGATCAACATGGCAGCTAACCTCCTGATGCTGTTTGCTATCATTGGGTTGATGAACCTTGCTTTTCTTTACCGGATATCAACCTGGTTCCAGGAAAGATTTCTGGTATGGCTTGAGAACTATTACCTGCGGGTTCTTCAGTTTGTTCTGAAAAAAACAAATCCTCAGTGGTTGATTTTAGGTACATTCGGATTGCTTGTCCTGACCATTATATTTTATTTTGCCAGGGATCCTGAAATTGAATTTTTTCCGACGGCTGATCCTGATTTTATCAACATCATCGTTGAATTGCCCATAGGAACCGATATTGATGTAACAGATCAAATGATGAAAACCATCGAAGATGATGTTTTCAATATCGTCAGTGAACATTCCACTATTTTGAAATCCGTGATGACCATCGTGGGGAAAGGAGCTGTAGGCGAAAACGAAGGCTTCAGTGGTAAGTCAGGCGGACCAAACCGGGGACTGATTACCGTTTCATTCATTGACTATGAGCTTCGTGACGGCGTCAGGACTAGCCGGTTTCTGAATGATTTCATCGACGGCCTTGTGAATAAATATCCGGGGGTTGATGTCTCTGTTCAACGGCAGAGCATGGGGCCACCGGTCGGAAAACCCATCAATCTTGAAATTAGCGGGCGGGACTTTGAGGAGTTGCTTTATCTGACCGATACAATTATGGGGTATATTGACCAGAGCCATATTCAGGGTATCGAAGGGTTAAAAATTGACCTGGATGTTGGAAGCCCGGAAATACTGGTCATGATTGACCGTGAAAAAGCAAGAATGTTTGGTCTGTCAACCTATCAGATTGCCACCACACTCCGGACTGCGCTCTTTGGGAAAGAGATCTCCGATTTCAAGATTGGTGAGGATGAGTATCCCATTCAACTTAGGCTGAAAGAGGATTACCGGTATAACATCGCCTCCCTGCTGAACCAGAACATCACCTTCCGCAGTCAGTCGTCGGGAAAGATCATACAGGTACCGATTTCCGCAGTTGCTGATATCGAATACAGCACCACCTACGGATCAGTGCTCAGAAAAAACCTGAACCGGGTCATCACTATTTACTCCAATGTAATTGAGGGGTACAATGCCACAGAGATCAATAACCAGTTGCGGGATCTGATGGCCAATTTTGCCATGCCTGAAGGGTACCGGTATGAATTCACCGGCGAACAACAGGAGCAGGAAGAATCGGCAGCCTTTTTGTCCCGGGCTATGCTGATCGCACTTTCGTTGATCCTGATCATCCTTGTGAGCCAGTTCAACT
This sequence comes from Bacteroidales bacterium, assembly GCA_047920975.1. Taxonomy (GTDB): domain Bacteria; phylum Bacteroidota; class Bacteroidia; order Bacteroidales; family JAADJA01; genus JAADJA01. The sequence goes on along the minus strand of JBLRXC010000022.1, from coordinate 32,372 downwards.
CGGTAGTAAAACCTGTCATCATCATGATCAGCGTATTGTTAAGCACCATTGGTGTTTTTGGAGGACTTGCCACCTTTAAAATGGACTTCATCGTCATCATGACCGGGGTCGGGATTGTATCCCTTGCTGGAGTAGTTGTGAACAATGCCATTGTTTTGATTGATTACATCAACCTTGTGAAGCAAAGGAGAAAAAAGGAGCTGGGGTTGCCTTTGACAAGTAATCTTCCCCTGGCAGATTCGGTTGAATGTATCATGGAGGCCGGAAAAACAAGGCTGAGACCTGTACTTCTGACTGCCATCACAACCATATTTGGGCTTCTGCCACTCGCATCCGGTGTGAATATCGACTTTGAAGGAATGTTCTCCAGGTTTGAACCCAATATCTATTTTGGTGGAACCAATGCTGCATTTTGGGGTCCTATGTCGTGGACCATCATCTTCGGCCTCACCTTCGCCACTTTTCTAACCCTCATTATCGTACCGGCGATTTACCATGTCCTTTACAAGGTAAAACTCTGGACCCTAAGGATGGCAGACAGACTTGGTTGGGGAGGGGATTGATATCAAACCTTGATTTTTACAAAAAAAATAAATCAGATCAATAACTAATAATTTATTAATTTTATCCCTTTCTGCATATACTAAAAAGATTAACATATTAAAGAGCATCGCTATCATTAGGGACGTACATTTGTTCATTCTTCCAATCATTTACTGAATGATCCGGTTTTGCTAATCCAATGCAATCATCTTTACCGGGATCGACTAATGTAATTCTTTGATGCCGGATTATAAATTCTGTTATTACAATTAATCTTTAATTCAGAAAGGAGTAAAAATGAAAAATCTGATTTTAGGTTCATTGATCCTGGCTCTGTAACAATTGCAGTTCTCCTGTACAAGTCCTGAACCCTTAAAAGAAGGACAGCTTCTCCTAAGCATCCAGAAAGAAATCGCTATTTACAGTACAGCAGTGCGCGAAAGAGACCTGAACACAATCCTGGGCACCTATATGGATGATGCAGTTGTTCTGCCTCCGGATGGTGATATGTTCAGGGGAAAAGAGGCCATCGGAAATATGTATGAAGCTTTGTGGCAGATGGGTTTGCAAGAGGTTGTGCTGACCACCGTTGAAGTTGGAGGCTCTGGTGAACTGGCTTATGAAATCGGCAGGACCATGGTTCAGATACAAACGGAAGCCATGGGGAGTATGACCGATTCAACCAAGTACCTGGTCATCTGGAAGAAGCAACCTGACGGGAAATGGAAAGTATATGCGGATATGTTCAATTTCAGTGTTCCTGGTCACGGGAATTAAAACAGGTTATTTCCTGTCTTACCAACCTGCCCGGCTCAGAACAAGACTTTTTTTAAGTCCGGGTTGCATATGAAATGAATGGTGATTACTTTTGAAGATTCATTCACAAAGGCAACTATGAATTCTTTGAAATCGATTATCATTCACCTGCTTTTGGTACACTTTTTAAGTGTTTCCATAACTTTCGGACAGGACTTCAATTGTTTTTCAATCCTTACTGGTAAAGATGCCTCCGCAGACGGATCTGTGCTGTTTGCCCACAATGAAGACGATTGGGGCGACAGGATCGTAAACATTTACAAAGTACCCGTTTCAGAGGAATTGCAATCCATGATCAACAGCGGTGATACAATCCATATGGTTCCTTCCGGAGAAATGTGGAGTTATTTCTGGCTTGAGATGCCGGAGATGGAATTTTCTGACTCCTACATGAATCAATGGGGTGTTACGATCAGCAGCGATGCCTGTCCTTCACGCGAAGATAACCCTGATCTGACGGACGGGGGAATAGGGTATATGCTCAGGATGAACATGGCCCGCCGGGCACGATCGGCCAGGGAAGCCGTCAGAATTGGCGGTGAATTGATCGAAACTTATGGTTATACTTCTTCCGGACGCACTTACTGTATCGCTGACCCGAATGAAGCCTGGATGCTTGCTGTTGTTCACGGGAAGCAATGGGTTGCACAGCGAGTGCCGGACGATCATGTAGCTGTCATCCCCAATTATTACACCATCTCTTCTGTCAATCTTGAGGATACGATCAATTTTTACGGGTCTGAAAACCTGGTTGTTTACGCCATGGAAAGGGGCTGGTTTAATCCGGAAACAGAAGGGGAATTCAGTTTCAGAAAAGCATATGGTAATCCGGAATCATTAGTCAATATGATTAATATTGTCCGCCATTGGAGTGCGCTCCAATTACTTTCAGACAGGCCTTATGAAATCCATGAGGAATTCCCGTTCTCGTACGCACCGGAAAGAAAAGTTGAATTGCGTGACCTTTTCCGTATCCTGCGTAACCACAATGAAGGAAGCCAATACGACTATTCAAAAAATTACACACTGGGTCACCCGCATGGCTTTGAAAAAACCATCTGTGCCGAAACCACCCAGTATGGTTTTGTTGCCCAGTTGCGCAGTCATTTACCGCATGAAACCGGGCTGGTGATCTGGCTTGCTCCATTCAGACCCTGTGTGCATCCATTCGTTCCTGTTTATTTTGGAGTTACTGAAATGCCGGAAGGTTTTTATACGGGTGATCACAATACTGCAATGGAGACACACTTTGAGCAGATTGGAGATGTATTTGAGTTTGCAGCAGAGAACAATTTCCTGGAGTTTGTGAAGCATGCCCGCGAAGTGGATATGGACTATGTAAACAGGATTGGTAAGATCAGCGAGGAGATTGAATCTTTTGAAAATGAATTATTGAGCAATCAGGAATCATTTGAAAGAAAAACTGCAGCCTTGATCCGTGAGAATAATGAAAAGGCTGCAAAAACGATCAATGAATATGTATCCGACCATTGGAAAATTTCACTTGAAATGATCAAAGATCATTGAAATAATACAGATCATATAAAACTGATGTCCACTTTCAGATTACTGTGCATCTCCATGCTATTCATGGCCTGCAGTCAGCCACACCAGGTGACTTTTGAAAGCCTGTTGCTTGAAATGATTGATAGGGAAGAAGCAGCAAAATATCCCGAACTGTTTTATCACACACTCCAATTCAGCAGCTACGACAGAGCTTCTGTTTCTCCGGACACTTCCTCCTGGTTTGCCAACTGGGACAGATCCATGTTCCTCAGGATCGACGAGGTTAATGGCCGCAAGGAATATGTGATGTTTGAAGCCGATGGCCCGGGCGTAGTGGTCAGATTTTGGATGACCTTTTCCGGTGACGGGGCTGGAGAAGGAATATTACGGTTTTACTTCGACGACAATCCAGATCCAGGTATAGAAGGAAAAGCCCTCGACATTCTGAGTGGCGGAGCATTGGCCGGAGATCCTTTGTCCTCGTCGGTTGCCCCTGAAACCAGCATCCACCAGCGGGGTCATAATCTTTACCTCCCGATTCCGTTTGGAAAATATTGCAGGATTACCTATGAAAGCAATCATGTTATTGACGCCGGCGCCAAAACCGGTGGTGAAGCTGTCTATTACAATATCAATTACCGGCGATATGTCAAAAGTGTGACAGTTGAAACATTTTCGCCCGATATCCTTGAACAAGGACTTCCGGTCCTTGCAAAAGTGCAAACACTTTTATCCAACAGGGATAAGGACTCTGATGTAAAAAAAATAAGCCATACAACAGTAAGTTTTTCTGCTATCCTTGAGCCTGGCGATTCTGTTTCAATCCCATTCAACGCTCCAGGTGCGGTCCGTAAAATAAAGACCCGGATCGTGGGTGACAATATTGAACAGGCTCTGCGATCTGTAGTTATCAGACTATCATTTGACGGTGAGCAGACAGCCTGGGTACCGGTGGGCGATTTTTTTGGAACCGGTTATCAGATCAGACCATCAAATACCTGGTATACAACAGTTGAAGAGACCGGAACACTATCTGCATACTGGGTGATGCCTTTTCAGCACAGAGCAGAAGTATCATTGATCAATTACGGTAAAGAATCGGTTGAATTGACTGACGGTCAAATTGGTGTAAGCGCGTGGGCATGGAATAACCGTTCCATGTATTTTGGTGCATCATGGCACCAGTTGACCAACCTCTATACCGGCGAGCGCAAAAACAATGAGGGCGGTGGAAATTCATTTGATATCAATTACACACATCTGACCGGACAGGGAGTTTATATGGGTGACGCTTTAACCTTGTTCAACACCGCTTATGCCTGGTGGGGTGAAGGAGATGAAAAAATTTATGTGGACGGGGAACCATTCCCTTCCCATTTTGGAACCGGCACGGAAGATTACTATGGGTATGCCTGGTGCAGGCCTGAGGTTTTTACAAATCATCCTTTTATCTCCCAGCCTGATGGCAGTGGAAATTTCTGGCCAGGGTATACTGTAAATCTGAGATTCAGGGCACTCGACGCCATACCGTTCACCAGCCGGATCAGGGTCGACATGGAGATGTGGCACTGGGCAAGCACATGGATAAACTTCGCTCCGGTCACCTTTTTTTATCTGAAACCCGGAGGTTTTTGCACAACTGGGCCGGATTATGCCGGAGCAGGTGAAAAAGTAGCACTTCAGCGTAGCGACATCATCTCCAAATGGATTACAAACAACAGGATGGAAGGTGAGAATATGGTGCATCAGAGCATTTCCGGTGGCAGGATCAGTTATCAGTATGGAGAAAGCTGGAGCAACAACCATCAGTTATGGTGGCTGCAAGGCAAACCTGGTGACTCTTTGTGCCAGGCATTTTATACAAAAAAAGCCGGATCATACGAAATAACAGCAAATTTGACCATGGCACCGGATTATGGTAAAGTTCAGATGATTATAAACGAAAAGACTGCCATCACTGTTTTTGACGGTTATCATCCTGATGGTGTCATCACCGGAAAATTGAAGATGGGTGAACACCAATTGCAGGAAGGTGAAAACAGATTGAAAATCATCATCCTTGCAGAAAGTCCGGTGGAGGAAAAAGCTTTTTTCGGGCTGGACTACCTGGAATTCAAAAAGATCAGTAGCCCATGATCATGGCAGGGCTTACAATAATTCATTGGCTGTTTCACTGTATAATGAAATGTTCCTTTTAATTACTGCTGTGAACATTACGCTGAGCCTTTATTTGCTGAATAAAAATACAGGGCCTGGCTGGCTTTGACAGTTCAAAACCATGTGAGAGATTAAAGCTGAAAGAAATAATCTGCCACTTACATCGAACCTTTTGACTTCTAAAACTGTTATCGTTAGGTTAAGTTAAGTTCAATTGATCATTAAAAAAGAAACAATGGAAAAACGCTCCTTACTCTTTGGCCTCTTCATGGCTGTTTTGTTTTTAATTCCCGGCATGGGATCCGGTCAAAATATGACCGAAAAGTATGACCTGCAATTGAAGATAGGTAACATCAATCTGCAGGAAAACCTGGATGTATATCTTGCCGGGTTTAACCATGCAGAACAGGAAACCTTTATGGGTTATTATTTTAAGATTGTTCAATTCGCTGACATCCCATTGCAACATGAAATGGAATCCATGAAAAGCCAGGGTTTGGTTTTTACGGATTACATACCCAATTATGCTTACATCATAGCCTTTGAATCGGGTTTCAATGTTGAAAATCTCAGCGGTTTTAACATCAGAAATATTTCCGACATCATAACCCCTTATAAGCTTGACCCATTGCTTTATGACAGGGATTACCCTGAGCATGCACTTCCCGGTGATGGGTATATTGATCTTATGGCTACTTTTTTCACGAATCTGCGTTATGCAGATGTGAACGGAGCCCTGGCACCCTTTGTCCACATGGTGCTTCAGGAGGATGAAATATCACTGACACAGATTGTTAGAGTAAAGATCTATGATATTGAAAGGATCGCAGCATTGCCGTTCGTACAATATCTTGAACCGGTATATCCTCCGGGTGAACCTGAAAACTACACCGGAAAAACACTGCACCGCTCCAATGTACTGAATTCGCAATATGCTGCAGGCCGGCAATATGATGGTGAAGGCATCAATGTCATGCTTCAGGATGATGGGATCATAGGACCTCATATCGATTACGAAGGCAGGATTGGAGCCCAGTACCTTACCAACAACAGTGGGAATCATGGCGACCACACGGCAGGAACCATCTTTGGAGCCGGTAACCTTGATCCCAAAACCGCCGGCATGGCTCCCGGATCGACGCTTTATGTATATGGTGCAGCCCCGCTCTATCCGGGATTTAACAGCATTCCTACGCATTACACCACTCCGGGAATCAGAATTACTTCAACCTCTTACAGTAATGGCTGTAATGCAGGATACACAAGCCTTGCCCGGACATTAGACATACAAATCAATCAATATCCCTCGCTGATGCATGTTTTTTCGGCCGGTAATGCCGGTACAGACAATTGTGGCTATGGCGCAGGACCGGGATGGGGAAATGTTACCGGAGGCCATAAAGTAGCCAAAAATGTGATTGCTGTAGCCAATGTTACCGCTACCGATGCACTGGCCAGTTCAAGTAGCCGCGGCCCTGCCCACGACGGACGCATCAAGCCTGAAATAAGTGCAAAAGGGACAGATGTTATATCAACCATCAATCCACACACCTATGCATCATTCACCGGCACTTCCATGTCATGTCCGGGCGTAGCAGGATCTTTGGCCCAACTTTACCAGGCATATAAAGAGATCAATGGGAACACAGAGCCTAAGGGTGGATTGATGAAGGCAATCATTCTCAATACTGCTGATGATCTGGGCAATACTGGCCCCGATTTTCGGTTTGGCTTTGGAAGGATCAACAACCTACGGGCAGTTCAGGTCATTGAGGAAGGCCGTCATTTCACCGACCAGATCACCCAGGGGGTTACCAATACGCATAATATAATTGTTCCTCCTGGTGTCAAAGAACTGCGGGTTATGGTTTACTGGACAGATAAGGAGGGTAGTATCGGAACCAATAAAGCACTGGTTAACGACATCAATACACAACTCACCGATCCCACTACAAGTGTGCATTATCCATGGGTTCTGAGTCATTTTCCACATGCTGACAGCCTCAACAAACCAGCATCCAAAGGAATTGACAACCTGAATAACATCGAGCAGGTGAGCGTTGACAATCCTGTACCCGGAAATTATTCACTGTCAGTCAACGGCTTTCAGATTCCGTTTGGTCCCCAGGAATACTATGTCGTTTATGAATTTCTGATGAATGAAATTGTTGTTACCTACCCCATTGGTGGTGAATCATTTCCTCCGGGCGAAAGTATTCTCGTGCGGTGGGATGCACAGGGTGTATCAGGAAACTTTACAGTTGAATATTCCCTCGACAACGGCCAGAACTGGACAACAGCAAGTAGCAATGTAAACTCCAATTTAAGATACTATAGCCTCTCTACACCGGATCAGGTGACAGGCGAAGCCCTTGTCAGGGTAAGTGCAGGAGGCATGAGCGGAGTGAGTGAAGCACCATTTTCTATCATTGGAGTTCCTTCCAACTTTACCTTTGAACGCTCCTGCCCCGATGCTGTGATGATAAAATGGAATACCGTCAACGGAGCCACCTCTTATGATGTATTTCTTCTCGGAGAAAAATATATGGAGGTTGTAGGTTCTTCTGATTCTGATTCCCTTTGGGTTTCATCAATCGATTCCAACAACGAATACTGGTTCAGTGTGAGTGCCAATGGCCCCAGCAATGCCAAAGGCCGCCGTGCCATTGCCAAAATGAAATCACCGGGTGTTTGGAACTGTGAGTTTTCCAAAGATGTTGCCCTCACTGATATCATTTCCCCTCCTTTGGGAGTATTATTTGCGTGCCAGAGCTATAACAACCTGAATGTAATGGTTGAGATCTCTAACCTCGGGCAGGATGATATGTCAAATATCACCGTAAACTACCAATTCAATAATGGTGGAGTGGTAAGTCAGAATTTACCCGGAACGCTTCAGGCTGGTCAAAGTACCATATATGAGTTCACGGGTTCCACCATAACCCTGCCGGCAACAGGCAACCTGCCCATGAAAGCCTGGATAACCGCACCTGGTGACCAAAACACGTTCAATAATACACTGGAAGGTAATTATAAAATGAAACCATCACAGATTGCACCGGTTTTTGTGAACTTTGATTTTGATCAGTTTACTACCTGCGGATGGGATCCGGACTGTGAAGATGTCAATTGTTACATCGATTTCCAATGGTTCAACCTTGAAAATGGTGTAAATGACGAGATAGACTGGAGATTACTCAATGGGATCACTCCTACTACCAATACAGGTCCGACAGGAGATCACACATTGGGAACAATTGCCGGGAGATTTCTTTACCTCGAGCCAACCGGTGAATGTTACAATAAAATGGCCATCCTCATGTCACCCTGTTTTGACCTTTCTTCTCTCTCAAGTCCCGGACTCTCTTTCTGGTACAACATGTACGGAGCAGACATGGGCTCACTGCATATTGATGTAGTGAGTGATGGTGTGCTTCAAAAGGATGTCATGGTCCCCATCTCGGGTGATCAGGGAATGGGTTGGAAGGAAGGTTTTGTATTCCTGAACGAATTTGCCGGAAAAACCATCAATCTCAGGTTCAGAGGTTATACCGGTAACGGAGAGTTGTCAGATATGGCCCTCGATGATTTCATCATAACAGAGATGACTGCTGTTCCCAATGTTACCGGAGAACCAGGCTTCCGCATATATCCAAATCCCTCAGAAGGCATCTTTACTATGACCTTCATGAAGGATCAGATGGCACCGGTTAATGTCAGGATTGTTGACATGACCGGCAGAACGCTGTTAACTGATCAGATCAGCGAAAGTCATCTCAGAAACGGTACTTTTTCATTCGACCTGTCGGGTTTTGAGAACGGAGTTTACTTTCTGATCGGTGAATCGGATGGCTTAAGGTTTACTGAAAAGCTCATCAGGCAGTGATCTGATTGAACAGATTACCCGGCTTCCGGTCAAATCTATTTCCGGAAGTTGTTAAAGGATCATTTAGCTCCGGCACTTAAAGCCGGGGCTATTTTTTTAATCATGGATATGATCATCCCTGCCCTTGCTTCTGTATTGCTTACCTTACCACCCGCTTGAATCCTTACTTTGAAAACGTACGAAATTTTTATCAGGCCGGTCCCTTGAGCAGGCTTGGTGGGCGTTTAGGATCGACCTTAAAGTCTTTTCGCTGCAAAACAAAAGAAGAAGCTATTTCCAACCAGAAATAACTCCGTGGTACCTTAGAAATATCAATGAAAAATATGACCGGGGCAGCCAAATCTATTAAAAAACCGATTATAGATAATTGATTATCAGCACAGGCTTTTTAGAGCGTTCACGTCGCGTATAAAGCCGGAGCCAACCTGTATCTGTGACAGAACTACTTTATGATTTATGATGGATAAAAACGGATCCGGGATTCTGACGGTTCTCCATTTTGCAAAAAAAATTGCCAGGAGCCGAAAACTGATCAGGTTCAACCGTTAACTGATTATCAATTGATTTTATCTAAAATTCTGCTATTTTTGCTGAACCATTGATTGTTTTTGTTGCTTTTGGTTTATTTTAGCGGAAAATTATCTTCAGGAACCTGGCAAAATAAAGTGACTTTAGGTTATTTTTGTTCAGATTTTTTTTGAAAAAAAACATTCAGGGGGATAAACAAAAAAGGTGTAACTTGTGCCACTCTTTTTTAAGTGCAATTCCGTCTGAATGCTTAATAAGAAAAACATAAACAAATTATAAAAGAAATGAAACAAAGATTTTTACCCATTGGTATTTTTTCATTTTTGATTTTTGGCCTTGCTGCTTTTATCTACAGCTATGCAGCCTCTGAGGGCAATGATCAGTCAAAAGGTTCAGCTGCCATACAGAAAACAGAGGATCCCGGAAGCTATATGGCTGCCCTGAGAAACAACCAGCACACCGGCGTCATTGATCCCGGAGATGTCATTGCTGCACGGGAGCAGATGAACAGCACCGGCAGTCATAAGGCAGGCAAAGCATCTGCATTCGACTGGATCGAATTGGGACCTGACAACATGGGAGGCCGAACCCGAGCTTTGTTGTTTGATAACCGTGATGCTACCGGCAATACAGTTTATGCAGGCACCACCTCCGGTGGTTTGTTTAAATCAACCAATGGAGGTTCCAACTGGAGTAAGGTCAATACCGGAGCAACATGGCCCGTCACTACCATGGTGCAGGATAATAATGGAACAATTTTCGTTGGAACCGGTGAAGGTTTTGGAACTGAAGCCTACACAGCAACCGGGCAATTCGGTTACACAGGTGGATTTGTCGGCAAAGGAATGTTTAAATCAGGAACCGGCGATAACTTCACACTGATCCCCAGTACTACACCTTCCCAACAAGGTGAAATTGTTGAATGGGGCTATATTAACAAACTGGCCATCGACCAAAAAAACAACCGGCTTTTTGCAGCTACAAATACCGGTTTAAAGGTATCCGCACTGGATGACCTTAGCAACTGGCAAACAGAATTCAAATACAGGGTTGACAGTACCATCATCAATAGGATGATTACGATTGATTCTGTGATTACCTGCGATAGTTTCAAAATTATCAATGGCAACTTTGTAACTTATGGGTCAACCGGATGGAAAATCAACATCTCAAAAAATGATACCACCAGCCAGCAGATTATTAACACTCAATACCTTCCTTTTGCTTCCTATGGAAACACCCATGATGTTAAGGTAAGTCCCGAAGGCTGGATCATTACCACATTCAGCAACAAGGTTTATATGTCTTACAGCGGCAGCACCAATGAGTTTGTTAACCGTTCGGTCTATCCCAATAATCCGGACAATATCAGGAAGGATAACATTGAGTGGACAGCCAACATAACCATCAAAGATAAAACAGGAAATATCCTGCTCGACTCCACAACAAATTTCAATACCGTTGCCGACTGGCACATCGATTATAAGTTTGATGCCAACTCTTCATTCAAAGAGTACCCCCACAGTGCCAATGGCGGAAGGACTGAATTTGCTGTGTCGCCCTCGCATCACAATATTGTGTATGCAATGATTGCCAAGGGAAACGCACCCAACATGAACAGTTTGGCAGGCATCTACCTTTCAGAAAATGCGGGTCAGACATGGCGTATCGTTGCCCCGGGAGGAGCCGCAGCACTCAATATTCTGGGATCAGCCTATGGAACTTCCAATACAAGATTCTATCAGGGGAATTACACCAATACGCTTGTTGTCTTTCCAAATGATCCATACCGGATCATTGCCGGCGGTTATGATCTCTGGTACGGATTTAAGGTTAGTGAAACAGGTTATTTCAGCTGGGATAAAAAATCTGTTACTGATGCATCAACCCTCCCTAATGGAATATTTGATGAATACTACTGTCATAAAGATCATCACATTTATGTTTTCAGACCTGGCAACAACAACCAGTTTATCATTGGAACCGATGGAGGTTTGTTCCTGGGGAAAGTTGCCGGAAGTTCAGTCACTTTCCAGACTTATAATAAAAATTATAACAGTACTCAGTTTTACTCACTGGCGATCTCAGGTCAGCCCAATGAATATGTTGGTGGAACACAGGACAACGGAACCCTTTACAACAGAGGAAAGGGTGGTACAGGTATGAGTGCTCAGGACATCTGGAGACCAGCAAACTTCCCTCCACAATATTCGGAAGGGACAGATGGCGGAACAGTTGCATTTTCAACCATCAGGTCAATTACGCTGGCAGGTGAGGAAGTTCCGCCACCGGTTTTTTATGCGAAAAGTCCCTACCCCAATACTTCAGAAGCATTGAATGTAAGAATGAGACGTTCAGAATCCCTTGGATTCGATTACTCGCTTCAGTTTCTTCCAACTACAATCACAGATAATCGATATCTTACACCTATGGTATTGTGGGAAAGCTACGACAATCAATTGAGCAGCCGGATGGCCACATGGGTTGCAAATAAGGATTACGAAGCCGGCACTCCCGTTGTCGTCAGAAGCAATACCCTGAATCATCCTTTCGACCACTTCCTGGACGAATCTGTCAGCCAGGGGGATACCGTTATGGTTAAGGATATTATCACCAACAAGTTATTTATCGGAATTGAAAACAAAGTCTTTATGACTTTGGAATCAATGGACTTTAGCAAAGAACCCGAATGGTTTACGATTTCTGATCGGGCCTTCAATGGTGTCGACGGAAGGGTGCAATGCCTTGCCTACTCTGCTGACGCCAATTATCTCTGGGCAGGAACCATGAGCGGTAAACTTTTCAGAATATCCAATATCGCTTATGCCACGAATGCCAACGATGCCAATGTGAGTAGTCCCAATTGCATCATTGCAACAACAGAAGTTGCTATCGGCGATAACAATACACAAGTGATCACATCCATTTCAGTAGATCCCAATAATCCCGATAATGTTCTTGTTACCCTTGGCAATTATGGCAATGACAAATATGTATATTACTCGACAAACGGACTCAGCGATTTTCCTGTCTTTAATGCTATTCAGGGAAATCTTCCAAAAGTGCCCGTATATTCATCACTGATCGAGATGGATCCGGAAACGGATCAGGTGATGGTGGGAACTGAAATGGGATTATGGGCTTCCGACAATGCAGCCTCAGGTACCTGGTATCTTGCATCACCAGGAATAGGAGAGGTTCCTGTTATGGCCATTCAACAGCAAACAATTTATAAAGGCACATTCACCATTACATTTTACGATCCGGGTACAAACGAACCTTTCTATGAAATTTTTCCCGGAATCGAAAATTACAGGGATATTTACATTGCGACCCATGGCCGTGGAGTGTTTAAACTTGATAATGAATCGGTTGGAATTGAGAATCCCCTCGCTGAAATCACACAACCCGGCCTTCAACTTGAGGTTTCGCCCAATCCTGCGTCAGAAAACATTATGGTACGGGTTACATTGAATGAAAAAACCAGCATAAATGTGAACATCTATGATCTGGCCGGCAAACTAGTCAAGACTGAAAAAACCGGTGAACTTCAACAAGGAGAAAATAAACTGCAGCTTAGCCTGAAAGGTTTGAAGGGGGGCACCTATCTTTTACAGGTAGTTGCAGGGAATCAGGCCACTTCGCGTAAATTAGTGGTCATTCAATAAGTAAGTAAAAATTAAAAAATAGTACCGTGATGAAAAAATTGCTTTTAACAAAATTAGGAGTTGTTCTTTCAGTAATATTGCTGGCTCAGACAGATGTCCTCCCGCCAGTTCTGATCAGTCCGGCAGAAGCAGCTGTCAACCAAATGCCTGATGCTGTTCTCAACTGGTATCCGGTGGCCGGCGTCGGGCCGGTGAGTTACGAGGTCCAGTATGACCTGGATGATAATTTTCCAAACCCGGTAATCAATACAGTCAATTTCTCCTCTTTCAAAACAGCAGATTTGTTGTTCGGAACCATATATTACTGGAGAGTAAGGGCAATTGATAATACGGGGACCAGTGACTGGTCAGAAACCAGACATTTTACTGTTTTTAACAAATGTGAACATGTGAGTCCCCTAAACGGAGCCATTAATATTAATCCATCCCATATAATTTCCTGGAAAAATAAAATTGGGCAGGCTCTGATTACCGGCGTTACATTTTACGATTGGCAGGTTAGTCCTGATGAGGATTTCTCAACTATCAAAAACTCAGGTACAATTGCCGATGGCAACTGGGTGGGAACCCAACAGAATTATGAAGCAACCACCTCTTTGCTGAAATTCGGAACCGAATATTTCTGGCGTGTCCGTACCCGGCATGATATCGATACATCCGACTGGTCAGACGCATGGTCATTCACAACAAAAGAGACCTGTACCCTAACGGCGCCTGCAAACGGGGCCACCAACCAAATGATCGATATAACACTTACCTGGCAGGCAATTTCCGGCGCATTTGATTACCTGTATGAATTTTGTACCGACCCTACTTTTTCTATTCCCTGCATGAGTATAACAAACACTAATTCCGCATCACCTTTGGGAATCATGTTTGGGACCACCTATTACTGGCGTGTGAAAGCATATCATACACAAGACACTTCACAATGGTCAGACGCCTGGAGCTTTACAACCCTCAATACATTAGGACTTGTGAGCCCGGCAAATGGGTCATATGTTAATGACCAGTTTCCGACAGTTTCGTGGCAGACAATTACCGGAACCCAGGGATTTGAATTGTGGTATGACATAACCAATGGATTTGATGATCCTGAAATCATCTATACCGAAGGCAATATCTATTCGTACAAGGTGATTGATATGCTTACCATGAATCAGATATACTACTGGAAAGTGAGAGCATTCAATGATGGTGATACAACCTTATGGAGTCCTACCTGGAATTTCACGGTTGGTGTACAAAACGTTACTGAACTGCTTTCAGATAAGAGCATATCCATTTATCCCAATCCTGCGAAAGAATCCCTGACCCTTCAACTGAACAGTAACCATTTCAATGCAGTTGAGGTGAAAATTTCAAATCTGCTTGGCCAGATGGTTTTCAATGACAAGCTGATTTTTGATCATCAGGGCGCCACCAAAACTATCAATCTCGACCTGATGGATAGCGGGCTTTACATCATACAGATAAGGACAGGCGAATCGGTTCTTTCACGCAAAATCATCATTGACAAATAGAAATCCAAATAGGTTATACATTAAAAAGCCGGTTGAATTTCAACCGGCTTTTTAATTATATCGTTTACCAAAATTGAAATTCAGATAAAATGTAAGGAAATAATAATTGGCCTCATTGAAAGCCATAATTGGAACAGGCCGTGGGAAAATATCAATGATTGCACCCACTTCCAGGGAAGTTACCTTATTGAGAAATGCAGCATAATCGAAGTTGAGTCCTACTTTACCATGAATCCCGGGGAAAAAATCGAGTTGATGAAACCCCCTTGTAAATGGTGCACGTCCATAAATATTGTCAACAAAATGCTCGTCAGGATCATACCGCTCTTCGCTGATGGTATATTCAAAAATAACGGGAGATGCATTCAAAATGTAAAGGTATACCGGCTTAGTCACTGCAAGTGAAACACCACCCATATAGAAGTACCTGAGTTCAACGCCTCCCCAGTAAGGTTTTCGGTTCAACTGTTTGTGCAATCCATAGGAACCTCTGACTGCAAATACCGAGTTTAACTTGCCATAAACATAACTCTTTGAACTGGTAAAATAAGGATTGATGGTCCTGATCTCTCTGGGAGATTTGATTTCGACCAGTTCGAATGAAAGCATTCTCCTTTTAAAGGCCGTAGGATTATAACCCTGGCTATATTTGATTCCCCAACCCTGGGAATGTAGTATAATTCCAAAACTCCTTTCTCTCAGCAACAGGATATTCAAAGAGGTGTCTGCTTCCGGCTGGGTTTGAGCTCCCAAAAAACCAGAAAGTAAGATGCAAATGATTCCTGTGAGAAAAATCCGCATTTGGGGATAACACTTAATTTGCCTTAAGAAGTAATTTGTATGATGCACTCAAATAAAAAATATTTATCAGATAACGAAATCCAATAAATATATATTTCGGCTTGGACAGTTGGTAGCCGATAAAGTTAATACCGTCGTTCGATCTGAAATTTCTTGGCCTCACCATAAGCAGGGCAACTCTGTGATGACTTGCAGGATGAGATCATGATTGTCAAAAAAGCAATCAAAAGAAAAAAACCAATAATTTTCTTCATAGTTTTCATTTGATGAAGTTTACAAAGATAAAATTTTTTCAATTTTAACTTTTGTTAATTAACTTAATTTTGCGCCGCTTATTGCAATTTGTTTGCCAGATGGTTTGAGTGGAAGTTTTTGACTCATGAAAAAAATCAACCCTGTCATTGAAAGTAGCTGGCTGGAGGCCTTAGCAGAGGAATTTGAAAAATTATATTTTTCGGATTTGAAGGATTTTTTGATGGAAGAAAAAAAGAAATACCGGATCTATCCTCCGGGATCGGATATTTTTGCCGCTTTTAACCATACCCCTTTTCATCAGGTTAAAGTGGTTATCCTTGGACAGGACCCCTATCACGGTCCCGGTCAGGCCAATGGATTATGTTTTTCCGTAAATCATGGGATCAGAAAACCACCCTCCCTCCAAAATATTTTCAAAGAACTGCATGATGACCTTGGCTTCCCGGTTCCTGAGAGCGGAAACCTGGAAAACTGGGCAAATGAAGGAGTACTGCTGCTGAATGCGACACTCACTGTGCGGGCCGGACAGGCCGGGTCGCACCAGAATAAAGGCTGGGAACAATTCACAGATGCGGCTATCAGGAAACTATCCGAAAACAAAGACCACCTGGTCTTTATGCTCTGGGGAAACTATGCCATCGCAAAGGAATCCCTGATCGACGCTTCAAGGCATTATGTTCTGAAATCGGCCCATCCATCACCATTTTCAGCAGATAGGGGGTTTTTCGGAAGCAAACCCTTTTCGAAAACCAATGATTATCTCATGGAAAAAAACCTCAGACCGGTAAACTGGGATCTGACCACCAAAAGCTGATTAAAGACCGATTGGACTCAGATCATACAGGATAATAACCTGAAGTATATTGGTACTCTCCACATTGAAATGGGATGATTAACCTGAGGGAACAATAAAGTAGCATTAATCCAGCTTGAGAACCGCGAGAAAAGCCGATTGCGGAACCTCCACATTCCCAACCTGCCGCATCCGTTTCTTTCCTTTTTTCTGTTTTTCAAGCAGTTTTCTTTTCCGGGTGATGTCACCGCCGTAACATTTGGCCGTCACATCTTTGCGCAAAGCCTTTACTGTTTCGCGGGCTATCACTTTGGCGCCAATGGCTGCCTGGATGGCTACATCGAACTGCTGGCGGGGAATCAGTTCTCTCAGTTTTTCACACATTCTCCGGCCAAAGGAGTAAGCGTTGTCCACATGGATCAGGGTTGATAGGGCATCTACTGTTTCGCCGTTAAGAAGGATATCCAGTTTGATCAGTTTGGCCGGTTTGTATTCCGACTGGAAATAATCAAAGGAAGCATATCCTCTGGAAATACTTTTCAATTTATCGTAAAAATCAAAAACAATCTCACTCAAAGGCAGTTCGAAGGTTATTTCTACCCGGTCGGTTCCAAGGTAAACCTGGTTTTTGAGCGTTCCCCGCTTATCAATACAAAGGTTCAAGATGGAGCCGATATACTCCGATTTGGTTATGATCTGTGCAATGATATATGGCTCTTCTATGTGGTCAATGTACCTTTGTTCGGGCATTCCTGAAGGATTGTGCACCTCAATTTTATCACCTTTACTGGTAATTACGTTGAATGAGACATTGGGTACGGTAGTGATCACATCCATATCAAACTCACGGTCAAGTCGTTCCTGCACAATTTCCATATGCAATAAACCTAAAAATCCGCACCGGAAACCGAAACCCAGGGCAGCAGAAGACTCAGGCTCAAAGGAGAGGGAAGCATCGTTCAATTGCAGTTTCTCAAGAGAGCTGCGCAGGTCTTCATATTCATCGGCATCAACAGGATAAATACCGGCAAACACCATCGGTTTCACATTTTTGAAACCCTCAATGGCTCTGGGTGATGGATTCTTAACATGTGTGATGGTGTCCCCAACCTTTACCTCTTTGGAAGTTTTAACCCCTGAAATGATATAACCAACATCCCCTGCACTCATGACCTGTTTGGGTTCCAATCCCAGTTTCAGAACACCGATCTCGTCGGCATTGTATTCTTTACCGGTAGCCATAAACTTCACAAAATCCCCTTTACGGATCGTACCGTTAAGGATACGGAAGTAGGCAATGATACCCCTGAATGAGTTGAAGACCGAATCAAAGATAAGGGCCTGCAACGGGGCATCAGGATCCCCGGTTGGCGCCGGAACTTTATGAATGATCTCTTCAAGGATCCGATCAACACCATAGCCGGTTTTACCACTCGCTTCAATGATGTCATCGCGTTTGCAGCCAATTAGGTCAACGATCTGGTCTTTCACCTCTTCCGGCATGGCCGCTTCGAGATCCATCTTGTTCAGAACCGGTATGACTTCAAGGTTATGTTCAAGCGCAAGATAGAGGTTTGAAATGGTCTGTGCCTGGATACCCTGGGAGGCATCAACAATAAGCAATGCACCTTCACAGGCTGCAATGGAACGCGATACTTCATAGGAAAAATCAACGTGGCCGGGCGTATCTATCAGGTTCAACACATAGTGCTCCCCACCAAGCTCATAAGCCATCCTGATCGCATGACTTTTAATGGTGATCCCACGCTCCCGCTCAAGATCCATACTGTCGAGTACCTGATCCTGTCGGTCACGTTCCTGCAATGTGTCGGTCATATCCAGCAATCTGTCGGCCAGGGTGCTTTTTCCGTGGTCAATATGCGCTATGATACAAAAATTCCGTGTGTTTTTCAATTCCTGATTCCTAACTGTTTGCGGGCGCAAAGATAGATATTAGTTTGAGATTTTTGAGGGAGGAGATGAACTTATCTGTGAAGCAATGGGGTTATACCGGACAAAGCAGTCAGATAAAATAATACCCCAACCGTACCGGTTCTTTTCGTACTTTTAGCATCCACAAAAATTAAAAATGACCTATGAAAGAGATACAACTCCTCGAAGCGCAAATCGAAAAGCTGAACGTCAGAGGCTTCGACCTCAAAGCATGGAAACAATACACGGTAGTGATCCTGGCCAGGATTTTCGGTGAAAACGATCCCAAAATCAGGCAGATTGAAAAAATTGAATATGACCACTCCAGCTGGTCACTCCGCGATACATCGGGAAGTGCCGCTACCATGGATAGCTGTAAAAACCTGGGACGCGAGATATTACAGGCAGCCATTGACGAACTGAAGACTTTTGGTCTGCCCGGCAGGGAAGCCCCTTCCGACAACCTCATCAGTGCCGGCATCATTCGCAATGCACTTGAAGAAGAGTTAAAAGTGTCGCAATTGCGCATGCTCTATGAAATTGTGGATGGTGATCAGCAGAAAGAAAAAAAGATCAGCGCCATCAGAGATTTTATCAAAACACTGGACAAATCCTTTCCGGAAAACGTATTGATTGGGGTCCTGGCCAATGAAGGACTCAAAGATAAGCTGAGGAAAACGGATTGAGCTGATATTCAAAAAAAAGGGGTAAGCTACTTATATCGCACCGCTACAACCGCCTACCCTTGCTACCTTCCGGTCCTGGGGGGATTCAGCAGGAGCTGGTCGTACAAGACTTACCCTCGGCAAAAGTAATAAAATTTGGTAACTGCGGCCATAATTAAACAGCAATTCCTGCATAAATTATATCTTTGCACATGAACTTAACAATCAATAAAATGGAAAATCAAACCAATCCTGTTTGGAAACATACTTTCCAGTCCGGCATTTTTCTGGGCATTGCCCTGATTATCCTCTCATTATTGTTTTATGTCCTTGACATGCATACCCAACGATGGACCGGATTTATCAGTTATGGCGCCCTTCTTATAGGAATTATTTATGCCTCTGTCACCTACCGGGATAAATTCAAAAATGGACTGATCACCTATGGCCAGAGTTTTTCGACAGGGTTTTATACCGGATTGTTCGCGGCTGTTATTATCTCCCTCTTTACCGGAATCTTTGTTGCTGCAATGGGTGAGCAATATATTGAATCCCTCCTGCAGCAATCTGAGGAAACCATACTCAAATCCAATCCTGATATTACGGATGACCAACTGGATATGGCATTGAATATTTCGAAAAGGATGATGCATCCTGTTTGGCTATCCATCATCTCTTTTGCCGGATTCCTTATTTTCACCGTGATTTTTTCATTGATTGCCTCGGTGTTCATTAAAAAAGAAGACCGGTCATTAGACATACCTGAATAACCTGACCCTAACCCATGGATCTGTCAGTCATCATACCCCTATACAACGAAGAAGAATCTATCGGAGAACTCTCTGGGTGGATTGAAAAAGTCTGCAAGGCCAACGGGCTGAGTTACGAGATCATTTTTGTGGATGATGGCAGCATTGATAACTCGTGGCAAGTCATTGAGAAACTCATTGCCGGGAATGATGCGATCCGGGGAATCCGGTTCAGACGAAACTATGGGAAATCAGCTGCGCTCAACACCGGGTTCCAGGCTTGCAGTGGAGCGGTGGTGATCACCATGGACGCTGACCTGCAGGATAGTCCTGATGAAATTCCCCAACTTGTCCATATGATCAGAAATGAAGGATATGACCTGGTGTCGGGTTGGAAAAAGAAAAGACGCGACCCCCCTGGTAAAACAATACCCTCCCGCTTTTTCAACCGCACCACCAGAATGCTTTCCGGCATCAAACTGCATGATTTTAACTGCGGTTTGAAGGCATACAGCAAAAAGGTTGTCAAAAACATCGAGGTCTATGGTGAAATGCACCGGTACATCCCGGTCATCGCACGTTGGGCCGGGTTTCATAAGATCGGAGAGAAGGTAGTGGAACATTATCCACGCAAATATGGCAGAACCAAATTCGGGATGGAACGCATGATCAAGGGCTACCTCGACCTCCTCTCCATTACATTTATTTCCCGGTTCGGTAAGCGACCAATGCACATCTTTGGAACACTGGGTACCCTGCTGTTCTTCATCGGGTTGATCATTGGCGTATATCTGGCATCAGCCAAGATATTTTTTGCAGCCTATAAAATGACAGAACGACCTTTGTTTTATTTCGGATTGCTATCGATGATCCTTGGAACCCAATTCTTTGTCACCGGGTTCCTGGCAGAGATGATCTCCAGGTCTTCCTCCGACCGCAATGTTTACCAGGTAGAAACCCGGGTTGGATTTCCTGAAACCGAAAAAGCCTGATGGCAGAAAAACGCAAAATAGTCATCGTCGGGTCTGCCTGGCCTTTGCGTGGCGGAGGCATTGCCACCTTCAACGAAAGACTGGCCAAAGCATGGTTCGACAATGGAGATGAGGTGATCATCTATTCATTCAGTCTGCAGTACCCGGCTTTACTTTTCCCCGGCACAACACAACATTCAAGCGATCCGGCACCTGAAGGACTTGATATCAGGGTAAAAGTCAACTCCATCAACCCCCTCAACTGGCTTCAAGTGGGTAAGGAAATCGGGAAACTGAAACCCGACTTCGTACTCTTCAGGTTCTGGATTCCGTTCATGGCTCCATGCCTGGGAACAATAGCCCGGCAGATCAGAAAAGCAGGGATCAAAACCATTGCCATCGTCGATAACATCATCCCCCATGAAAAAAAGTTGTCCGACAGGCTACTGGCCAGGTACTTTGTGAACAGTGTGGATTACTTTATTGCCATGTCGCAATCCGTCATGGATGATCTGAATACATTTGATGCTAACAAACCAAAGAAATTGACTGTCCACCCCCTGTACGATAATTTTGGAGAAGCAGTCACCAGAGAGACGGCACTTGAAAGGACCGGACTTTCAGATCAATACAGGTATATTCTTTTCTTCGGCTTTATCCGCGAATACAAGGGACTGGATCTGCTGCTCAAAGCCATGGCAGATGGCAGAATCAGGAAGCTGCCTGTCAGATTGGTGGTAGCAGGGGAATTTTATGTTGACCCGGCACCTTATATGCAGTTGATGGAAGATCTGCATATCTCCGATAAAGTTGTTCTGAAAACCGAATTCATTCCCAATGCAGAAGTAGTAAATTATTTCTGTCTGGCAGACCTGGTAGTACAACCTTACAAAAGCGCTACCCAGAGTGGAATTACACAGGTGGCTTACCATTTCAACAAACCGATGATCACCACCAATGTGGGTGGACTGGCTGAGATTGTGAAGCACAATGAGGTTGGGTTCGTGGTTAATCCCGACAATGATGAAATTGCGGATGCCATCTGCACCTTCTTTGATAAAGATCTGGAAAAGCCCTTTGCTGCAGCCATTCAAAAGGAGAAAAACAGATTTTCATGGGAAACCATGCTGGAAGCCATAGATGAGGTGATGGGTTGCGGCCATCGTAAAAAATAAATAAAGTGACAATGATCATCAGAAGCAAAGCACCTTTACGTTTAGGTCTGGCCGGAGGAGGAACAGATGTGGCGCCATACTCCGACCTGTATGGCGGAGCCATTCTCAATGCCACGATCAGTATGTATGCCTATGCCACCATTGTTCCCCGTCACGATAACAAGATCATCCTCAATTCACTTGACAAAAACCTGCGGCTTGAATTTGACACCATGGAAGAACTGCCCATCGACAGTCAACTTGAACTCACCAAAGGGATCTATAACCGGATCGTCCGTGATTACACGCACAAACCACTCTCTTTTGAGCTGACCACCTACGTGGATGCGCCACCCGGATCAGGTTTGGGAACATCATCAACACTTGTGGTCACAACCCTGGGTGCATTTGCCGAATGGCTGAATATTCCTTTGGGTGAATATGACCTGGCAAGGCTCGCCTATGAAATTGAGCGGATTGACCTGAACATGGCCGGAGGAAAACAGGACCAGTATGCCGCAACTTTTGGAGGGGTGAATTTTATGGAATTTTCAAAACAGGATAAGGTGATCGTCAACCCTTTGCGGATCAAACCGGTCTACCTCCATGAACTGGCCTACAACCTCGTGCTATACAACACCGTAACCAGCCGTCTCTCTTCAGAGATCATTGAAACCCAAAGCCGGAACATTATCCAGAAAAATGAGGTCTCCATCGAAGCGACACACAATCTGAAACAACAGGCCATCAGGATGAAAGAAGCCATCCTGAAAGGAGAACTGGATAGTATTGGTGAGATCCTTGACTTCGGATGGCAAAACAAGAAACAGATGGCCTCAGGGATCACCAATCCATGGATTGATGAGATTTATGAGACCGCCATGATGAACGGCGCAACCGGTGGAAAAATTTCCGGCGCAGGAGGAGGGGGATTTATGATCTTCTATTGCCCGGGTAACTCCAGGAACAAAGTCATTGAAGCACTGAAGAAATTTGGCGGAGAGGCAAAACGTTATGAGTTTACAACACAGGGGCTTATTTCATGGACTTTGTAATGCGAATAAACGCTGTCAATGAATCTTGCAATCAACATAATCTGGAATATCATCCTTATCGGCTTCAGCAGCTATGTTATCTGGCGTGCCACCGACGGATTTGAACTCGCCTCCGATTATCTTGGCCGGAAATTCAGCAAGGGCATTAAAGGTGCCTCCCTCAATGCCATCGCCAGTTCCATGCCTGAATTTCTTGCTACACTCTTTTTTCTTTTCTACATCCGGGAAGCCGACAGTTACTCAGGCGGTATTGGTATTACAGGTGGCAGTGCTGTATTTAACATCCTTGTGATCCCTATCTGTATTTACTTTGTGGTGATGATCACACAAAAGGTCAGCAGGGTTCCGGTTAACAGAAAAATCATCTTCCGCGACGGCATCGTTTTACTGGCAATGACCGCATTGGTAGCCCTGGTCGTCAACAGGCCAACATTGGATTACCGGCATGGCCTGCTGCTAACCATGCCCTACTTCCTTTACCTGGGCTGGCTGTTCCTTTCGGCAAAAGATGAATTGAAAGAAGAGGTTCCATTTGCATACATTCCACGGGAAAAGAACTCAGGTTCAAAAGCTTATATGAGAATCGATCTGGAGAAAATACTCCTGGGAGGTAAACAGATCCGCAATGACAATGCCTGGATCCTCCTGACCGGAAGTGTGATCGTCATGGTGCTGGGCACCTGGCTGCTGGTTTATGGAACCGATCAACTGGGAAAAACACTGCATATACCCCTGATCTTTGTATCAGTAGTGCTGGCGGCAGCAGCTTCCAGCATTCCCGACACCATGATCTCCATGCGGGATGCAAAAAAAGGAAACTATGAAGATGCATTCTCCAATGCACTGGGGAGCAATATTTTTGACATCAGCTTTGCCCTTGGATTTCCGCTACTTTTGTATACACTCGTCTATGAACCTGTCCGAATGGACCCCCTCATCATAGAGGCATCATCTGAATTATGGCTGTTTCTTTTGGGAATCACTGCCGTAACGTTCCTGCTATTGGTTACCGGCAAATACCTGACAAGGTCAAAAGTCTGGGTTATGGTACTGCTATACATAGCCTTTATCATTTTTATCATCATTGAGCTGATCCTAAAGGTTGATACTTCCGATTATCTGTATGAGTTCCTGCCGGGCATTTGTTAGAACCCTTCTGTAGTCACCCGGTCCCTGGCAAAAAGCATAAAAAAACTCCCGGCGACATATGGCATGTACACCGGGAGTCTGGTTTGAACCGGATAGTCTGTCAGGCCAGTTGCACTTCCACAGGAGTGCCGTTGGTGACCACATCAAAGACCGGGGATTTCCTGGTAAACATGATGAGCTCCTGTTTCTGCTCATCCGTCAGATCACCTTTGATGTCAAAAGTTACCCTGATCTGTTCATAGCCGTTACGCACCTTGTTGCTCAGACCAAGAAAGCCCTGCACGTCAATGTCACCCTCAAACTTCGATTCAATGCTTTCAATTTCTATTCCACTGGCTGCGGCGTGCAGTGCCATGGTTGTGGTCATACAACCCGACAGGGCAGAAAGCAAATATTCCACAGGGTTGGGGCCTTCGTTGTTACCCAGCAGGATGGGTGGCTCACCATTGTCCATTACCCATGATTTTGTACGTGAGGTATCCTCCTGGCATCCGCCATAGAAATCCATTATGGTTGCCTGGTTGTGGCCGGCAGTTACCCATTTTTTCTTGCACGGAATTGAAAACTTGCAATTTCAGGATTCTCCTGGATGGCTTTGATTGTTCCGGCGATTTCTTCTGTCCGGAATCCGTTCACTGTTGATTTGATCATTGTTTCCATTTTTTATAAATTTTAAAAGTTAAACATCATGACCATCCTATTGGCAATCACGATGCCATTGACTAAAAACTTTGTATTTCAACTCTTTAGAAATTTTAATTGTTAACGATATTTCGTCATTCACGAATTTTCGTTTACTTTGTTTTGTCAAAACAACACTAATGATGACTGGAAATACTAAACAGGTTCGTGAAATACCATCGGGCCTGGTGACGCTGAAAAAGATCGTTGAAGGTACATCAGACCACACGGGAACCAGGTTTTTTCAGCTATTGGTTAAAAACCTGGCGGAATCACTGGATGCTCACGGTGTATGGGTCACCGAATACCTCAGGGACAAAAACCGCCTGCGTGCTCTGGCCTTCTGGCTCGAAGACCATTTCGTCGATGAATATGAGTATGCTGTACCGGGTACACCCTGCGAACCCGTTCTGAAAAATGATTCTATTTGTCATGTGCCGGACAATGTGATCCGGCTCTACCCTGATGATCCTGATCTCCCCCCGCTGGGCGCAGTCAGTTATATGGGCCTGGCACTGAGAGATGAAAATGGTAACGTATTGGGACACCTGGCACTGCTTGACAACAAACCCATGCCTAAGATTCCGGATGCCTTCGCCATTTTTAAGATTTTTGCCGCCCGCGCAGCTGCGGAAATGAGGCGGCTGCGATATGAGAAAATGCTGATAGATAATGAAGCCAAACTCAACCGGCTGGTGAATGGTACCCGGGAGGCGCTGATTGAAATAGATGACAGCATGATCATCACACAAGCCAACCAGGCTGCCGTCAATGCATTCATGACAAAACCCGGGAATCTTGCCGGACAACCTGTCAAACTTCTTTTTGATGCCGGGAGTTTTCAAAAAATAACAAGATCAATTTTACACCTCTATCAGCAAAACGACCTGCTTTCATCTACCTTTATACAGGGACATCTTACATGTATCAAAGCCGGTAAAAACACCTTTCCGGCAGAAGTAACCATCTCAAAATACAACTATGGAGGCGTTCCATTCCATGCATTGTATATCAGGGATGTGACAGACCGGTTCAGGTCAAGGGAAGAGATCAGGTAGCTGAACACTGAAAAGGTCATGTTGCGCGAAAAGCTGAATGCGCATTATTCTGACCACATCCTGGGTGAAAGTCCTGAAATATTAAAAGCCCTGAGAGCTGTCGAACAGGTTGCTCCAACCGATACTACAGTGCTGATACGTGGGGAGACAGGCACTGGAAAAGAGCTATTTGCGCTGGCCATCCATAAGGCAAGCCAAAGAAGGAACAAGCCTCTGGTCACCTTAAACTGCGCTGCTTTACCTTCTGAGCTTGTTGAAAGTGAATTGTTCGGCCATGTAAAAGGTGCTTTCACCGGCGCTACAAATTCAAGGGAGGGACGTTTTTCCATGGCCAATGGCGGCACCATCTTCCTGGATGAGATTGGCGAACTGCCATTGCCCCTGCAGGCAAAACTGCTCCGCGTTTTACAGGAGGGTGAATTCGAACCGGTGGGCAGTTCCAAAACGCAAAAGGTGGATGTACGGGTTGTGGCTGCAACCAACCGCACCATGGAGGAAGAGACAGCGAAGGGAGCATTCCGGGAAGATCTTTACTACCGGCTCAATGTTTTCCCGATAGATATCCCACTGCTGAGAGAGCGGGGAAGTGATATCATCCTGCTTGCACAGGCTTTTCTGGAAAAATTTGCCAGGCGGTCGGGCATAGCCATGACCCCGGTGGATGAGTTCAGCAAACAAAGATTGCTTGCCTGGCACTGGCCGGGCAATGTGCGGGAGTTGCAAAACATCATGGAACGATGCATCATCACAAGCCAACATGGCCGCATCAACCTTGCCTCCGTATTACCTGATGCAGAAAACTTACAACCTGCAACAATACCGACAGAACACCGGATCATGACCGAGCAGGAGATGGTGGCTCTTGAAACACAAAATATCATCCGGGCGCTGGAGCTATCGCATTGGAAAATCTCCGGTGAAGACGGGGCAGCAGCACTGTTGCAAATCCCGCCAACCACCCTGAGTTCAAGGATCAACAAGCTGGGGATCAGGCGGAAGAATTAAGCGGGGCGAGAAACAGAAAAAAGATGATCAGAAAGCGATTAATTGCGCAATTCAGCGTGAGCATTTAATCACCTTCAAAAAAGAAAAAATCATTTATGTATTTTTAATACAAAAAAGAATTACTTTTGCACACCATTTTATTGGTCCGGTAGTTCAGTTGGTTAGAATGCCTGCCTGTCACGCAGGAGGTCGCGGGTTCGAGTCCCGTCCGGACCGCAAATCTCCCCCTTATTAGAACTTCTGTCCGCTTAATCTCTGATTCTGAGCGGTTTTTGTTTTTCTAACCCCACTACATTTTACCAGATTTTTCTTATAATTAGGTAACCTATTCGGTTACCTGTTTTCAATTCCTGAAATAGGTCATCAAAAAAACCTTAAAACAAAATGCAGGGCTGGCGGGCTAAGGTCTATTGTATCAAGGAGAGATGAAAATGAAAATCCGATCAGTGGAATTTAAATCACACTTGGTTCTAAAATCTGTTATGTCCATTGAGCAAACGGAGAATAGAACACTAATTTCGGTAACTTCCGGATGATAATCCAGCATCAATTCGCTATAAAATCAGGATTGGGGAACATCTCAGCAATGATCAGGTATTTGTTGAGGTTCATCCGAACATTCAATGAAGGGTAAAATTAGAAATATTTTATTAAATGCGCCATAACCGGTTTGTCGAACTCTCATTATAAATTGCCGAAGTTCAGGGAAATTAAGCCGCCTTAATAGCTAAATTTTATTAAATTTGGCTAATAGGATAGCCAAATTTTACCACAATCCACTTCACGCGAGAAATGATCATCAGGTGCATCATTGCCAAAGGTAATGTCGATCCCCGAACCATGAAAATACCAGCGGTGACTGGTTTTCTGAAGCGGGTGACCATGCGTGTAATCATCTTTATAATTCTTTTCATCATTCAGATAAAAACGGATGGGTGTTTTGGCTTCACCGATCACCACCGGGATGCCGTTGATCAGCAGCACAATGTCGGGGATTTTGGTTTCGCGTGCATGGTAGCGGTACTGGTCGGTGATGATGTAGCTGTTGTTTTCAGGCTGCTCAAAATCGATGAGCTTCACCGGAACATGGCGGTTGTTTTCACCGAAAGGCATGGTCTTGTCGCCCTGCATCCAGCGGGTGAACTCTTCATTGGCCCTAACCAGCCCGGTATGGTTCACCTTGATCAGGATGGCCCTGAGCCGGTAGATCACTTCATCGGCACGTTCGGGTCTTTGTTCAATTTCCGGGTTCAGCCGGATCAGTGCTTCGCGCAATTCCTTTTCCACCATCACTTCCTGAACACCCCGTTCCAGGTCAACTGCCGGTTTGTATTTCCACATGAACCCATAGGGCGCTTGCCGTTCCTGCCAGTTTTTCTGGTTCAGGTTGACACCCGAAAGCTGTTGAATGATAAAATTTTCGACACTGTTTAATTCGTTAAAACTCATGGGTTGGTTTTAATGATTGCCTCTGTTTTTTCCTTTAAAATCTCATAACGTTCCTTTTGCGTAAAAGGATTCAAATGGCCTAGCACCGCTTCCTCCAGTTTTAAAAGTTTTTCAAGTTCTGATTTTAAATAATTCCTGACTTTTTCGGGAGCATTTACGGTTTGTTCCACCAGGTCGGTACGGTTATCCATCACAAAAATAATATCCTCGAAATCGTGACTGGTCCGGGGATCTTTACCCCTGCCATGAAAAGCCTCAAATTTTGCAGCCAGGAAATAGGCCAACGGCATGATCCGAATGTTTATCCGCTCATTCAATGAGACCACTTCAAGATGTTCAAACCCATCTTTGAACCAGGGATTGGCAGGTGCCCACCCTACTTCCTGTGTCGACATCACATCCACCAGGATATTTTCATAGGTGAACCTGCAGATCACTTTCTCCTGGGGATCATTATGAAATCCTTTTTCGGCCAATTGCTGCCTAACTTTTTCAAGCTCACCTACCGTAGCTATTTCCATTGCCACATCAATATCCTTTGTAGGACGCGGATCTTCAGCAGCCGGATCATTTACATACAGACTTACGACAGCACCCCCAACATACACTGCCCTGTCGTTCAGATCACCCAGGGCTTCAGCCACCTCAATCAGACTTTCAATATTTATTTCCCTGCGATTGATCATAAATTGAATACATCTTTTAGTAAATCCACGGCCATTTCGCGTTCCCGTGCCTTTCCCACCCGGATGGCATCCACCAGCGCCAGCATATAATACAGCTCTTTATCCAGTTTGATGGCTTTCGGAACCGATGGGTACAGCGGAATGATCGACTGCCCTCTATCAGCCCCTGTTGCCGATGGCCAAACATATTTTTCATTACTGGTTATTTGCTCTTTTAAGGGTGAAGCCGAATGGGCGGTAGGCACCCCCCTGCTTACTCGACCGGGTTGCTGCGGAAAAACATAAAGAATGCCGTATTGCAGAAACTCCAGCAACGACTGCTTCATTACTTTTTTTCGGGAAGCGTCCATCAAACCGGCATAGCGTGAACGCTCAAGGGATTTGGAGACCTCCGACTGACTCATGAACAAAGCATCGGCCAGGGTATGGTGATACCAGTTTTGCTCTTCCTGTGCCACTATCTTGAGCAGCACCAGGATGTCCTGTGGACGCATCACTTGTTGAACCTGTTTTATCATTTCTTATATCGTATATTGCAATATGCAATATTAGACATTTATTATCACATATACAAGCACCTACAAAACCATATTCCATATTCCGATATGGAATATCTTCATGATCATCTATCATTTCATCATTGATTCGATCATTAACCGGGCTATTTCTTTTACCTTCAAATTAAAGTGTACCTCCGTCTTTTAAGGCTCATGCCCATCAAACTGCGAATAAAAGTGTATCTCGCTTTGATATTTCGGCCACCTGTCGGTTTGTTGTTTGATCTGAAAAACCATTTCCGATTCAATGTTTTCAAACATCTGTTTAACCGGATCCAGCTTTCCCTTTTCCTTCGGCAAATCAATTCCTTCAAAAACCCAGACATACAAATCCACTTCATCCAGCACCTTCCATTTATAACCATGGTAACCATGAGAACCTTCTGAAGGATCAATATCACCCTTATTATATCTGCCCGGTGCCAATCCGGTTCGTAAACGGTTTGAAATGGAATCGGTGGTAAAACCTACGTAGACAATTTCATTCCTGTATTTAACTAGGTAAATCTTGGGTGCCTTTTTGATTACCGGAGTTTGAAATTTCTGCACAGAAACCCCAATCAATGCTTTTTGAGTTATAGTGCGATTTCATTGCTGTCCACTTAAAATAAGCTGAGGGACAGCTGGTTATCAAAATGTTCTTTGACATCATTGTAATTCGTATTTGTAAAGAGCTCTCTTACAGGGGTTTTGTCCAAAAGTGATATGCCCAAAACCTGTAGAATTTCGTAGGTCGAACGCTCAATTTTTAGCTTTGTTCCAACAATGGCTACTATGCAATAAGCAATAATTGCTGAATACACCTGTATCCGAACTGCATTTTCGGATGTGCCCCAAAAGGCTTTTATCTTAAGGTGTTGCTTGATCCATTTGAAAAACAATTCCACTTGCCAACGATTTTTGTACAGGAAAGCTACCTGTTCATCAGTTATTTCAAAATTATTGGTCAGGAAAACAAAGGTTCTATCTGTTTGCTGATCGTAGAACTTAATCCTTCGTAGCTTTTTTGGGTATTGCTTAGAAACATAAAAGCCTGAAAGCTTGCCAATTTGATCAGATTTAACACCTGTTGATTTATCATGCTTGCGGGAGTACATGCGATTGAATTTAAGATTACTCTTTGCCCTGATCACGAAAGTAGCAGAGTGTTGGGTAATTTTGTAAAGCCTTGTGTAATCAACATATCCTCTGTCTAAAATATAGTATGCATCAGTTTCATAAAACAGCGCATCCAGAGCATTCATATCGTTGACAGAAGCAGGGGTAATGTGCACAAATGCAGGTATCTGGGTGTTAATATCAAACAAGGTGTGGAGTTTAATACCTCCCTTGAATTTTCTAAATTTGGCCCACCAGAATACGCTAAGACAAAGATCAATAGTGGTAGAGTCAAAAGCATATATCTGCCCTTTGATCTTAAAATCATCGTTTGCTCTGTACTTTCGGGCAATAGCAATAAGATGATAAGCAAATTCCTCAAAGATTTTGCTGTTACGTTTCAGGTTGGCTTTTGCCAGATTGCTAAGAGTTATTGTTCCTCCTGAAAAATGGCTCTGTCAGGGCATTGGATGGTATTAATTTCCCCATATTTTATTCTCCTGAAGAAGATAACCTTTATCTGAAAGTTTTCCACCGGAACCACCTGGCAATGCGTTCATCCAATCCTTTGCTATTCGTCAACGATACTATAAACTATGATTTTTCCCTGTCTGCTGATATGTCCATCGGAGGAGCATTTTCACAGAAACAATTAGCGCCGGGAATATGGGGAATGATTTCCGGCGATGGAAATGCCGATGGACAAATTGATAACCGTGACAAAAACAAAATCTGGTACGAACAGGAAGGCAGTTCCGGCTATTTTTCGGGTGATTTCAACATGGATTCACAAGTTGATCAGGACGATAAAATTGTAAAATGGCAATATAACGTGGGGAAAGGAATTTTTCTTGATTGATATTCGTTGAATCAAGCAGGAAACCCTTCCGCTCTATCACAGCAATGATCAGAACCGGCTTGTCGAATTCTCTTTATAAATGGCTGAGGTTACATAAGGCTATATTGTCCGAGCATACAAATCTTTATGTGGTACAAAACGTTGCATTAGCTAAATCTTAATAAATTTGGCTAATGGAATAGCTAAATTTTACCACAATGATTATTTCACTCAAACTGACCCACCTGTTTCACTGCAATAGCACCGTGTTGAGTGGTTGTCCGGAATTTCCGGACAACTGAATTTTCATCCAATTCGCCCTCCTTGAAGATATTGACAACATGCTCCGATATTGTTCGCTTGTCCTTGCCAAACAGATGCCCCATTAACCTGGAATCAGGTAAATCGTTCAAAACAACAAAGCCTTCACCCAAATCTACTTCATGGTGTTTAAAGAAAGAGTAACAGGCTTCTGTCTCATTACCAATAGACTGTCAACAATAAAATGTGAATAATTTTCAACTTCCAGATCTTTACGTTTTTACAAATCCCTATATTTGTATTGAATTTCAAAAACATTAATACTTTTTCTTTCATAAACTTTTTCAGTTGATAATAGTTTTACCTTTAGACATCATGGAAAAAGTAACAATACATAAAAGAGCGATTAATCCCAAAGATGCAATGGAGCTTTCAAGAAGTTACAACCTTCTTTATCCTACTAACAAATTAAAGACACTGCTTGCTGCTATTTTCCCTGATCTTGATTTATCCAATTTATCTAAATATCAAATACATACATGCATTAACGATATCATTGTAAAGAATTATTCAGGCGAATCCAAAATT
>JBLRXC010000021.1:0-34552 GCA_047920975.1 Bacteroidales bacterium | reverse complement strand
AGAACATTCATCTGTATCTGCCGCAAGGCTCCGGCCTAACCGACCTGATTGCAACATTTTCGTTGCCTTTGCAGGCAGAATCGTATGTATTTGGCGTAATGCAGCAAAGTGAAGTAACGCCTAATAATTTTACGACCCCAAAGATCTATAACGTGGAGGCCGGTGACGGATCACTCAGGGACTGGCTTGTGATTGTTCAAACTACAGTTGGTACTGATGAATTTTTGACAAAATCGTTGGAAGTTTTTCCAAACCCTGTCAATGATTTCCTCAAAGTTAGGAACGCACACAAGGCGACGTTGCAGTTGTATTCGGTAATAGGAAATAGGGTGTTCAAAACGATAATCCAGGGTGATGACTGCCGGATAGACCTCGGCTCATTACCGGAGGGGATTTATTTTCTCCGGATCAGCGCTTCAAATGATGAATTTGTCAGGAAATTGATCATCTCGAGAGGTAATTGATAAAGAAAAGGACTTCAGTGAGATTGCTTCGTCACGAAAACCTGGCGATTTCCGCTCCTCGCAATGATGGGACTTCGGATTAAAAAGGGGAGTTTTTGGGGCGGGCGAAGCCCGCCCCAAAAACTCCCTCACCAAATAATAACCACGTCATTGCGAGGGAGTTCCAATGAACATTGGAACGACCGAAGCAATCTCAACTCCCGTCTCATGAAGCCATCGCCTCCGGGAATCAGGTATATTTATTTATTTGTCATATTTTTCCCTCAGGATTTTATAATAACTTTACCCATCTGACATTTTCATGAAAGATTGATGATGAAACGAGTTCAAACCGGTGACATGATTCCGGATTTATTTCAACAAGCTGCAACCGACTATCTTCAATTACTGGAGAAGGGCTATCCTCAGAAAACCATCCTGAAGCTGGTTGGAGACCGCTACAAATTGAGCGGGACCGAAAGGAATATGCTTTTCAGGGGTATTTCCACGCAAAAGTCGTCAGTAGACAGGAGGAAAAAACAAGGGAGTGTAAGCGGACTGCCTGCTCAAAAACTTCTTGTGGATACGGCAAATCAATTGCTTACGATCGCTTCATACCTGAATGGTAACGCGGTTTTTATTTCAACCGACGGGTTCCTGCGCGATGCATCAGGGATCCACGGAAAGGCTTTGCAGATACCTCTTATGCAACGCTCACTTGACCTGGCGCTCAGTTACCTTCGGCTTCACGGGACAAAACATCATGTTTTTTTTGTCGATATACAGATGCAAAAAATGAAAGCCATCATGCCGGTGATCCATGAGATGGCCATGCAGCATGGTTTGTCATTTGAGGTTATCATCTCCGGTTCGGTTGACCAATTGCTGGAATCGACCGGTGAGGGTCTGGTTTGTACTTCCGACTCAGAGATCATCGAAAAAACCTCACAGCCGGTATTCGATCTTGCCCGACATACCCTCACCCATTTTTTTTCACCTGAATTTTCTGATCTCCGTGAAATATTGAAATGAAAGTTGTACATTTGCAATTGTAATTCAAATAGGGGTGCTCATCCGGAAGCAATTCCGGATAAACGGGCTGAGATCATACTCTTGAACCTGATCCGGGTAATGCCGGCGTAGGAAAAGGAAAATCACTGATCAGTATGGCAATCCTCTATTGAATGATGTTGAATCATTTAAAATTTGTTGCCATGGAACGATTTTTTAAAACATGTTTTGTCGCGTTGACCTTGATTGGTTTGCCATTACAACTCTTCTCCCAGTGGAATGTTTCGGGGACTGTTCGCGACAGGTCCTCTGGCGAGCCGCTTCCGGGTGCTCATATCCGGGTTGCCGGAACTGACTTTTCAGCCATTTCTGATATGGATGGAACCTTTCAGTTAAACAACATCAGGAGCGGAGCTTCCACTTTCCGGGCTTCGTATGTGGGTTATAAGTCCAGTGAAATAACTCTTGAAGTCAGGAAGCATGAGGTGCTCAATTTTGATCTGGAATTTGAACCTGTGTTCAATGATGAGGTGATTGTCACTGCAACGCGTGCTGACCGGCGTACTCCTGCCACATACAGCATGGTGACCCGTGATGAGATCAGGGAACAAAATTTCGGACAGGATCTTCCATTTCTGCTTCAGTTCACACCCTCTGTGGTGACCACCTCCGATGCCGGAGCAGGTATAGGCTATACCGGTATCAGGATCCGTGGTACTGATATCACGCGGATCAATGTTACGATGAATGGTGTCCCGGTGAATGACCCTGAATCTCACGCAGTCTTTTTTGTCAATCTCCCCGACCTGACATCATCCCTTGAGAGCGTTCAGATTCAGCGGGGTGTGGGAACCTCAGCCAACGGGGCAGCTGCATTCGGAGCCAGTATCAACATGCAAACCTCCCGCCTTATCCCGGAGCCGTTTGCAGAGCTCAGCAGTACGGCAGGTTCATTCAATACTTTCAAAAACTCTGTCCGCTTTGGTTCAGGTTTGCTGGATGGCCGCTGGGCTTTCGACGGCAGACTGTCGGCCATTACTTCTGATGGATATATCGACCGAGGCTGGTCAAACCTCAGGTCATTCTATCTGTCTGGTGGTTACTATGGTGACAGAACGATTGTAAAAGCCATTGTCACTGCAGGCTCCGAAAAGACTTACCAGTCATGGGCAGGCATCCCGAAAGACAGTCTGCAGACAAACCGCAGATACAACCCAAGTGGCCAGATGATTGATAGCGAGGGCAACATAACAGGTTATTATGATAACCAGACTGATAATTACCAGCAGGATTATTACCAACTTCATCTGGCACATCGGTTTTCGTCAGCGTTACAGTTCAGTTCAACCCTGTTTTATACCAAAGGGCGGGGCTACTATGAAAGTTACAGAAATAATGACCGCTTTTCGGCTTATGGTTTCGGTCATATAATTGTTGGGAATGATACCATAACGCGCTCCAACCTCATCAGGCAGAAATGGCTCGACAACGATTTTATCGGGTATAATGCCACACTGAGTCACATGGGTTCACGGTTCCATACTACCATGGGCGGAGCCATAAACCATTATACAGGTGACCACTTCGGCTATGTTGTGTGGTCGGAGTTTGCAGGGAATTCTTTTGTAGATACAAAATGGTACGATAACACAGGCGTGAAAACCGATCTCAATGTGTTTGCAAAAACAACATTTGATCTGAACGATTATCTGATCCCTTTTGCTGACATGCAGTTTCGACATATCTGGTATTCCATTGAAGGATTACACGATGACCTGAGTGATCTTACCCAGGATCATA
Source organism: Bacteroidales bacterium (assembly GCA_047920975.1). GTDB lineage: Bacteria > Bacteroidota > Bacteroidia > Bacteroidales > JAADJA01 > JAADJA01. Next base: position 31,298 of record JBLRXC010000021.1, on the reverse strand, counting down.
CATTCAGTTTTTTCAACCCCAAAGCCGGGATCACGGCCATCCTGAATCCGGAAAACAGGTTGTATGCTTCTGCTGCTGTAGCCAACCGTGAGCCCAACCGTTCGGTTTTCCGTGATGCAGATCCTGGGCAGGCATTCAAACCGGAAAGACTGATTGATTATGAAATTGGGTTTCAGAGATCGAAATCCTCCTTCACCCTTGATGTCACCGGTTACTATATGGATTACAAGGACCAGCTGGTTCTTACAGGGAAGATCAACAATGTGGGAGCACCCATCATGACGAATGTCCCGGAAAGCTATCGCCTTGGTGTTGAAATGACCGCCGGCCTTGAAATAACCAAAGACTTTTCCTGGCAGGTAAGCGCGACATTAAGCCGTAACCGCATTAAAAATTTCACCGAATATGTCGACAACTGGGATTACTGGAGCGATCCTGAAAACCAGCCCTACCAGATCGCAAATGTGCTGGGTGAAACCGATATCTCTTTTTCACCGGATCTGATAGCCGGTAGTATTTTTTCATGGTCACCCTTCCGTGATTTCAATGCAGCTTTCCAGTCGAAGTATGTTGGCCGGCAGTTTATTGATAATACCTCCTCTGCCGAACGAAGCCTCGATCCATACCTGATCAATGATTTACGCTTCAGCTACCGGATCAGATCCGGATTGTTCAATGAGATGATGCTGATGCTGAGCCTGAACAACATTTTTAATGTGGAGTTCGAATCCAACGCATGGGTTTACAGGTATTATTATGAAGGCCTTGAATATGAAATGAATGGCTATTTTCCGCAAGCAGGGTTTCATTTGATGGCTGGTCTGAATATAAGATTCTGAAAGGTCAGAAAGGAAGATGAAGCCCGGGTAATATCCGTAAGTGTGTTTTGTGAAAAACTTTTTTTTATTTTTTTTTATTTTTGCATATAACAATCATTCAAAATAAATAAAAATATTACGCTTATGAAGAAAATTCTACTCACCTCGCTTATTGCTGTAATTGTATTTTCAGGAAACTATATTTACGGACAGCAACAGGTGCCAAATTCCGGATTTGAATTATGGGAAGAGTTTGGATTTGGACCTGACACGCTTGAACCCGTCAACTGGAATTCTCTAAAATCATCTGACGGAGGTGATCTTATCAACGGGGTTATTCCTGTTACGCTTGAAAGGAGTGAGGATGCGCATTCAGGAATGTATTCCGCCAAACTTACCAATGACACCATCCTTATTTTTGTGGCTCCCGGAGCGATGACCAATGGAAGGGTTCACGCCACCCTGCCTCCAACGGATGCGTATGTTTATACCGTGGATTCGCTGCCTGAATTCCACACACCTTTTTCAGATTTTCCGGACAGCCTGACCCTGTGGGCTAAATATTTTCCTACGGATAACGACATAGCCCGCATCACGGCCATTTTGCATACTGATACCGCAAAAATTGCCGACTCACTTCAAACCAATTGGGTAGCGGTTGCTTACTTAAACATTGAAGGTGAAGTTGACGAGTGGACCAGGTTTTCTGTTCCGTTTGAATACCTGACCTCTGACACACCGGAATACATTTTGTTTGCCATGTTTGCAGGTGATGCCGCCAATGCGCTCCCTCAAAGTACACTCTACATTGACGATCTGGAATTGATCTATTACAATACCGGAATCTTTAAAAAACAGTCGGATTTTTGTCATCTTTTTATGGATGGAGAGTATCTTCACCTTATCCTGGACCAGGAGTATATGCAGGATGAGTATTTATTGCAGGTTTATGATCTTTCGGGCAGGGTCATGTTCTCAAAAAGAATTATACCTGCCCTTGAGCATAAAATCCGGCTTGACATACACAAGGGAATTTACCTTGTTAAGATCCATAACGGTCAGTGCATCCGCACACGAAAAATCATCGTGAACTAGTTGAAATGTCTTTTAATCCCAAATGATTCGAATCATAAGTGATTGATTAACTCATTAAAACTACTGCCTTGTGAAACAGATGATGCTTGCTGCCTTACTCAGCATAACTTGCGCAACTTTTGCGTTTGCCCAGCAACCGGAGAATCCCGGTTTTGAATTCTGGGAAAATGTCGGACTCAATGTACCGGAGCCGGTTGACTGGAGCTCCATCAAAACTTCAGATGGGGGATCCACTATTAATACTTTTGCTCCTTATGTCTGGGATCAAAGCACGGATGCCCATACCGGCAACTACTCAGTAAAACTTTACAACAACAGTGCCCTGGGCATAGTTGCTTCAGGAATGGTTACCAATGGGCGCGTCCATGCCGAAATTTCAGGAACCGGTTGGGCATTCACTGATCCGGCCAACAGCCAATGGAATACCCCATTGACCTTAAAACCCGACAGCGTTGCGGTATGGATAAAATATACACCTGCCGGATCAGATGTTGCCCAGGTGAAAGCACTCCTGCACACAGGCTCTGCCAAAATTCCTGACGCTGCACAGACAAATTGGATTGCTATGGCAGAAATTGATATACCGGAAACATTAACCACATGGACAAGAGTTTCAGCGCCTTTTAATTACTTCAACAGCAATACGCCACAATATATCTTATTTGTTTTAAGTGCTGCCGGAACTTCTGCAACCATGGGAAGCGAGGCCTATTTTGATGACCTTGAACTAATCTATAACGAACCTGAGCTTGACCTGACGGTTTTCATGCAAGGGCCTTATGCAGGGGGATTTCAGATGTCAACAGCCCTTAATCCCGATTATTTGCCACTATCCCAGCCTTTCAATACAGCGCCCTGGAATTATATGGGTTCGGAGAGTGTTCCGGCCATTCCCAATGCTCAGGTTGTTGATTGGGTACTTGTGGAAATGCGCGATGCAGCTACTCCTGCAGGAGCAACCAGCCTCACCACAGTCTCGAGGAAAGCCGGTTTTCTATTGAGCAATGGAAAAATAGTCGACATGGACGGCTCAGAAAATTTGAAAGCTCCGGTCACGATCAACCAAAATTTATATGTGGTTATCTGGCACCGGAATCATCTGGGGATCATGTCAAGCGAAGCTTTGATCAAGTCAAGCGGCGCATATGCTTACAATTTCTCTGACGGGGCCGGTAAAATATATGGAGGAGCCACCGGTAGTGTCCAACTTGAAACCGGAATCCCTGGCCTGTATGGAATGGCGGGTGGTGATGGGAATGCAGATAAAGTGGTGAATAATGATGATAAAATTAATTTCTGGTCGCTTTTCGTTGGATCCAAAGGATACCTTCAGGGTGATTACAATATGAACGGTCAGATCAACAACCGTGATAAGAATGATATATGGCTGGAAAACCTGGATAAGTTCAGTTCGGTCCCCAACTGACCATTCCGGATCAGCTTAGGATCAGCATACTTAACCTCAGTGGCAATGCTTTTTTTAAGATCCTTTATAGTTTACTGAGGTTGTATTTATACTCATTGCTTCATTTGTTTGCCTTTGTGAACAGTTCATCATCATCATCCAGAAACAATACGTAAATAATATGGCTGGCTTCGCAGTGGAGGGACAAACGGTTCTGATGTCTGTATTCCGCTTCCGGGGGTTGAACAAGGTTTGGGGATTGGCGCAATTAGGTTTGTTGCCTCCAAAATTAAGGAAGTCAGAACACCTCTCATTTTTCAAAGTACTCGGAACCGGTGGGGGCATCGGCTACAGCGGCCGTTCTGATTTCAGTCAGTATGCATTGCTGACTGTCTGGCCATCTTCAGAAATAGCAAGGGATTTTTTTGAGAATGACGAAATCATGAAGGTTTACAGGACGAAATCTATAGAGTCGTTCACAGTTGTGATGAAACCTTTACGATCGAGGGGCAAATGGTCAGGTATGGAACCTTTTATTCCGCAACGGCCAGCCGGAAGTGGCCTCCCGGTTGCAGTACTCACCAGGGCAAGGCTCAAATGGAGCTTTATTGTTCCTTTTTGGAGAAGGGTAAGAGCTGTCAGCCTATCACAAAAAAAGTACAACCAGATTTACAGCCAGGGTGTGGGTGAATGGCCGTGGTTATTCCAGTCCACATTCAGCATCTGGAGCAGTGTTGAGGAAATGGAACGCTTTGCACATACCGATAATGAAGCCCATATGGATGCCATCAGGATCACCAGAAAGAAAAACGGTTTCCGTGAAGAGCTTTATGCCAGGTTTCAGGTGGTGGGCAGCGAGGGAACTGTCAAGGGAGTAAATCTGCTACCGGAATATTTGCAAAGCTTTATGGCATTGGGTGTTGCTCAAATTAAATAGAGTTTGTCCATAAACTACTCATATTGACATTATAATTGAACATCGAACAAGGATTAACGATTTTTGATTTTAGGATTTATCACAAAATCAAAAGAATTCACCAAACTTCTCAAATCCTTAATCAGTATTCCTCGTTCTTAAATCAATACACGATAATTTTATAGACAGACACTAAATAGATTCAAACATCAATGATACATCATGGTTTACCAGCTGCTGGCTGATCTGACACTTGTACTACACCTGATCTTTATCTTGTTTGTAATGATGGGGGCATTGTTTGTACTGAAATGGCGTTGGTTCGCATTGATCCATGCACCTGCGGCTATCTGGGGAGCTCTCATTGAATTCATGGGGTGGATATGCCCTTTGACTCCATTGGAGAACAGTTTCCGCCACAAAGCCGGTCAATCCGGGTATGAGGAAGGATTTATCGATCACTACCTGATTCCCATCATTTATCCCCAGGGCCTTACAAGCAATCTCCAGTTTATTCTCGGAGCTGGTGTTATTGTATTGAATATTGCGATTTACTGGTTTGTGATCAAACGGATAAGCCGCTACCGGAATAAAAACCTTTAGACCTTACTGGGGAACCTGCGATGCTTTGCCAAGGCCAGGAAGCCAGAATTCATCCTTATCCTGGTTGTTTACCTGGCTGTCGAGGTTCAGATCCGAAGAGAGATAACCCTGGATGCCTGCATTGGGTTCCCAGGAAGATGATTTATCTGATAAATCTACCACACCGTCAGCATTGGCATCACCGGCAAACATACCCCAGGTTCCGGTAATGAGTTCTTTATGTCCGTCTGCTCCCCCAAGAACCTGCCCTGAACCCGCTGAGAAATCAAACAGGTAATTTCCCTTATCATAAACCAAAGGGTTGGCAGAGACGACAGACAGGTGGTTGCGGTGATAGATGCTTACAAAAAGGTTTTGTAACACATCCTGATCAAAGCGCAATGGTTCATCTCCTTCATATGACACAATCCGGCCGTCTTCTGTCAGAAATGCAGCGAAGCTCTTGAATATGGTTGCAGGGGTCGCATTTTGGGCCTGGTCCGTATCGTGCAATGCAACAAGTATCCAATCCACAAGATGTGATCCCGGTAATGTGGAAACCGATTCAGGTCCGTTGTGATTCCAGGGAGGCAGGTTGTAAGGCTGATTCAGAGGAATGAAATCTGGGTTGAGTGAGGTGTTCATTTTTCCTGCCGTTTCATCATATGGTCCTTCGAGAAACAGACGCAGTTTTACCTGCTTCAGGTGCCTGATATTACCCACCTGGTTCAGTACCCAGTTGTTTGGATCAACTGCAATACCGGTAACTTCATCAGTAACTGCAAACTTATAAACGGAATCATTGGAAAGCTGGTAATTCCTGATAAGGGTATCTCCCGATGCGAACTCTACCCTGTATTCCATCAGCATTTTGAACAGGGGAGTTACTGCGGCGGAAGTGGCCTGGGTCACATGCATAAAGAGTGTGTCTTCATCCTGCCACCAGTCCAGACTATAGATGGGATAACCTTCGCCAAAGTACCACTGGTCGAAAAAATCGGTGAAATCAATGCCCGTGACCTGCTGGCACATTTCTCTGAAATCAATGCCTGTAGCGATACTGTCTTTGTATTGCTGTTGAAATTCGTAAAGAGTCCTGTAAAACAGTGAATCATTCTGCATTTCAAACCGGATCATGTGAACCAGTGCGCCGCCCTTGCGGTATGTGTATCGGGTGCTGAATATTCTTCCCCAGTTGGTCAGCGATGAGGGAGGCACAAAAACCGATCCTCCCGGCAACTGCATCACGTAGTTGTGGTAACTGAGCATCTGAGCATCGGCATAAGCCTTTGATATAAGGTTTTCGCGGACAATGTACTGTGTATAGGTGGCAAAACCTTCATTGATCCATATATCCTGCCAGGTGGCACAGGTCACATTGTTCCCGAACCAGGAATGACCCAGTTCATGGGAGATCAGGTCGAAACCGAAATTCCTCATGCCACTCATGGTCATGTGTTCCATCCCGGAAAAATTGGAAGGATACCACATGTAATGACCGTATTTCTCCGTGTAAAAGGGATAAAGCCCGTAAAAGTCTGAAAGCAGTTCGATCATGGGCTTCGTCTGGTTGATGTTGGCAAGGTTTGATTCAAGGCAGTTTGGATAATCGTATACATAATTCAGGATCAGGATCGAATCATTGACCAGGCTGTCTGGTTTGGCATAGATTGCATACTCCTGGTATTTTGAAATGGCAAAAGCGATCAGGTAAAAGGCTGTTTGCTGGTTGGTGCGCCACTCATGCCTTACCTTGCCATTGGGCAGGTTAATCTTGGTGAGCAATCCGGGACCTGCAACGCGAAGGTCATCTTTGGTTGTGATGAAAATATGAACCGAATCGGCTTTATCTTCCAGTTCCTGTTTGCAGGGCATCCATTCATGGGCAAAATAGGGTTCGGAGAAGGTTTGGGATACAGGAAAGTTACCCCAGGTGGGATCGGTGGTGGCGCTGTAATAAATGGAGGTATAGTTTGGTGGGGTGTGGTAATAGAGGCGGAACGTAAATAACTGGTCCTGAAGCAGCGGCGGATCAAGAGGAATGGTCATGTTGTTTGAAACATGAAAAAACGTTTGCATCATGCCATTGATAAAGGCCGAATCAGCCGTGAGTTTGTTACTCAATTCAATGGAGAATGTATCCATCGCAGGGACTATAACCTGCGCGGTAATCTCAGCATAGCCCGCAAAATGGTTGGTTGTGTCGTATGCCTCAAGGTTGAGCTTATAAAATTTAACATCGTAATGAAAGACAAATGGATTCGGATTGATCACCGATTTTTGTCCCGCCATGGCTGCTTTGCAGCCTTTATGAGAGCATACTGTATAGTCATCGTAATCCTCCGGAGGAGGGTCCACGTTTTGATTGCGGGCGCTCAGGGAAATCATCACCATTGTGATGATGGGTAGCAATTGGAGTAATCGGAAAGTAATTCGAGTGTTCATGAGAACTATTTTTAATGTATGCCAAAGATATTCGTTTTCAGCGGTTCAAGTAAAAGCAATTTTACAAATCTTATAAATCATAAGTAATCTGCGGCTATCTGCGGTGTCAGCGAGAGTTATTGTTTCTCGCAGATCTCGCAGAACACCGTAGAGAGGCTTTTTGTTTTTAGAAAAACTGCATCTATTCTGCCACTAAGACACGAAGGCCCGAAGATGCGTTAAGTATATTGAAGGGTTATTCATCTTCGTGCTGCTTTTTGCCCTAGTGTCTTTGTGGCTAAAAAATTGAATCTTTCGGATTTTATGACTGACATGGTCGTCCATAATGCCGCCTCTACGAGGCTCTTAAAAAGGGTTGCGCTTTCGGTCTATCTTAATTTCGCAATTATGGCGCTATGTTATCCAACATTTGTTTGTTAAAACCAAACAATTAAATCTCACAAAAACAATTGGTATCCTTGCAAAATTGATCGTCCTCTTAACTTTTGACGTTGATCCCTTGTATAGTATTAGGATTCCAGCGGGGATTAGAGAAGCCTGATGATATCGGTTAGCACTTCTTCAGCCGAAAGATATCGGATTTTACTTTCCAGGTGCATGCCGGGAAATCGGGTTCTCATGGGAATGGATAGTGTCAGCGCTTTGGCTGTCGTGCTGCCATACATCTTAACGATTCTGTCAAAAGGGATCATCACGGTATCGGTTTCCAGAACGGAGGCCAGTGTCATACTGAACTCCAGTTGGGTGACCGGTTCCATGGCAAAAATATTCAGTGCTTTTACAGGCGTTGCGTGCTGGCCGAGGTGATCGATCATGGCAGCGCAATCGGCGATGTGGATGACCGACATCAGTTGGCTGCCATCGCCGTAGCAGGGAACCTTGCCATTGCGCCGGTATGGTTCCCAGAAAAATTGCATGAACCAGGAGGTTGTTCCCACGATCCAGGCCGGCCGTGCAAAACGGATATCGAGCAGGCCTTTTTGCTGCGCCCCGATCCATGGTTTTTCATTGCGGTAATATGCTTTCGCAAAAGCGCCCGGGTTGAGAGGTGTGTCTTCATATGCCGGGTTGTCCGTGTCAACCGGTCCGTACATGAGTGAACCTGATACATAAACCACCACAGGGGGTTTCTTCAAATCCGAAAGGATACTGACCAATCGCTCGTTGGCTTTTTCGCCGCGGAATGATCTCAGGTTTCGGGTCATTGCATAGCTGCCGGCCGGGCATGCCAGGTGAAATAAAATGTCAGGAGGATGCATTTCAAACCACAAGGGGTCGATGGTTCCCAGACTGCCTGTGTATGAGTTGAAATTTTCCAGTTGCCGGTAATTGGCCCGCCTGTGGATCAAGAGGTTAATCAGGTTGGCCGGATCCTTTGCGAGCCGGTTCACCAGAGCCGATCCTATAAACCCGGTGCCGCCCAGCACCCAGATATTTCTTCTGTCTGCAGTCATCATGCCCTTGTTACATGGTGTCCTTCCTCTATGTGAGTATATGGTTTGGTAGAAAATACTTTTAATTGTTCCTGATACCGCTGCCTGATATTCAGCTTTGAATGCACGGGAAAGTATCTGATCTCCTACTGTTCCAGAGTAAAGGACTGCTCAAAGGCATCCCTGTCCAAATGCTTGTATTTATTGTTGATGATCTTTTTGGATTTCTGATAGAGTTTGTTCTCAATCCATTCACCGAGCCTGTTGTTGAGGAGGTACTCAAAAAACGGCTTCAGAATAGTCACAGGCCTTACTTCATATGTTGAAGCTTGCCGGAACGTCGGATAAAAATTTTTCACCCAGTCATTCACCTTTAGGATCTCATGATACAGTCCGTGATTGAATGTTGGGATCAGGAACACGATTTCAGTGGCTGCATACAGGTCCCTCTCCTGCAGGGCAAGGTGCTTATCATCGGGGAAAAAGTTGATACAAAAATTTTTGTATGAATTGAAAAGAAAGATCTTTTTGAAAAGCGTTAAAAGCGTGCGGGCCAGCCAGACACGTCCCGGACTTGTGATGATGAAATAATCAATGTCATCATTTTCCGCCATGAACCCTTTTGAAATGGATCCCGACAGTAAAACACCCCTGACATAAGGAAAACGGGCAATGATCTTTGAAAACCGGACCGCTGTTTTCATGCGCCTGATTGCCAGTTCGTTTCCTTTGATCCGGCGCTCAACAATGTTTTGGTCAGGATTGATTTGGTAATAGTCCCCGTTGTGAAATATAATTCCGGATTGGATTAGCGCCTTTAGCGCTTCATCCAGTTTGCTGGACTCATCGGGGCCGGCTCCGATATAGGTTGCAAGTTCCGCCTTTGTAAGCGGGTAGGAGAAAAGATCGAAGTAAATTAAAAACCGGAGTATTTTTTCAGCCACTTGTTTTGTCTTAAGAAGATCGATGAATCACTGCAAGGGCAAAAGTAGGAAAACTTCAATTGCCTGCAGGGCATTTATATCCGTAACAAATTTTGCTGTTGGAAACCTGCTTTCCCATAGGGAATAAACACAATAGTTTTTGTTGATGTCCTGCGGACAATAAAGTGCTATTGATCGTTAGTTTTATTGATATAGAAGCCCTACGGGCTAATAAATTCTTCTCTTTATCTGAGCATTCAAATGTTATCCACTCTTTAAGGGGTCATTAATCATTATTAAATCTGATTTTATTCGGGCAGAACCCTTTTGAAAATTGTTTCGTAACAGGCATCAGAATTTATATGGCAATCCTTTTGTATTTTTGCCGATCATTTTAACTACATCAAATAGAACAGCATGTCAAAAATTGCATTGATTACCGGTATCACCGGACAAGATGGAGCTTATCTGGCCGAATACCTCTTAAAAAGCGGATATATTGTCCATGGTTTAAAACGGAGATCGTCGCTCTTTAATACCGACAGGATTGATCACCTCTATCAGGATCCCCATATCGAGAACAAAGACTTTTTTCTGCACTACAGCGATCTTACCGATTCAACCAACCTGATCAGGATCATCAGCGATGTGAAACCGGATGAAATTTATAACCTGGCAGCCATGTCGCATGTGGCGGTAAGTTTCGACACCCCTGAATACACGGCAAATGCTGACGGTATTGGCGCGCTCAGGATGCTGGAAGCGATCCGGTTTTTGGGTCTTGCCGGCAAAACACGTTTTTACCAGGCATCTACCAGTGAACTTTACGGGCTGGTGCAGGAGGTTCCGCAGCGGGAGAAAACACCATTTTATCCGCGCAGTCCCTATGCAGTGGCCAAGCTCTATGCATACTGGATCACCGTGAATTACCGGGAAGCCTATAATATCTTTGCCAGCAATGGTATCCTGTTCAATCATGAATCACCCATCCGCGGGGAGACGTTTGTAACCCGTAAGATCACGATGGCGGTTGCAAAAATCGCGTTGGGTCTGCAGGATAAGCTTTACCTGGGGAACCTCTCTTCAAAAAGAGACTGGGGTCATGCCAAAGATTACGTCAGGGCGATGCACCTCATCCTTCAGCATGATCAGCCCGACGATTTTGTTGTGGCTACAGGGGTCACTACCGAGGTAAGAGATTTTGTGCGGTTGGCGTTTGGTGAACTTGGAATTGACATTGAGTTCAGTGGGGAAGGCGTCCATGAAAAAGGAGTTGTCGTAGGGTGCAGCAATCCCAATTATAACCTGCCGAAAGGGAAAGATGTTGTGAATGTAGACCCCCGTTACTTCAGGCCGACAGAAGTTGAGCTGTTGATTGGTGACCCCACGAAAATCAAAAAGGAGCTCGGTTGGAAACCGGAATATGATCTGAAAGGGCTGGTCAGTGAGATGATACAGTCGGATGTAAAGCTGGTTGAACGCGACCGTTATCTGAAAGATGGCGGATATACCATCATGAACTACTTTGAGTAAGAAGAATCAGGCGTCAGACTACATTATACCTGTTAAACCATATGGAAAAAAACAGCAAAATTTATGTTGCAGGCCACACCGGACTTGTAGGCAGCAGCATTGTGAAAATACTGAGAGGCAAGGGATTTCATAATCTTGTGTTCACGAGCTACCCAGGACTTGACCTAGGAAATCAGGATCAGACCCAGCGGTTTTTTGAAACAGAAAAACCTGAATATGTGATCCTCGCTGCAGCAAAAGTGGGGGGTATTCACGCCAACAATACTTACAGGGCACAGTTTATTTATGAGAACATCATGATCCAGAGCAATGTGATCCATGCCAGTTACCTGAATGGTGTGAAAAAGCTGCTGTTTCTCGGAAGTACCTGCATATACCCTAAGATGGCCCCACAACCCATGCGTGAGGATGTACTGCTGACCGATACCCTGGAGTATACCAATGAGCCATATGCCATTGCCAAAATTGCGGGGATCAAAATGTGTGAATCCTATAATCTGCAATACGGAACCAATTTCATTTCGGTGATGCCGACCAATCTTTACGGCTTCAACGATAATTATGATCTGGAAAATTCACATGTGCTTCCCGCATTGGTGCGAAAAAACCACCTGTGCAAATGCCTTGAGAATGATGACATGGCTGCCATCCAGCAAGATCTGAAGAAATACCCCTCCGCTTACAAGGATAGCTTTACCGATGAAGAGGTGGTGACTTACCTTGAAAAATTTGGGATCAAAAGAATTGTTGAGCATGGAAAATCAAGGGTAGAGCTTCATGTGTGGGGAACAGGAACCCCGATGCGCGAATTTCTTTGGGCTGAAGAGATGGCCGATGCATGTGTCTTCCTTATGGAAAGCGTGAATTTTCAGGACCTGATCAAGGTTTCTCATATTCAGAATAATGAGGTCCGGAATACCCATATCAACATCGGAAGCGGAAAAGAGACCACCATCAGGGATTTGGTTTACCTGGTGAAAGAGACCATTGGCTTTAAAGGAGACATTAAATTTGATCCAACCAAACCTGACGGAACCCCACGTAAGCTGACCGATCCATCCAAACTTCATGCATTGGGCTGGAAGCATAGGATTGAACTGCCGGAAGGGATCAGGATGGTGTATGAACACTACCGAAGTTAAGGGCGGAGGGCTGATCGATTAGCACAGATAGCAAGGGGCGGAGAGCTTAGGGCTAAGTGCGTTCTGCAGAGAGACTCTGAGTTTGGAGAATGTTGCTAATTGCTCGTTGCTGGTTAAGAGCTGGCAAAAAGATTGTTCAATGGTTACATTGCTAAATTGTTTAGGAACTTGCTAAAAGCCAGGAGCAAAAGGTTAAAGGCCAGATAGAACTGAAAATTGTGAACTCAACCTCAAACCCGCTATCCCTTATGCCACCTCAAATTGCTCGAGCACTTTGTCCGTTGGCCTGCCTTCATCGTCCCAGCCACGGAGGTCGTAGTATTTTTTTACGAACGAATTGAAATAGTCGCGGTCGAGTTGCTTGCCGCGCATGAATCCGGCCAGTGAATTTTCATTGAAAAACCTGTCTGGCAGCGTATCGTCCTTGTATGTTCTGCCATTGCGCAGGTTGTACTTTCTCGCCAGATGTGTAAGTCTTGCGCCTACTTCCATCAGTGACTCCGCTGTGTGTTTTGAACCGGTGGCAAGGTTCAGCAAATCAGCCAGTTTATCGAGTCCCAGTGGTACAAAATCACAAATCACCAGGCTGTTGCGGACATTGATTGTGTCGAACCCGTCGGCAATGGCTTGCGGGATATCGTCAATGGTGAAATCCGGTCCCATCTCCTGTTCTGAGATCCATAACCGGGTATGACTCGCAAAATCGGCTACAGCAAACATCACACCCATGGCCAGTGAACCTTTGGGGTTGATGCCGGAAAGCTCCATGCCAAATGTATTGATGGCAAATGCTTCGCTTCCTTTTCCGATCTTTTGTGCTGCGATACGGGTTCCGTCGGTCAGAAGCGCCCCGGTTTCTTCGCGGAAAGCCATTTGCCTGATCAGTTCACGCTGGGCTTCTGCATTGCCCCAGGTCAATTCAAGTTTATTGTTGCCGTTCAGAAGTCCTTTCTCATAACATTCCATGGCAAAAGAGCAGGCAATCCCGGTGCTGATGGTATCGAGCCCATAATCGTTGCACATTTCATTGGCCCATGCCACATCCTTGATGTTGTTCACCATGCTGCCTGATCCGAGGAAAGCCGTTGTTTCAAATTCGGGGCCTTCGATCTCATGCCCGTCCCAGCGTGCCCATTTGGAGCAACGGATCCCACAGTTGTAGCAACTGGTATCTTTCCAGTTCAACTCTTCACGGGCTGCTTCAGAGCTGATCTTTTCAAAATCCTCGAACTGGACCAACTGAAAATTTTTAGTCGGCAGGTGTTCATATCCCTGCCCACTGCGAACACACTTCATGGTCCCTTTTTGCCTGCGGTATTTAATGCCGTCCAAAGCGAGCATTTCACGCGTATATTGAAGATTGATCTTTTCAAATCTTTCGGGATCAAAGTATTGTGGTTCATAATCTCCATCAACTACGATAGCTTTTAACTTTTTCGAACCCATCACCGCTCCGGCACCACCCCTGCCAAACTGCCGGTGCTTGTCGACGCCGATGCAGGCAAGCCTTGAGACGTTTTCGCCTGCCTGTCCAATGGCCGCCACGCGCGGGTCATTTCCGGGATTCTCTTTCATCAGGGTGTTCTCTGTTTCGAAGATACCTTTTCCCCAAAGGGCAGAGGCGTCTTTGATCTCTGCCCTTTTATCCGTAACATAAAGATATACAGGTTTTTCGGACGTACCGGTGATCAGCAGGTAGTCAAAACCCGCTCTTTTGAGCGCCGGACCAAAGTTACCACCACATTGACTGTCGAGGATAGAACCTGTCAGTGGCGACTTGGTAACCAGGGTTGTACGGGCACTGGTTTGTATTTTCGTACCTGTGAAGGGTCCGTTGACAAAGATCAGCGGATTACCGGGTCCCAAAGGGTCAGGCTGTGGGGCGGTCTTTTCCAGGATGGCGAATCCCATTCCCTTGCCGCCGATAAATTTTTCGACCAGGGTTTTTTCTGTCTCGCCAATGTAGGTTGTACCTTTGGTGAGATCAACGTGTAAAAATTTTCCGGTGTAGGCCATGTTGTTGATATTGATGGATGTTTATTGATATTAGTTGATATTGATTGATATTAATTGTTGTTCAGGGTTTCTGATAGTTGTTTTTGGTCCGGTAGATGGATGTGATGAAGTTGTTGAGTTTAAGTTGAAACTGGTCACAAATCTGAGTGATTTCTGCGTATTCCTGCTGAATAATTTTATTTCGCTCCTTAAATAATTCAAGCCAGTGATTTCTGAATTCAAAATCCTCTAGTTTAATGTATTTCGGTTTCTCATTCATACCAAAAAACCTTAAACTAATTTCAAATTATTTCAACTTATTTCCACAATTTCAACTTATTTCTATCTAAATCCTCCTACTTCCCCTCCCTGTGGATCTTTAGCAAATCTGTCAGAATTGCAAAACCCGTCTCCTTTTTTCCTGCGCCCGGACCCACGATTGTCACATCTCCAAGCAGATCTGTAGAAAACGTAAGGGCATTTGTGGCTCCCATGACTCCTGCCAGCGGGTGGGTCAGGTCAATCATTTCGGGATTTACCGATCCGGTGGCACCATTATCTGACATCTCCACCGACCCGATCAGCTTCCAGCGTTTGTTCTGTTTTTTGGCTTTTTCAATATCGGAAGCTGTGATTCCGGTGATCCCCTTGCAGGCGACATCACTGATGCTGATTCCTGCTCCCATGACAATATTGGCAAGGATGGTCACTTTGCCACGGGCATCGTAGCCCTCTACGTCACCTGTGGGATCTGCTTCGGCATAACCCTTTTCCTGGGCAATTTTCAGCACCTCATCGTACGACATGCCTTTTTCCATTTCGGTGAGCATATAGTTGGTGGTTCCGTTCAGGATGCCCCTGATCTTTGATATTTTGCATCCGGCCAGCGGACCATCTGCAAGGTTAATGACCGGCGTACCCGCCACTACCGTTCCCTCGATCAGGAATTTCACCTCATGTTTATCAGCCATTTTTTTGAATTTCGGATACATGAGCGCTGCCGGGCCTTTGTTGCTCGTCACCACATGTTTTCCTGATTTCAGCGCTGCTGTAACGTGACCAATGGCTGGTCCGCCGGTGTTCAGATCGGTATAGGAGAGTTCGCACCAGACCGTCGTTTTCGACTTTTTGATTAGCTTTTCATTGTCCCAGTCAACAACATCTTTGGTGAACTTTTTACCGGCTTTTGCTTCTTTCAGGAGCAATGGAAGGTCAAGTCCTTTCGGGTTATAAACATTACCAAACTTAAAATCGGCAACAGCGACGATCTCAAATTTGAATCCGTACTTTTTCTTCAGTTCCTCTTGTTTTTCGATCAGTATTTCGGTGATTCCCTGGCCTACTGTACCAAAGCCGAGTATTCCAATTTTATGTTTCATCTCTTATCGATTATTTGTGTTTATCTTTTTAAAGTTGCAGAAGAGGCACCGCCTGCAGAATATTCGGGTGCCGAAACCGGGTACCGCTTTCCGTCAAGTACCGACAACCCCCTTTCGAGGTCGGCAATGATGTCGTCAGGATGTTCACCGCCGACACAAAGCCGGATGAGGTTCTGTGGTATATCAGCCAGTCTCCTTCCTTCCTCACCCTGTTGCGAGTGTGTTGAAATGGCCGGAATGGTGGCCACTGATTTGATCCTGCCAAGGTCTGTTGCCCGCCAGATCATGTTGAATCCGTCAAAGACGTCCCTGGCTGCCTGTGCGCCGCCCCTGACCCTGAACGACATCAGGTGACCATAGCGGTTCACCTTTTCTCCATACAAAGGATCATGTTCAGAATCAACGAGGATCAGGTATTTTTTTGCGAGTTCATGCAATTGGTGAGATTTAAGACCCAGGTAATCAACCTGTTCGATATGCTTGTGCTCAGCCAGGTATTTAGCGATGATCATGGTATTTCTGCTCATCCGGTCGACTTTTGTGCGCAGGTTCCTGACATCATTGAGTGCCATGATGGCATTGAAAGGGGAGATGTTAGGCCCGTTGTCGCGGTTCGGAAGCAATTTGATATAGGTTCCGAAATCGGCCTTCATTTCATCATTATCTATTTTTGAGATTAGGTTTTTTCTGGCGATCACCGCTCCACCGATCCCGAAACCACTGGAGGTGATGGTCTTTGAAATGGACTGTACCACAATGTCGGCTCCCATTGTAAGTGGTCTCAGCAAAGCCGGGGTAGCAACAGTGGCATCTACGATCATGGGAATGCCATGCTCATGAGCCAGGTCGATTACTTTTTGGAGGTCAAAAAACGCCTGGCCGGGATTGCTCGGCATCTCTCCGTAAAGGAATCGGGTGTTCTCATCAATCAGTGATGCCCATTCATCTATGTTGTTGGAGTTGATCACCTTGCGCCATTCAATGTTTTTCTCTTTGTCCTTACGGATCGCGAACTGCTGGAATGTGCCTCCATAAACCTGGCTGGTAGCGACAAAGTTCATTTTTTGATCCGGTTTTTTGGGATCAAAAACAAGAAACTGGTCGCAAGCGCTCTGAATGGCGCCCATCCCCGAAGAGGTTGCACAGCAGGAGGTCTCAATATTGCCGCCATAACCCTCGAGCAAGGCCAGTACGCCTTCCAAATAATACATGGAGGGATTGGCAATTCTGGAATAGCACCATGTGGGGATCTCGTAACCAAGGGCTGCCTCCATCTCGTCGGCATCGCGGTAGGCCTGAGAGGTTGACATATAAATCGGTTCGATGATAGAGCCCTGGTTAAAGTCAAGCGCCTCCTGCATGGAATAGATGCCATGCACGGCTATTGTGTCGAAACGCTTGCTGCGCATGTTTTCGAGGTGAGACTTGTGCCAGCCCGTGGCTCTTTTGGCTGCTTCGATGTAGAAGCTCTTTCCGGATGGTTTCATTGTTTCAATGTTCGATTTAAGTTTCGTTTGAATGTATCCAATGTTTTTCGCAACACCTGCCGGATCGGGTAATTCTTGTTGCAACAGCAAAAGAATCCATGAGCCGGCCCTGCTAAACCTGGGTAACAAATTGCCTACAAAGCTAAGTGATTGAAATGGAACAGACCAAATTTTGATCTGGAATATAACCTTTCAGGGGTTAATTTTTATTGATTGTAAATAAGAAGCTTGTAATTAACAAAATTTGTAATCCGGAGCTATTGTTTTTTGGGGTAATGATTTCAATTTGTTATGGTTTAAAAAATGTTTTCTAAATCAACATCGTTCTATTTTCAAGTCAACCTCACTTTACAGGTCCATCATTTTAATTTGTTTTTACATCAAAACTCGCTTTGCTCCATGCACTCCGCTCATAGCAATGACTTATGTCTGCTCATAAAATTCAGAACCTGTACCTTATCGGCCAATTAATTTTCTTAATTTCGCAAACTGAAAAAGCAAAAAAATACCATTTTATGAAATATGATGTAATCGTTATTGGCAGTGGACCCGGAGGCTATGTAGCAGCCATCAGGGCATCGCAACTTGGATTGAAGACCGCCGTGGTTGAAAAAGAAGAACTGGGCGGTGTATGCCTTAACTGGGGTTGTATTCCCACCAAGGCACTTCTCAAAAGTGCGCAGGTGTTCAATTATATTAAACATGCCTCGGATTATGGGATCACGATCAGTGGTGATGCCAAACCTGATTTTGAGGGAATGGTGAAACGCAGCCGTGATATAGCCAACAGTATGAGCAATGGTATCCAGTTTCTTTTCAAAAAAAATAAGATCGACCACCTGAAGGGGAAAGGCGTCCTGAAACCTGGTAAGAAGGTGGAAGTGACCGATGAAAAGGACAAAAAGAGCGTTTACGAGGCTGAACATATTATCGTTGCCACCGGTTGCCGGTCGCGTGAACTGCCCGGCATGAAACAGGATGGTAAGAAGATCATCGGATATCGGGAAGCAATGTCACTGAAGAAGCAACCCAAATCCATGGTTGTGGTCGGTTCCGGTGCCATCGGTTCGGAATTTGCCTTTTTCTACAATTCTATTGGTACGGAGGTGACGCTGGTGGAATATATGACCACACTGGTTCCGCTTGAAGATGAAGAGGTGTCGAAACAGCTTGAAAGAAGCTTCAAAAAAGCAAAGATCCGTGTGATGACAGGTTCGGAGGTTGAAAAGGTTGACACCAAAGGTAAGCTCTGCAAGGTGACAGTTAAAACGAAAAAGGGTTCTGAAACCATTGATGCGGAAATAGTCCTGTCGGCAGTTGGCATACAGGCCAACCTCGAAGGCATTGGTCTGGAAGAGGTTGGGATTAAAACAGAAAAAGGAAAGGTAGTCGTGGATGAATTTTACCGGACCGGGGTTGACGGATATTATGCCATTGGAGATATTGTCACAGGACCCGCGCTGGCACATGTGGCTTCAGCGGAAGGAATTTGCTGCGTTGAGAAGATCGCGGGAAAGGATCCGGAACCGATTGACTATGGAAATGTTCCGGGTTGTACCTATACAAACCCTGAGATTGCTTCAGTGGGAATGACTGAAAAGCAGGCCAAAGAAGCCGGGCATGAGATCAGGGTTGGAAAGTTTCCCTATTCTGCATCAGGTAAGGCTAGCGCAGCAGGAAATAAAGATGGCTTCGTCAAGGTGATTTTCGATGCAAAATATGGCGAATGGCTGGGAGCACATTTTATTGGCGATAATGTGACCGAAATGATTGCGGAAGTGGTTGCTGCAAGAAAACTTGAGACAACCGGCCATGAAATCCTGAAATCCATCCATCCCCATCCAACTATGTCGGAAGCTGTCATGGAAGCTGTTGCAGCAGCTTATGGTGAGGTTATTCATATTTAAAATTATTTTGCTTCCGGACACTTTTCTGACCCCGGAAATTGTTATGTAATCAATGGAAATTCTTAGAACAGGAATTGATGGTTTGTTATTGATCCAACCTCAGGTATTTGAGGATGAGCGTGGTCATTTCATGGAGTTTTTCAGGAAAGACAGACTCCGGGAAGTTGGAATAGCGCATGAATTTGTCCAGGAGAATGAGTCCCGTTCAAAGAAAAATGTCCTGCGTGGGTTGCATTATCAGGAACCGCCATTTGAGCAGGGTAAACTGGTGCGGGTGATCTGCGGAAAAGTCCAGGATGTGGCAGTAGATATCCGGAAAAACTCTCCAACCTTCGGTCGATGGTTCTCGCATTTACTTTCCGGGGAGAACAAGACCATGCTTTGGATACCCCAGGGTTTTGCCCATGGCTTTCTGACCCTCGAAGATGACACTGTATTTCAGTATAAGTGTACCGGGTATTACAACAAGGCTTCAGAGGGAAGTATCCGCTGGAATGATCCTCAGCTGGCCATCGACTGGAAAGTCAATGATCCACTGCTTGCTGAAAAAGACAGCATTGCCCCCTTGTTTAATCAACTAAAGACTAACTTTTAATTAATGATGCAGAACGAATCGATCCGGAAAATAATGCTGATGAGCACTGTTTTGGTGTTTGCGATCGCTTTGGTCATCATTTTCTCCTTTTCAGTCGACTCAAAGAATGATCATGTGCCGGATGCTGCCGGACAAATTTACGTCAGCCAGGATGTTCTTAAAATTATTCCACCCGGAATTCCGCAATCTATAGAATTTGCCGGTGAGAATGCTCCGCTCCGGTTACAGCACGTCAGGGAGGGTTTTGACCGTGAACTGCTGGTAAACACATACTGGCACAGTTCCACAATCCTGATGCTGAAGAGAGCAAACCGTTGGTTTCCGGTCATTGAGCCTATCCTGGAGCAACAGTATATTCCTGATGATTTTAAATATTTGGCCCTGATTGAAAGTGGTTTTACACGGGCGGTATCACCCAAAGGTGCTGCGGGGTTCTGGCAATTCATGGATAAAACAGCAAAGGAGCTCGACCTTGAGGTGAATGATTTTGTGGATGAAAGGTACCATGTGGAGCTCGCTACCATTGCGGCCTGCCGTTATTTCAGGGAGTCATTTGCAGAGTACAGGAACTGGACATTGGTTGCAGCTGCCTATAATGCCGGGAAACGACGGATTACAGAATCCCTTGAAAAACAGAAGGTTAATAACTTCTACGATCTCTTCCTGAACGAAGAAACCTCCAGGTATCCTTACCGCATCCTTGCACTCAAAGCCATTTATGAGAACCAGCAGCAGTATGGATTTTATCTGGAACCCGGAGACCTTTATCCGCAGGTGAAGGTAAAGATCATTGAAGTCAAAGAGCCAATCCCGGATCTGGTTGAATTTGCGCAGAAGCATCATGTTACATACCGTACCCTTAAAGAGTACAACCCCTGGCTGAGGTCAGACAAATTGCCGAATAATTCAGGAAAGGTCTACAGGATTGCAATACCGGAAATCACCCGCTAATCCTTTATCTCAAACCGTATTTGCTATAGGTAAAACACGGAGTATCCGGTTTATGAATGATTGAAAAACACGACAGTTGAAACAGGAAGAAAATCTTAAAGTGCCATTGGCATTGGTTCAATCGGTTGAAAATATTGAAGTATTCGGAGCGCGGGAGCATAACCTCCGAAACATTGACGTCAAGATTCCCCGCAATAAACTTGTTGTAATCACTGGTTTGAGCGGTAGCGGAAAATCCTCCCTGGCATTCGATACCATCTATGCCGAAGGTCAGCGAAGGTATATGGAAACATTCTCGGCTTATGCCCGGCAATTCCTGGGAAACCTGGAGCGCCCGGATGTTGACAAAATAACCGGACTGAGTCCCGTGATCTCCATTGAGCAGAAATCAGTGAATAAGAACCCCCGTTCAACGGTTGGAACGATCACCGAAGTCTATGATTTTTTGAGGTTGCTTTATGCCCGCACTGCCAATGCGTACTCCGAAAATACTGGAGAATTGATGGTCAGGTATACTGAACCTCAGCTTCTTGATCTTATTCAAGCTACTTTTCAGGATGCAAAAATTATTGTCCTTGCCCCGGTCATCAAAGGCCGGAAAGGTCATTACCGGGAGCTTTTTGAGCAATTCCGCAGACAGGGATTTCTAAACGTGAGAACAGACGGCGAATTGAGAGAGCTCGCCTTCGGTATGAAACTCGATCGATATAAAGTCCATGATATTGAACTGGTGATTGATAAAATTAAAGTTTCTGAAGAATCATATGGAAGACTCAAACAGTCGGTTCAATTGGGTATGAGGTACGGCAAGGGATCAGTTATGATCCTTCACCCTGAAACCGGTGCAGTACGACACTACAGCAGGTCACTCATGTGTCCTACAACCGGCATATCTTACAATGAACCCGAGCCCAATTCATTTTCCTTTAACTCACCCTATGGTGCATGCCCTCAATGCAACGGGCTGGGCAACATTACTGAAATTGACCTGAAGAAAATATTTCCTGACCAGAAGAAAAGCATCCGTAACGGTGGAATTGCTCCCATCGGAGAGTTTAAGAACAACTGGATTTTTCAGCAAATGGAGGCTATCGGTGATAAGTTCGGTTTTAATCTGGATACACCACTTGGTGATATCCCTGAAGGAGCCATCGCAACGATCCTATACGGATCTGATGAAAATTATAAAGTAAAAAAGGAGTACCAGGGGATTACCTCCATTTACACCCTTAATTTTGAGGGAGTTGTTAATTTTATCACCAACCAGTTTAATGAATCTGAATTGGTAAGTATTAAAAAGTGGGCCAACAATTTTATGAATGCAGTCCGTTGTCCTGAGTGCCAGGGACAACGGCTGAAAAAGGAATCACTTCAGTTCAGGATAGATGGCAAGAACATTTCAGAGGTGTCTGATTGGGACATGTTGCATCTCAGGCGCTGGATCAATGACTTGGAAACCAGGCTGGACGATCAGAAAATGAGGATTGCTCATGAGATCATACGTGAGATCAAAACCAGAATCTCTTTTTTGCTGGATGTCGGTCTTGAATACCTTGCCCTAAACCGTCCGGCCCGCTCACTCTCAGGCGGGGAATCACAGCGGATCCGCCTGGCAACGCAGATAGGCTCACAGCTTACCAATGTGCTCTATATCCTGGATGAACCCAGTATCGGGTTGCACCAGAGGGATAACCTCAGACTGATCCGCTCCCTGCAGGATCTGCGTGATATCGGTAATTCGGTAATTGTGGTCGAACATGATAAGGAGACCATACTTGCTGCTGATCACGTGATTGACATGGGCCCGGGTGCGGGCAGACATGGCGGGGAGGTTGTGGCACAGGGAAAACCCGGTGATTTTATGGCATGTAAAACCCTCACCTGTGATTATATCAGCGGTAAAAAAGTGATACCAATCCCTGATAAAAGAAGAGCAGGAAATGGAGGTATACTCGAACTTTCTGGCGCCACCGGCAATAACCTGAAGCAGGTACACCTTAAAATTCCGCTTGGCGTTTTCATTTGCATTACCGGTGTGTCGGGAAGTGGAAAATCAACCCTGATCAATGAAACATTATATCCGATCCTGAACCGGCATTTCTTCCGGTCTGAGAAAAAACCTCTGCCATATGATGCCATTGCAGGATTGAACCACCTTGACAAAGTCATTGATATTGACCAGTCACCGATCGGACGCACCCCCCGATCGAACCCTGCCACCTATACCGGGGTGTTTGATGAGATCAGGAAACTGTTTACCCAACTTCCCGAATCAAAAATCAGGGGTTATAAACCAGGCCGGTTCTCATTCAATGTGAAGGGAGGACGTTGTGAAACCTGCAAAGGGGCTGGCATCAGGGTGATTGAAATGAATTTCCTGCCGGATGTCCATATCCGCTGCGAAGAGTGTAACGGGAAGCGTTACAACCGTGAAACGCTGGAAGTACATTTCAAGGGAAAATCTATCAATGATATCCTGGAGATGACCATACAGGATGCTGTGGTCTTTTTTGAAAATATCCCGGCGATCCTTCAAAAGATCAAAACCCTGAAGGAGGTCGGGTTGGGATACATCTCCCTGGGCCAGCAATCTACTACCCTCTCAGGCGGGGAGGCACAGCGGGTTAAACTGGCCGCTGAACTTTCAAAAAAAGACACCGGAAAGACCCTCTATATCCTGGATGAGCCAACCACCGGTCTGCATTTTGAGGATGTCAATGTGTTGCTCCAGGTGCTTCAAAAACTGGTTGACAAAGGAAACACAATCCTGGTGATTGAGCACAACATGGAGGTGATCAAAGTGGCCGATCATATCATTGATCTGGGGCCTGAAGGAGGTGAGAAGGGGGGGACAATCGTTTGTGAGGGAACTCCCGAAGTGGTGGCAACCGTCGAATCAAGCTATACAGGACAGTACCTCCGGCGGGAACTGGCGATTGAAGGGCGCAGAGGATCGTCATGACGATATTATTAACACCTGCCGTTAATAAACATTTTTTTTTGGTGTCATTCCCGGCAAAAAAATCCCCTAATTTCGAAAGTTTAACGGGTGAATTCAATGGCACTGAACTACATCTGGATTTTCTTTTTTGTGGTGGCCTTTCTGGTAGGGTTGATCAGATTGCTCTTCTTTGGTGATCTGGAGGTCTTCCCCAACATGGTCAACAGCACGTTTGACATGGCCAAAACTGGTTTTGAAATTTCTCTGGGACTTACCGGAATACTCACACTCTGGCTTGGATTGATGAAGATTGGTGAAAAAGGAGGGGTGGTCAGGGTTTTTGCAAAAGTCGTCGGACCCTTCTTCGCGAAATTATTTCCCGGACTTCCAAAAGATCATCCCGCTATCGGACCGATGATGCTGAATGTATCAGCCAACATGCTGGGGCTTGACAATGCTGCCACACCCATGGGTCTTAAAGCCATGGAGGAGATGCAGAAAACCAACCAGGAGAAGGATACGGCAAGCAATGCCATGATCATGTTTCTGGTTCTGAACACCTCGGGATTGACCATCCTTCCGATCAGCGTCATGGTTTTCAGGGCGCAGCTCGGTGCTGCCAACCCTTCAGATATTTTTATACCTATTCTGTTGGCTACGTTTTTCTCTACAATTGCCGGCCTTATAGCTGTTTCATTTTATCAAAAGATCAATCTTTTCAACAAAGTGATCCTTGCCTATATAGGTGGTATAACTGCCTTTGTGTTTGGGGTAATTATCTGGTTTTCTTACCTTCCCCAGGAGTCCATCACGCAAATTTCGACACTTGCCAGCAATCTCATCCTTTTCTCTGTTATCCTGCTCTTTATCCTGCTTGGGGTGAGGAAGAAGGTGAACATCTATGAGACCTTTATTGATGGAGCCAAAGAGGGTTTTCAGGTAGCGATCAGGATCATACCTTTCCTGATTGCGATTCTTGTAGCCATAGGTGTTTTCAGGGCTTCAGGGTCACTCGATTTAATGATTGAAGGGATCCGCCGGATATTACTCACTTTGCATGTTGATACGGCTTTCATTGAGGCACTGCCCACGGCATTGATGAAGCCGCTCAGCGGTAGTGGTGCCCGCGGTATGATGGTAGATGCCATGCATACTTATGGAGCTGATTCATTTGTGGGAAGGGTGGCTTCAACGGTCCAGGGGGCAACTGATACCACCTTTTACATCATTGCTGTTTATTTCGGTTCAGTGGGGATCAAAAAAACCCGGTATGCTGTAACTTGCGGTTTAATTGCTGATTTTGCAGGTATCATTGCAGCCATTCTTATGGCTTACCTTTTTTTCGGATAAGCAGGAGTTCATGAATAGTACACCGATGGTCATGATTGAGTGTATGTTCAGGAATCAGTTAAATCTGTCCCGCCATCGGCGGGATCATTCCTATCAGTGTACGATTCTGACCAGCGTGCGCTTCAAACCAATGGTTTAATTCAGCTTGAACAGGATGGGCATGTTGAACTGGACGCGCACCGGTTTTCCCCTCTGTTTCCCAGGAACCCATTTTGGCATGTTCCTGATCACCCGTAATGCTTCCTCGTCGCACCCACCACCAATGCCTCTCAGTACCTGGACATCGGTAACACTCCCGTCTCTTTCGACAACAAAAGTTACAAACACCCTGCCCTGGATACCGCTTTCACGGGCCATCTGGGGATATATAATGTTGTCGTTCAGGTATTTGATCCGGGCAGCATCTCCTCCTGGAAATTCGGGCATGGATTCAACAACTGTAAATACCTGAACATCTTCAAGTTCCTCTTCAACCTGAACCGGAACATATTCCTGTATTACAGTTGTCTGATCGGCCTCTACATCAATTTCAATGTCATCGTCAATTTCGAGGTCGTCCTCAACAATCTCGATGACTGTAGTTTGCTGGGGTGGCGGGGGAGGTGGCGGGGGAGGTGTGTGAAGGGTTATTTCTGCCATTTCTTCAGGTGTAAGATCAACCTCCCTGGTGATCTCCATTAAATCTCTTTTCTCATACGACTTCCATTCGAACGCTGCCAAAGTGATGGCCAGGGCAACAACAAGGCCGATCTCAATGAAGATGACTTTTTTATTTTCAAGGTCCGCCTTTGGTGATTTTTTCTTATCTCTCATAACGACTCTATTGTATTTAATTTAATTGAACCTGACAAAGATAAAAACACTTTTTAAAAGGAACACGGTTTAAAAACGCTCAATGTCCTGTAAATATTATTTGATCAGGTTTCCCCGGAGTATCAGGCTTCAATCAGTTCCCGGTAACCATCAGCGGAAAAAAGGTCGTCAATCTCAGAAGGGTCTTTCATTTTGATCTTTACGATCCATCCCTTGCCGTAAGGGTCTGAGTTGATAATTTCGGGAGAAGACTCCAACTCTTCGTTGAGTTCAATGACCTCACCGGACACCGGCATTAAAAGATCTGAAACGGTTTTCACCGCTTCAATTGTTCCAAATGTTTCTTCCTTGTCAAGGGTTTCGCCAACAGTATCCACTTCAACAAATACAATGTCGCCCAATTCTTTCTGGGCAAAATCTGTAATTCCAACAATGGCCGTGTCTCCTTCTGCTTTCAGCCACTCGTGGTCATTTGTGTACTTTAAATTGCCGGGAATATTCATAATATTTAAGGGTTTAAAATTTTGTTTCAAAAGTAGTAAATTCTAAAATGACCCAACCAAATAACATTTCGTTTTTTTTAATTGCCTATTTTTGGCCTGCTGTAATTTGTTTCAACAGACCTGTGACATGTAATTCAATTTTACACGGAGCATTGCTTAACATAATCTGCTGTCAATCAAATAAATGATTTTTATGAAAAAAATTACTTTCTTTTCCGGTATTTTCCTGGCAGGGTTTATTTTCTCTTCCTGCCAGTCAGCGAATGAACAACCGGATGCAAAGACCGATGCAGTGATCATCTCCAAACCTGAATTGACGCTGCAGAGTGACCGGATGACTCCCGAAGCCTTGTGGGCTTTTGGCCGGGTGAGTGGCCATGAGGTTTCGCCGGATGGGAAAAAAGTGTTGTATGGTGTTACCTATTATTCCGTTGAAAAGAACAGGGGCAATCGCGAGTTGTATGTTTATGACCTGGTATCGGGAGAGATAACCCAGATCACCCGGTCGGCCAAAAGCGAATTCAATGAACTTTGGCGGCCCGACGGAAAAAGGATCGGTTTTCTTACTTCTGAAAGTGGGTCGGTTCAGCTTTGGGAGATGGATCCAGATGGTACCGGCAGAACACAGATTTCGGATATCGAGGGTGGTGTCACAGGCTTTAAATATGCGCCCGACCAGAAAAAGATCCTGTTCACAAAAGAGGTTCCGATCCCGAATAAATTTCCCGAACTCTATGACGGCCTTCCCAAAGCCAGCGGTATCCTGAATGATGACCTCATGTACCGCCACTGGGATCATTGGGTGGAAAGTTACAGCCACGTATTTGTATCCGATTATGACGGCTCAAAGGTTTGGAATGAAAAAGACATTTTGGAAGGAGAACCCTGGGATGCACCATTGAAGCCTTTTGGCGGCATCGAGCAGGTTGACTGGAGCCCCGACAGCAAAACCATTGCCTATACATCCAAAAAACTCATCGGCAGAGCAGCAACATTGTCAACCAACAGCGATATTTACCTCTACAGCCTCGAAACCGGCCAAACCATCAATCTCACCGAAGGCATGATGGGCTTCGATGTTTCACCTTTGTTTTCTCCTGATGGTCAATACATAGCCTGGGAAAGCATGGAGCGCGATGGCTTTGAATCGGATCAGAACCGGCTTTTTATTGTCAATACGCAAACCTGGGAAAAGAGGTATGCTTCAAAAGGATTCGATCAGAATGTGGGCAGTCTTCACTGGGCGAGCGATAGCAAGTCGTTCTATTTTACCAGCGACTGGCACGGAACCTTTCAGATCTACAGGTATGATGTTGAAGCCAATTCCATCGTGAAGCTGACTGAAGGACTACATGATTACAAATCGGTGGCCGAAGCAGGCGGAAAGCTGGTTGCTGCAATGAATTCCATGTCGTTCCCCACTGAATTGTTCATGGTTGACCCCGCCACGGGTGAAGCCACTCAGCTTACTTTTACAAACCAGGATTTACTTGATCAGATCACAATGGGAGAGGTTGAAGAGCGCTGGATGAAGACCCACGACGGTTTTGATATGCTGACGATGGTGATCTACCCGCCTCATTTTGACCCCAATAAAAAATACCCAACCTTACTCTATTGTAAAGGTGGTCCGCAGGGTCCGCTCAGCCAGAATTTTCACTACCGCTGGAATTACCAGATCATGGCGGCCAACGATTACATTATTGTGGCTCCCAACAGAAGGGGTGTTTCCGGGTTCGGACAGGCGTGGCAGGAGCAGATCAGCGGCGATTACCACGGCAAGAGCATGCAGGATTACCTCACTGCCATTGATGAAATGGCCAAAGAGCCGTTTGTGGATGAAGAACGGTTGGGTGCTATTGGCGCAAGTGCCGGCGGCTGGGCCGTTTTCTATCTCGCAGGAAAACATGAAGGACGTTTCAAAGCATTCATTGCTCATGACGGCATTTTTAATGAGGAAGCACAATATCTTGAAACAGAAGAGATGTGGTTTGAAAACTGGGATAAAGCAGGCCCATTCTGGAATAAGAATGACAAAAAAATACAGGAGGTTTATGATCACAGTCCCCATAAATTTGTCCAGGACTGGGATACTCCGATCCTTATCATCCACGGTGAACTCGACTACCGAGTGGTTTATACCCAGGGCATGACTGCTTTCAATGCTGCCCGGCTGCTCGATGTCCCTGCATGGTACCTGCACTTTCCCGATGAAAACCATTGGGTACTGAAACCTCAGAATGGCATTCTATGGCAACGGACTTTCTTTGCATGGCTGGATAAGTGGCTGAAATAGAGGATTACCTTTTTATTCACCTTATGTACTGATGAAATTGATTTTGCCTCTCATTTCCTGATCAGCTTGTTGTGGAAAACCTCGTGGTTCTTCGTCTTTGTCCTTACGATGTACAGGCCGGAGGGTAAGAGTGAAGAGTCCAACCTAACCGTCCTGGCATCCCGTTGTTTTGGAGTATTCACAAATACAATGCGGCCCTGCTGGTCAATGATCTCTACTTCGGTTATGTAATCCGTTTCGGAACGCAGTTCTAACACAAAAGTCTCCCGTGCAGGATTTGGTGCAAGCCTGATTACGCCGGTATGCAAGGTTTTTCTTTCGATCACAGAACTGACAAGGGGCAGCCCGATGTAGTTTTTGTATTTGTAGTAGAAAAGTGGTCCCCAGTTCATGATAGTTTCGTCCCATTTGTTGTTAAAACATTCAATGGCCGTATCATTTACGTATGTGTAAATATCTTTGTACCCATTGTATTCAACCCATTCGGAACCATTCCAATTATAATACAGCAAAAAATCAACATTTCCGTCCCACTGAAATCTGAGTTCAGTCCTCATTGCCAGGTACCAGTCGTTTCCATCATGCCCCTCAAAAACAGCATTATGGCCACCAAGAGAGTCATATTCAATCGTTGTCCTTTGCATATTTACCCATACACTGTCTTTCCAGTTTTGCAAGATAAAAAATGTCGGGTTCAGCACACATTTCCAGAAGTCATAGCAACCGCACCAGTTGTCAAACTTGTAATCGAGACTTTGCTGGTAGTTTCTCCATTCGATGACCGTTTCATCGTATATGGTTTCCAACCCGGCTATTTGTACATTGTTTTCATCATAGTACAGGAACCACTTTCGTTTCAGAAGCCAATAGTTGTAAGTTGGATTCCAATGATAAAAATAGAGTGAATCCGTGCATCCGTATTCATTGTTAAAATAGGTAAAGGACCGCCCAATAGATTTTTTCCACTGGCTGCCTGTCCAGTATTCGGTAACATCAAGAACGATTGCCTCCATGCTGTCTCTCTGCATGATCATACGTTCGGAGTTGACCCAGGAGTTATTGGCATCATCCCATGACTTGTAAAGAGTACAGGAGTCGTATCCATAGATATCAAAATCAACTTTTATATGAGTATAGTTATCCCACTTTTTGTTTATTGTATCATAGTATTGCAGTATGATTTCATTGTTTCGTCCGAGGTTGTCGTAAAAGAATAACAATTTGTGAGTTGAGTCATTGATTTCGGGGTTGATTCCAACATATTTTTTGATTTGTCTAAAACCATCCGCTTCCGGATCACTGTAGTATTCGTGGATACCATATGCTTGAGGTACATATTGACCCTCAATCCATTGGTGACGCTCTTTCCATGTGTATAGCCATAATGTATCATTCTTAATAGTTTGCTTGGATTCTCCAATCAATTTTTTTAAATCTGATAGTCGGTTGTTATTATATGATGTTTCCTCTTGATATTGGATACTACCCAACAGAGATTGAAGAGTTTGGCAATCAACTGCTACAGGAAACAAAATAAGGAAAGCTAATGCTTTAATTGGTTTCATGATAATGATGTTTATGATTTAACAAATTAAAGCCACTCCATTCGTTTGAATGGAGTGGCTTCTCAGATTAATCCTCTGGCGGAGGTGGACCGGGTTCTCCGACTTCAAGGACGGACAACTCAATATTAAATACTAATGGCGCTCCATAGCCAATGTTTTTGGTCTCGCTACCACGACATAAGATTGGTACCTTCACTCCGTTTCCATGAATGTCGGCTTTCCCCTCCACAGTTTCAACGGATAATGTCGTAAGGCAAACTTCGTAAAAATCTGCACCATACCATGGAATATTATAATAAGAAGGTCCGTTGCCATTGGTTGTCCCCCAGTAAACAGCACTGGCGTAACCGCCGCATGTCCTATTACCGGTGAAGGTTCCAAGATCAGGGCAACATTCCGGACCGGTTACATAAGCAATTGTCAGTCCTTCACCCTGAGCCAATATATTGCCAGTGATGAATGTAAATAACAACACTGTTAATGTTAAAATGGTATTTTTCATAATTTTGCATGTTTGATAAAATTACTCTGTTAATTTTATTGATTTGCCCTTTGTAGCAGAAGGGTTACAGCCATGCGCAAACAGGGCTTTGCGTATGGCTATTTTATTTCAATGCGAGCTGGTCGGTGAGTTTGAATGGTCGCCGCAAAATGCAGGATGATTCCTCGTACACCTGGGTATGGTTTCTATCATTTTGGTCGTTCATAAAATCCTTCAATTTTAGTAGAATGCAAATATAAAAAAACTTTGAAATCAAAGAAAAAAAGAAAATATTTTTCAATAAAGCCAAAACATTGAGCTGCTTTGTTGCCTGGCCTAACAAGTAGCTGCTATAAAGAACCACGGTTTAAAATCCTGTACTCCGTCTTCCAGTCTTCGGCATTTAAAAAGGATCAGTGTTTTATGAGTTTATTATAGTAAACCGCCTTCTGTTGGGTACTGGTTTCAACAATGTACAATCCTTTGCCCAAATGTGAAATATTGACCCATGCCGCTTTTGAACCTGTGTTATCCAGCGACTGAACGGTTACCGTCCTTCCTTGCTGGTCAATGATCTGAACCTCACTGATGAAGTCTGTTTCCGAATGGAGTTCCACTTTCACTGTTTCCCCGGCAGGATTGGGCGCAAGTTTCACCAAACCGGACTGCATGTGTTTTGTTTCTCCCACAGAACTTACCAGGGGCAGACCAATGTAGTTTTTGTATTTGTATAAAAAATAGGG
>JBLRXC010000020.1:0-34679 GCA_047920975.1 Bacteroidales bacterium | reverse complement strand
GTTTATCATCAAGGGCAGCACGTCCGGCGGCTCAGGCTACAACTCAAATTTCAAAAAACTCAATTACGGTGTTTATGCCCTGGCCTCAACACCCAACAGGTTTCCCGATATCAGTCATACCGGTTTTGAAGATAACCAGAAAGGCGTTTACCTGAGCGGGATCAGTAATGCACAGGTAAATTACTGCAGTTTTACAACCTCGGCAGGTCAGACAGGGGGTTATGGTTTGTACCTTGACGGATGCAGGAACTATTGGGTTGAAGGAAATGAATTCTCCAATGCCGGAACCAGCAATTTGTTCGGAATCTATGTGAACGACACCCGCCCTACCGGCCCTGAGATGATCTACCGGAACTATTTTGCGGGTCTGGATGTGGGCATCATGGCTCTGAACCGCAACCGCACCCTCTCCGGTGAAGGCCTTGTGCTTAAATGCAACGAATATGTGGACACCGATTGGAACCAAGTGGTTTACTTTGAAGGACCTGTTCTGAACCAGGAAATTGGGATAGCACAAAACCAGGGCTCACCAGGCGAGCAACCCGATGCCCCCGCCGGCAACCGCTTTAGCTGGACCGGCCCGCTGGGAACCCCTACCGACATCAACAACCAGGCGAATCATATTACTTATTATTATCATGTTGATCCTTTAGTAAAACTTAAACCCGAATACTACACCGAATCCACTGTGACAATAGCGCCGAACGAAGATGCTGACTGGGATCCCGAACAGAGTTGCCCGTCTCATCTCGATCCGGGTGGTGGTGGCGGTGGAGGTCTTGATGACACCGGTGAACTCAGGCAGTTGATCGCCTCTTCCGAACAGCAGGCCGACTCGGTAGGACAGTTGATACAGGCGCTTGAAGATGCGGGCGATACGCCAGGCCTGACATGGACGGTTGACATGAGTACTCCGAATCAGGCTTATGAGGTGTATAACCAACTGATGGGCGCTGCACCCTTTGTCAGCGATACAGTGATGGCCGCAGCCATTCAGAAAGAGTCGGTGATGGTGGATGCCATGATCCGCGATGTGATGGTGGCCAATCCCGAATCGGCCAAAGAAGACCATTTGCTGGAACTGTTAGGCGAAAGGTTCAACCCTCTGCCTGAGTACATGCTGGGGCAGATACTGCAGGGCCGCAGCCTGGTCTCGGTATATGGTGAACTGAAGTCGAAGCAGGCGTACTGGATGCAGCAAAGATCACTGGCAATGAACATGCTGAAGGCTTACTACTTAGCCGATACGGTCAACCCCGAAGCCTCGCTCGACACCCTTGCCATGCTTCTGGCAGCGGAGAACACCGCAGATGCACGGTACCAACTGGCCATGTTACATGCCGGGCGGCATGACTGGAGCGGTGCAATGGCTGTGCTGAACGGAATACCCCAGTATTTTACCCTTGATCAGGATGGACTGCAAAGCCACCAGGATATGGTATCATTCATGGGATTGCTCCAGCAGATGGACGGCAGCCTGCCCGACAGCGCACAGGCGGCAGCGCTGTTCGCACTGCTTGGGCAGGAGAACGGAAAAGCCCCCGTTTATGCAAGAAACATCCTGATTGCTGCAGGGCTGCTGGCTTACGAAGAGCCGGTAATCTACCCCGATCCCTACAAGTCGTCAAAAGAGATTGAATTCGAGAGACTGGTGAAACTTGCAGGCGAACACAGGATGATTGAGGTATTCCCCAACCCCGCCGGCAGCTATTTCATTGTGAAATGGGAGGTTGAAAAACCTGCTAACCACATGGAGGTGAGGCTTACCAGCAGCACAGGCCAGGCGGTGATGAAGATGCCGGTTTCGGGAAGCGAAAACCAGCAGATAGTGCCAACACAAGGAATAAAAGCCGGTGTTTATGTCGTGTCGCTGCATGTAGGCGGCAAAACACTGGACAGTGTGAAAATAACGATCGTACATTAACAAAAACGGTTGCTCTTAGGGAGGGTTTGCCCTGATCATGTGATCATAATCGGGGCAGCCTCTCCGGGGGGCAATTAAAAAGCAAATTTTAGATGAAAACCTTATACCGGATATTCTTGTTTGCAGTATTGTCTGTGCTAGTCCGTCCAGAGCTGGTCTCTCAGACATGGCCGAAATACTATGGACAAATTAACACCTACAATATTCCACGAGATGTTGAAGAATCTTATGACAAAGGATATTTAATAATAAGTAATTTTTACACCCCTGGCTCATCAAGTATTCAGTCAACTTCAATTATAAAAACAAATATTAACGGCGATACCCTTTGGGAAAAAATAATAAAAAATGAACAACAATTTGTACGTGGCCGTGCCATTGAAGTCACTTCTGATGGTGGTTTGTTGATGAGCGGAGGATTACGCAGACCAGGCACAGGCAAGTCAGAGCCTTTTGTCGTTAAGTTGAATGCATGCGGAGAAAAGGAGTGGTGTAAAATATTTTCGGAAAGCCCGAATTTATCTGTTGCAGCGGTTGACGTCAGGGAAACTCCTACAGGCGATGTGGTATTGCTGGTAAACCAATACGGCGTTTATCCACAGGAGACCTTACACCTTTTCAAGCTCAGCGGCAACGGTGACGTACTTTGGAAAAAGCCGTATGCCAGCGGGTTTGTGCATCCGTTGGGTGCAGCGCCATATGGGTGGAAAGTTACCATAACTCCCGATGGAAAATACCTGATTGCCGGTAGTATCTACTGGCCTGATCCCTGGAATCCGGGCGGCCCGAAGCCTTTCAGGCCTCTGTTCATAATGGTTAACCCGACAGGAAAGGAAGATTGGATACTTCCCTTTGGCCTCAATGATTCTATCAGGGGAGAAGCTATGGCTTTTATTGATGGTACAGGTGAAAATTATGTTGGGGTTGGGTACAAAGTACTTAACCCATATTATGAAGGATTGATCATGGAATTTGATGCTATGGGAAATGAAGTTAACTTAAAAAGTGTGAATGCAAAAGAAGTTGATACATTGTTTAATGAGGTTATTTTCCTTGATGCATTCAGACACGATACGCTTATTATCTATGGAGGAGGAATGGGTAATGAATATTCAGGAAACCCAATAATGGAAGCTATTTCAAATACTACTCTTTTTTCAAATCTTAATTTCTACGAAAGCTTACAGCACCCAAATTATTTTTGGCCATCTTCTATCGGTAAAGCAGGTAATAAAATCCTCAGCAACTCAACTTTCAAACAATCCGGCAACTGGGACATTGTATTGGGTAAACTCAACCTCAACCTGGAATACGACACACTTGATCCGGGCTTTTACACCTACGACAGCCTCTGCACCACACCCGGCCTGCCACAGAGCGGCTTTATCTTCCTGGATGACTGCGATATTATAACAGGTATTGATATTCCTTCGCCGGAAGAGTATTATGCAAGGGTTCAAACCATCGTTATCACCGCCTATCCCAACCCCGCCGAAACGGAGATCACACTTGAGTTCCAGAATACCGAGCACCACCACAACATGCTCCTGGAGTGCTACAACCTCTTCGGCCAGCGGGTTCACAGCGAAAAGATATACAAAGGCCAGCAAAAGACAAAGCTCAGCATAGAGCAATGGCAGAGCGGGCTGTACATAGCTGTGGTTAAGAGTGATGGAAGGGTTGCAGGGAGGGTGAGGTTTGTGAGGCGCTGATGAAAGTACAAATGCCAAATAATCAAATTTAAAAGTGAAAAGTGGGGAGTGGGGAGAGCCAAGAGCAGAGTGCGGAGAGCAGAGAGAAAGTAGGCAGTAGGCAGTAGGCAAATTGTTAAATTGCTGATGAGAACGGAAAACTAAATGCCAAGAGCTAAAAGCCAATGGCTAAAGGCAAAGAGCCGGGAATGTTGCTGGTTGCAGGGGTGGTCATGCTGAGGCTCTCGAAGCATGAGGCGATGGAGTGAGGAGAAAAGTTGTGAGCAGAGAGTTTAAAGCCGGGTGCGGAGAACTTTGCTGATTATATTTCTGCCTCAGGTTGGTGTTTTCACCAACCTGCAGGAGTTAAATTCTCATGAAACAAGACTGCCTGCAATTGCCTGTCGGTGAAAACACCGACAGGGGGCAGGAAAGAAACAGCCCGGTGATTGAGCGTGTCGAAATCACCGGGAAAAGATGATCAAAGTACAAATGCCAAATAATCAAAGTAGGAAGTTAAAAGTGGGGCTAAGGGCAAAGAGCTAATAGCCAAGAGCATATAAATCATTACTTTTACAGAAAAAAAGATGTCTCGGATTACTTTAGTGGTTGTTGTCTCACTCATATTTACATCCTGTATGTCGCCCAAAAGTACACCAACACAAGTGGGGAAAGTTGACCTGGCGAAATATGCCGGGCTGTGGTACGAGATTGGCTCGTTCCCGGCATCCTTCCAGAAAGGCTGCCATTGCACAACAGCGGAATATCTGGTTACCGGAAAAAGCTGGATCCGGGTGATCAACCGTTGCCGGCGCAATGCCATTGATGGGAAAGAGTCAGGCATCCGGGGAAGGGCTTATCCGGTGGAGGGATCGAATAACACCAAACTCAAAGTCCAGTTCTTCTGGCCATTCCGGGGCGATTACCACATCATTATGCTCGCAGAAGATTATTCCTGGGCTGTGGTGACTTCCGGTTCCAAATACCTCTGGATTCTGAGCCGACAAACGGAAATGGATAAAAGTCTACTCAATTCTCTGATTTCAAAACTTACATCACAGGGTTATGATATGAGCCGGCTGCAAATGACGGTGCAGGAATGTGGGAAGATATAAAATGGTTGATGGGTTGGGTGGCCGGTTGTGTCATATTTGGATAGGTAAAAACGATATTACTTAAAAAAGCTAATCAATACTTGAAAAAACAATACAATTAATAGAAATCAGTCAAATAACCGAAAAAATAATAGGGTGCACCATAGAGGTTCATAAAAAACCGGGGCCGGGATTATTGGAATCAGCTTACGTAGAGTGCTTATCGTATGAATTGAAATGCGCAGGATAAGCACTTCAAAGGCAAGTTCCTGTCCCAATAATCTATAAAGACATTAAACCGGAGTGCGGATATAGAATTGATATTTTAGTTGAGAAGACAGTAATTATAGAGCTAAAAGCGATTGAAGCTCAGATTCTGACTCACATGAAATTTGCGAATAAAACCATCGGATTGCTGATTAATTTTATTGTCACATTGCTTAAAAACGGTATAAATACTAACTCTGTGGCTCTCCGTGTCTGCTCCGTGAAACTCAGTGTAACCAGGAATCATTACACAGAGAGCCACTGAGAAGTCACAGAGATTCACGGAGAAAATTCAACACTTGATTCACATTAAAAATAAGTTCCTGCAACTCAACAATTACTCTACTCAACATTTCAACCATTTAGCAATTTAACAATTCAACCATTTAGTATCTTTGCCTCTTCCACCAACAGGACAATGATTTTGAAAAACAAAGATGAAATAAAGCAAATCGGCATTCGCACGATTGTGCAGGAATGGAATGCCATCGGTCAGTTGCCGGATCAGGTGAATGATGATTTTGCCCTGGCAGTCAGCGAAATCATTCAGTGCAAGGGGAGAGTCATTGTAACAGGCATTGGTAAAAGCGCCAACATTGCCACAAAGATTGTCGCCACACTTAACTCCACCGGTACGGCAGCAGGATTCATGCATGCAGCCGATGCCCTGCATGGCGACCTCGGGATCATAAGGGAGGAGGATGTGATCATCTGTATTTCAAACAGCGGTTCAACCCCCGAGATCAAAGTGCTAGTGCCTTTGCTCAGGATGCGTAAAAACAAGCTGATCGCTATTACCGGAAACAAAGACTCATTTCTGGGATCAAATGCCGATTATACGATATCTACCGCAGTAAGTACTGAAGCCAGTCCGGATAACCTGATCCCAACCTCCAGCACAACGGCACAATTGGTCATGGGCGATGCACTCGCAGTTGCCATTCTGGAATGTCGCGGATTTACAGTGGAAGATTTTGCCAAATTCCATCCGGGTGGGTCTATCGGAAAAAAGATCTATCTGAAAGTAAACGATCTCTATCCAAAAAATGCTACACCAACAGTGGATATCAATGACCCTGTGCGTAAAGTGATCGTAGAGATCTCAACCAAAAGGCTGGGAGCAACGGCTGTCATGAACAACGGAAAACTTGCCGGTGTGATCACGGATGGCGATTTGAGACGGATGCTGGAGAAATATGATTCCATTGACAATTTAACGGCGGGTGATATCACCTCCCCCAATCCCAAAACCATTGATAAAAACACACTGGTGGTGGATGCCCTTGACATCATGCGCAACAACAATATTACCCAGTTACTTGTTATAGATGGTGAAAAGTATGCAGGCGTGATTCACCTGCATGACATCCTGAAGGAAGGGATATTTTAAACTTTAACTAACTTTTTGCAGTATACACTCCTTCACGGTTGGGTTTTTCCTGATTGATTGTGTTCATTTACTCCTGTCAATGAAACCCTTACAGAGATATAAAGATTTTAAACAGAGAATAACAGGCAGTCTAACTGGCAGGTGAAGGAAACCGGACTTTTGCATAACAGTAAAACGCATGAAATTTTTGATGCAAATCTACTTTTCCCACTTCCTGGTTGCCTTTATACTGACGGCAAGCACACTCAACGGGCAGGTGACCAAAATCATGGGGAAGGTTACTGATGCCTCCTCAGGTGAACCCATTCCATTTGCCAACATCTATTTCAAAGGGACCACGATTGGGGTTACTTCTGACTTCGATGGACTGTTCTCAATAGAATCAAAGCTTGCTACCGATACCCTGACCGCTTCAGTAATGGGCTATCTTTCACAATCGCGAAAAGTGATCAGGAACCGGTTCCAGGAGATAGACTTCAGGCTTGAATCTCAGAACATTGACCTTGCAGAAGTTGTGATCGTAGCCGGGGAAAATCCCGCTGAAATAATCCTTCGAAAAATCATCGAACGAAAAGAGGTCAACCGGTACAAGGACTATGAAGCACTTCAGTATGAAGTTTATAATAAAATAGCCATTGATGCCAACAATATTTCTGAACAGTTTCAGCAGCGCAGGTTGTTCCGTCCTTTCCAGTTTATTTTCGACTATGTGGATACCTCCACCATCAGCGGAAAGACTTACCTGCCGATCTTTTTATCTGAAACCCTTTCGGATGTCTATATCCGGAAATCACCTTCTGCCCAAAAAGAGGTGATCAGAGCGGGAAAGGTTTCCGGTATTGAAAATGAAAGCGTATTGCAATTTCTCGGAACCATGTTCCAGCAATACGACTTCTATGAAAACTACCTGACGCTTTTTCAAAGAAATTTTGTAAGCCCTATTGCTAATTTCGGACTGAATTACTACAAGTATTATCTTGTTGACAGTACATTTATCGGTGACCAGTGGTGTTACAAGATCATGTTCAAACCGCGCCGGAAGCAGGAACTCACCTTTACAGGGAATTTCTGGGTACATGATACGACTTTTGCCATCAAATCTTTTGACCTTCGCATTGCGGATGACGCCAACATCAATTATATAAACGATCTGGTTCTGAACCAGGAATTTGAACTCGTTGACGGCAAACACTGGATGGTTGTCAAAGATGTGGGAATAGGTGATTTCAACGTATTGAGAGACAATAAATCCCTGCTCGGATTCTTTGGAAAAAAGACAACATCCTACAGAAATTTTGTCTTTGATCAGCCAATGGACAAAAAGTTTTATTCCCAACCCACCAATGTAATTGTCAATGAAGGTGCCTATAAAATGAAAGATGAATTCTGGCATCAAAACCGGCACGATTCACTTTCAAAAGATGAAAAAACTGTCTATTTCCTGGTCGATTCCCTGCAAAACCTCCCGGCATTTCAAACCTGGATCGATATTGTTGAAACAGTCGTTACGGGTTATTATAAAACCAATTTTATTGAGTGGGGTCCTTATGCTTCCTTTTTGAGTTTTAATTCGATAGAAGGTACGAGGTTCAGGATGGGTGGTAGAACAACCGCCCGTTTCAATGAGCGGCTCAGGCTTGAGGGACACCTGGCATATGGTACCAAAGATGCCCAATTCAAATATGGGGGTGGCTTTCTCTATCTGCCCAATAAAAATCCCCGCCGGGCCTTTGGCGGCAACTATAAATATGACCTTGAGCAGTTGGGAAACAGTCCGAATGCTTTCAGGGAGGATTTCTTTTTTGCAGCCCTGTTTCGAAGAAATCCGGCTGACAAACTCTCCATGACCAAAGAACTATTGTTTCATTATGAGCATGAATGGTTCAACGGCCTTTCAAATAAGCTTACTTTTTTGAACAAGGAGATCATTCCGTTGCAAAAAGAGGCCATCACCCTCAGGAATGAATTCAATGAAATCGAATACAAAGATCAGATCGGTGTTTTCGAGGTTGGGCTTGGACTCAGGTTTGCCTTCAGCGAAAAATTCCTTATCGGCGACTTTGACCGGATCAGTGTTGGAACCAAATATCCTGTTTTTGGTTTTCAATATGCCTATGGCATGCAGGGGGTATTTAGCGGTAAATATGAATACCACAAAATGAAAGTCAATATTCGTCAATGGTTCAATGTGATGAACATTGGCTGGTCAAAATACATCATTGAATCAGGCAGAATCTGGGGGAAACTTCCATACCCCCTGCTTGAACTGCATTCGGGTAACGAGACTTTCCTGTTTGATGAATATTCTTTTAACCTGATGAATTATTTTGAATTCATCAGCGATCGCTATGTAAGTCTATACTATACCCATCACTTTGATGGTTATTTTCTGAACCGGATTCCCCTGATGCGTAAACTGAAGTGGCGGGAAGTCGGCTTTTTCAATGGGGTCATTGGTTCAATGAGTCCAGAAAACGAGTGGTATAATTTATTTCCTGAAAAAAGTCATTCCCTGGAAAAGCCTTACTTTGAAGCAGGAGTGGGTATCGAGAATATTTTTAAAATAATCCGGGTTGACGGTATCTGGCGGTTATCACACCTGGAGAATGATGATATCAAAAGGTTTGCAATTTTCATCTCCCTCTATTTTGCATTCTGATCCCCGGGTCAAAACCTTGACTTCTTGAGTTTTTCAATCATGCGCCTCTCCTTTTTGGTAGGTCTTCCAAGCCCTGCTGTCCTGAATTCATAATTGGCTTCCCTTGTGATCTTCAGCTTATCGTATTCCGATTCGGGTGTAAGATCATCCACATATTCAGGAACCAGTCTGGCAGCCACCCTGTTCTTAAGCGGTTCCTTTACTTTCAATGTTTTATGGTACGCGCCCAGGTTGATCACGATCACATCGCCGGGCTGAACCTCGCGTGAAGGTTTTGCGGCAGAGTCGTTGACCATCACTTTTCCTGAACGACACGCATCAGAGGCAAGACTGCGGGTTTTGAAAACCCTCACCGACCAGAGCAGTTTATCAATTCTGACCCCCTCTGCCATCCTATTTCTTTCTGAAAAAGATCTGAATCGGAACTCCTGAAAAATCAAACTCTTCTCTGATCTTATTTTCAAGGAACCGTTTATAGGGTTCTTTCACATATTGCGGCATGTTGCAAAAGAAAACGAAACTGGGAGAAGATGTTTTCAACTGGGTGATGTATTTCACCTTGATGTATCTTCCGCGCGCAGTGGGAGGAGGAGACTTTTCGATGACAGGAAGCAACAGGCTGTTTAGTTTTGAGGTGGAGATGATCCTTGTTTTATTTTTATAAACCCGCATCCCTGCCTCCAGTGCCTTGAAAATACGTTGCTTTGTTGGTACTGAAGTAAAAACAACAGGAACATCGGTCAGTGGTGAAATTTGTTCTTTGACCCTTTTTTCAAACTCGAGGTGTGTATTGGTCTCTTTTTCGACCAAATCCCATTTATTAACTATGATCACCACCCCCTTTTTGTTCTTGGTGATCAGGCCAAAGATATTCTGGTCCTGCGATTCAAAATCCGATGTGGCATCAATCATCAGAAAGCAGACATCACTGTTTTCTATGGCGCGGACTGCCCGCATCACAGAATAAAATTCAATATTGTCAGTGACTTTTCCTTTCTTACGCAGCCCAGCTGTGTCGACCAGCAAAAAATCAAATCCAAAATTGCTGTAGCGGGTATAAATGGAGTCACGAGTGGTGCCCGCCTTAGGGGTTACAATGTTTCGTTCAATGCCCAGAAAAGCATTCACCAGTGAAGATTTACCGACATTGGGCCTGCCCACAACGGCAAATTTCGGAAGATCAGGGGGCTCTTCCATCATTGTCTTATCAAGTACCTCTACCAGGGCATCCAGCAATTCACCTGTTCCATTGCCATTGATAGCTGACACAGGGTAGACATCACCCAGCCCCAGCCTGAAAAATTCCGACGCATCGTTGGTCTGGTCAGGATTGTCAATTTTATTGACAACAAGAAATACGTTTTTTTTTGATTTGCGTAAAATGCTGGCAACATCCTCATCCATACCTGTTAATCCTGCACGGCCGTCAACCACATAAAAGATCACATCCGATTCATCAATAGCCAGTGCAACCTGTTTTCGTATCTCCTCTTCAAAGATATCATCAGACCCCATCACATAGCCGCCGGTATCAATCACTGAAAATTCCACTCCGTTCCAGTCCGATTTTCCGTAATGACGATCGCGTGTCACTCCGCTGGATTCCTCCACAATGGCCTGGCGTGAGGTGGTGAGCCTGTTAAAAAGTGCAGACTTCCCAACATTGGGACGGCCTACAATGGCAATTATATTTGACATATTGTTGTTTAAGTCTGATAACCAAAACGGTTGAGTTGAATTTCATTGTTCCTCCAATCTTTGCTGACTTTGACGGTAAGATTGAGGTATACTTTCTTACCGAGAAATTTTTCGAGGTCAATGCGTGCGTCAGTGCCAAGTCTTTTGATGGCTTTGCCATCCTTACCAAGGATGATCATTTTTTGTGATTCCCGGCTCACAAAAATCGTAGCATCAATGTGAACCAGCCCCTCGGTCTCCTTGAAGGCCTCAACAGCAATTTCAACAGAATACGGGACCTCCTTCTTAAAATTCAGCAGTACCTTTTCACGAATGATCTCCGCTACAAAAAAACGGAGGTTCTTATCGGTCAGTTCATCCTTGGGGTAAAACGGGGGGTTTTCAGGCAGTAATTCAACAATGCGGCTCCTGATCGAATCAATATTAAAATTGTTGAGTGCTGAAACCGGAATGACTTCGCTCCCTTTGAAAATGTCCGACCAGTATTTCATCTCTTCCTTCACCTTTTCCTGTGTAGAAAGGTCTATCTTATTCAGGAGTACTATAACAGGAACTGATGATTCAAGGATACGGTCAACAATTTTCATATGAACCTCCCTTTGGCCTGTTTCCACCATAAACAGAAAGATATCCGCATCCTGAAGGGAGGTTTCAATGAATTTCATCATCCGCTCCTGAAGTTTATAATGCGGCTCAAGGATACCGGGGAGATCGGAAAAAACGATCTGGTATTCCGGTTCATTCACAATACCAATAATCCGATGACGCGTGGTCTGCGCTTTGGAGGTAATGATCGAAAGCGGTTCACCCACCAGCGCATTCATCAGCGTTGATTTTCCGACATTGGGCTGTCCTATGATATTAACAAATCCGGCTTTATGTGACATGAATCCAATGATAATTTACTAAAAATCTGTTTAGATTCTGACAATCAGGCCGCAAAGATAGAGAAAACTGATGGGGTTCCCATGAAAAGAAAATGATGTGCTGGCGATTTACGAAAAATACATGACAATCAGAACTTGCCGGTTGTGCAATTATAAATACTCTAAATCATACCTTTTTAAATTATTCACTATCCTTATCTGGTCAAGTTGGAATTGTAAAAATTGTGAACAGAGAATTACCTTTAATGATGCAAGAGGGGTATTTGTAAACTATCCAGAACTCCAAAAACTTTCAGCAGCCAAATCACAAGAATGATTATTACAACTGCATTAAGAATTCTTTTAACAGTATTTTGCATGGGAATATAGCTGTTCACCAGCCAAAGTATCACCCCAACAACAAGAATGACGATAA
Organism: Bacteroidales bacterium; assembly: GCA_047920975.1. Classification (GTDB taxonomy): domain Bacteria; phylum Bacteroidota; class Bacteroidia; order Bacteroidales; family JAADJA01; genus JAADJA01. Next base: position 22,654 of record JBLRXC010000020.1, on the reverse strand, counting down.
GGATTGTTAATACGGGCATAACAATAGGTTTAATTTGTTTCTAAAATCTATTGAACAAAGGTCAGCTTCATCATGCCAGAAAGTATTACATCATTTTATGAAAGAGTTACATGATTCACACATTCATATGTTTTAAATTCCAACTTTTGAATTCGGTTTTAATCTGGTCAATGAGTCGAGTGAGAAAACAAAACGAATCCTGTTTTTAAATGTTCCGCTGACCGAATCAATGTTTGAGGAAACCAACAATGGAACATAAATTTCGAAGATATTGCGGATACCTGTTTTCAAACCTGCCTCAAAGAAAATGGACGCATCATTTATACTGTTGGAACCTTTATCATTGATCAGAAAATTGACAAATGGCTTCACTGGCAACCGACTGGTTTTTCCGGGTAAACTGCTTGTGAATGAAAAGGAAACCAAATACCGGCTGTAACCCAGGCTATTGTTCACCGGCGATACCAAACCTCCCTCGGACAGGCTCATTTGCCGAGACCAGAAGTTTGTCGGAAATTCGGCAAAGCGGTCAGGGTAGGTTCCATGATAAAGATAAAGTTCGCGGCCACTTCTTCCTCCTGCTGAAAAAGAGTAAAATGGAATTTTTGAGTCCTCATTCAGCATGGTTCCTGCAAATAACCGGATATCCAGTCCGTTATCCCGGCCATTGTAACTTAGTCTGTAGTTGAATTCAGCAGAAGTTTTTTGGTATGATTCCCCGGATTCAAAATTTGCCTGTAAGTCAAATGGATTCATTCTGCTGTTCCTCTCCAACCGGTATCCAAACTGGAAATAGGAATTCATTTTTGTCTTCTTCTGAAGTTCAATATGATAAAGGCTGGAGGCAATAATATAATTCCCAAATACCTTTTGAGTTAATTTGGAGGTCATGTTTCGGTTTCTAAAATACAAATCAACACCGGTTTTTACTTTATGATAGTTTTGATTGCCCGGTGCTCCGAATTGGGTTCCTTCCAGCGAAATTGCGGCCAGCCTGATGGATTTATCGTACGGAGTAATGTTGTATGTTACCCTGCCAAATCCTGCCAAATCATTATTGCCGAAGGCATAAAACGGCATCACAAAATATTCCAAAGGTTTTGGAATGATGAAGCCTTTATGGAAAGTCATACCTGCCATAAATCCGTTTTCCCGGGTCCAGTTTACAACCGGTAAATACATCAGGGTGTGTTTTTCGGGGTCATCAACGGTCAAGAGGAGCTGGGTTTGTATGGGATCTGCCCTGGGGAAACTGCCGGTTCTTTTGATATTGTTGTTCATCCTGAACATTTCGGGCATTATATGTCCCGGGTCGATTTTTAATTCTGTATAATCACCACCGGGTAACTCAATCCAACGCTGTTCTTCAAATCCATCCACCCATTTTGCAAAAAAGACTGAATCACCGGTCATGCCGGCAATAACCAATGGGGATGCCAGTTCCCCGCTGTTTTTTATCAGGAGTTGCTGATTCTCTGTGCGAACCATTTTATAGTCCAGACGTTTGGTCGTTCCAATTAAATCATCAAAGAACCATGATAGATTTTTGTTTGTGATGTTTTCAAATTCTGTGCGCAAATCATCTGGCCGGGGATGCCTGAACATCCAATTGTGGTAGTATTCACGCATAGCAGCATCAAAAAGTGAATCTCCGAGGTAAGCCCGCAGATAATTAAAGGCTATAGCGGTCTTGTTGTAAAGGATAATGCCATAATTCAGATCGCTGTAGTCGGTTGCCGGCAGGTTAATGGGCTGCTCGTTATTGTTACGGGCTTGTACAAGCCATTCAAGTTCCTGCATCCGTTCCACAGGTAAATGGTCAATATTTAAAAAGCGGGCCATTTTCCAGTTTTTGAAATAAACCTGCCAAAGCTTTTTCAAGGGATATTTTTCCTTCATGTACCGTGCAATATAAGCGCTTGTTATTCCCTCATCCAAAAAAGGATACTTTCGCTCATTGGATGCCAGTACCCCATAAAACCAGTTATGAAGAATTTCATGGGCAAGTACTTCGTCAAGCGAGTAAGCGTCCTCAACAAGACCAATCACCGTTAGGCCAGGATATTCCATCCCATAACCGGCACTCAGGGCGCTCTGAACCGCAGTGAAGCTCTCATACGGATAATCACCAATTTTTATCGAAGCCCATAAAATCGCGTCGTTCACGTAATCCAGCGCATCCTTCCAATAATTTGACTGCCTGTTGGTAAACATCACCCATGTGGTTACTTCCCTGCCTGAGCCAGGAAGTTTTACTTTTCCCTTCATCACATTAAACCGCTTATCGGCAAACCAGGCAAAATCATGCGCCCCAACTGCAACGTAATGAAGTGTTTTCTTCTGGTTTGATGAAGCCGGGAACCTGACTTTTCCAATATGTGAAGCATTTACCCATGAAGTGTCGGTAGCAAATTTATCAAGCCTGTCAATTTCACTTTGGTCTTGAAGGTTGCCGGTTGCTCCAACAATATAATTATCGGGCAGTGTAATACTGACATCAAAACGGCCAAATTCAGAATAAAATTCACCCTGATCGAGATAGGGCATTTGATGCCAGCCATCCTGATCATAAACTGCCGGTTTAGGGTACCACTGCGAAATTTGATAGGATTCACCGATATGGCCTAATCTGGATGTTACACCTTTGGGTATTTTTACCCGGAAGGGTGTTGCAATAATTATTGTGTCACCGGGATTCAGGGGTTCGTTCAGGTCAATCCGGCAAATATCAGACTGGCCGGGCAACAAGTTCCATTGAACCTGCCTGCCGTCAACTTTAAAATCCAGTGAATCAATAAACCCACTCAATTCCGGATCATTGAATAACCTGGACTTCCCGTTCAACTGAAATATCTGTTTGGCTAAATCAGTGTTATTGTCAGAGTAAGCATTTGGCCACAGATGGAAATATAAAAGACAGAGCGTATCCGGCGAATGATTGATGTATTCAATTTCTTCGAATGCATTGAGTACATGTAGCGCATCATTGAGCGAAACATGTATGATATAATTGACTTCCTGCTGAAAATATTCCTGAGTAAGTGCTTTGTAAAACGCCGTGTTAACAAACAAGCAAATGAAAAATAACCTCAGGGTGGACAGGTTGAGAGGATATATTTTCAGATTCTTTGTTAATGAACGGATTCTAATCATGTTTATTTAAAAAGCGGGTTGAAGGAATTTTCATATCCCTGCCCGACATCTCAGTTTTTTCGGCAACTTTCCGGTGAGGCCATTCAACCGATTGGTGAGTTTAGTTAATCCCTTTGCTGCCCTGATCTTTTGTCCGGAGCAAAAAGAGAAAAAATGAGGCTGTCTCAGAAGTGGCTTTATGATTATTGAATTTACAATGAAAAAGTAGGTTAAATAAACATTGCTCTGCTTAAAACAGCCTTAAACTAAACTTCATCTTTCAAACCAAAAGGATGATCAGGATGATGATCAAAATAAGTGCAGCTCCACCAATGTATATCCCTCCACCTGCTTTCTTAACACTTTCTTTCATGTCCTTCAGCTCACTCTTCAGCTCAACTTTTTCTTCACTGGTTAGGTCGCTTTTATCCATTTTGCGGATTTCTTCAACGCGTTTTGTAATCCGGTCAATTTCTTCATCAGAAAGTTTGTTTTCTTTTTTCGCGGGAATTGCTGATTTTTCTGTTTCAGAATTTCTATCCGGGTTGCCTGCAAATACCAATGTTGCACTCAAGGTAAAAATCGTTACGATTACGTAAAAAACTAATTTTTTCATTTTGTTTTATTATTTTAGTTAATCACAAAGGTACTGGCCAACATCACCTCACCTGTTACACAATTCTGATGAATAATTACATCATTCTCACATTTTAGGTTTTCGGCGCACATCGGTTGGTTTGTGATCCGGGGTTGAGACATGCCATGTAATGTCCTTCCATCATGGAATATATCAATATTGGTCAATTCAATGATCCCATGAATATGATTTGGCATTTCCGATTTCAAAAGATAATAGCTGTTTCGGATTACCTGTCTGGCGTAGCGAAGCGCAGGCAGGGAACCTACGTCCGGCCTTTGCCGGATATGAGTCCAACGAGTGTTATAATCAAAGTTATACACAAGGCGTAAAAACCTTTGAAACCAGAAAAAAGTTTTAACTTTGGAAGAAAATTTAAAAAATGGATATTCAAACAAAAAAGCTTCATTTTGTTCAGGAATTCCTCAGACTAAAGGATGAGAAGCTAATTGACAAACTTGTCGACTTGCTTAGAAAGGGAAAAAAGAAGAAAATGGAGAAAGAATTGCGGCCATTTAGTAAAAAGGAATTGAATGAAATAATTGACAGTGCTGAATCAGATTCAGAAAAAGGAAGGCTAATATCTGCCAGAGAACTTAAAAATGAAATTGATTCATGGAGTTAAGAGTCTTTTGGACAAATACAGCCAGATTTCAATTAGAAGATATTTTTAACTACTACAAATCCGAAGCAAGCATAAGAGTAGCAAGAAAACTTGTTAAACAAATTATTGAAAGAACAATTCAACTGGAGAAAAACCCAGAAAGCGGACCAAAAGAACCATTACTCACCGACAGGAAATTTGAATATAGATATTTAGTTGAAGGCAACTATAAAATCATTTACTGGATTGAGGATAATTACATCAAGGTAGCGACAGTTTTTGATTGTAGACAGAATCCTGAAAAAATTAAAAATTTGTAAAACGCCCAGTGTATAGTCGAGTAGGTAAAGGGGAATCTCACCCCTAAACCTCTCACAGAACCGTACGTGAACCTCTCGATTCATACGGCTCTTCATGACAAAGACTATCAAGGCTTGAAACCATGTTGCCAATGCACAAACATGTTCGGATAGCTTTCTGCTATTCCCCGAAGGTATTTGTAGGCATTGTACCAATGGCGACGCCTGAATTTTCGATACTTGTTGCGCACCCATTTTACCAAACGCATATTAATGACCCGGAAAAGTTTCCGTAACTCGGATTTTCGGAATTTGGAATAGTAGTTTATCCAACCTCGTATCTGGGTGTTGATAAGCTCTGCTATTCTGCTCAATGGAAAATGAGCCCAGCGATGAATTTTTCTTTTAAGAATCTCATCACTAATACGGGCTATGTTCCGTTGACTTATGGCAGGCGTGAAACCCAGTTTGAGTTTGCCATGCATCTTTGAGATGCGTGGTTTGAAGGTAAACCCTAAGAAGTCAAATTTCTGATAGTAAACCTTGAACGGTGGTTGCTTCTTTTGGTTTCGGCGACAGTAAACGATTTTGGATTTCTCCCTGTTTAGTTCCAGTTTGCAATCTTTCATTCGTTTTGTTATCGCTTCCAAAAGTCGCAACGCCTGTTTGATATGTTGGCAATGTACCACGATATCATCAGCGTATCGCTCAAATACTACATCAGGGTAGTACTTCTCCATCCATTTGTCAAACACTATGTCAAGAAAAATGTTCGCCAGTATAGGGCTGATTACTCCGCCCTGTGGTGTTCCTTTTCCCTGATTTGGTTTGAGTGTTCCATCAGGTATCTGTACAGGTGCTTTTAACCAACGCTCACAATACATCAAGATATGTTTCTTTTCTGTATAATGGCGCAGTCCTTTCATTAGCAACTCATGGTCTATGTTATCGAAGAAGCCTTTGATGTCCAAGTCTATAACCCAACTGTATTTCATACAATTTATTCGGCATTGCTCTAAAGCATCGTGTGCCGATTTGTTTGGTCGGTAACCAAACGAGTTTGGACTGAACAGGCTGTCAATATCATTTTCCAGTTCTGTTGCGATGACCTGTTGCGCTACCCTATCCACTACGGTAGGTATTCCCAATGCCCTTTTCTTTCCGTTTGGCTTGGGTATTAATGTCTGACGGACTGGTTTGGGAAAGTAACTCCCGCTTGCCATCCTGTTCCACAATGGATACAGATACTTGCGTTTGTTACTATCCACCTGTGCAGTGGTAATTTTATCTACCCCTGCTTTTCCGCCATTGGCTCTCACTCTTTTGAAAGCCTCCATTACCTGCAACCTCGTTATCGGTTGCGTCTTCTGTTCCTCTACAAAAATCATCCTTAAATTGCTTTAAGTTGTTATACATATAAGAACCTGTCATGTGAAGCCCTTCGCTTGCAGGGTCGTTACTCCTACTCTCTTGGATATTTTCGCTACTACGGCTTCATCCGCCCCAGTACTGTTCATTGCTACTTTTGGCATTTCCTTACAGGTTCTCTGCCGTTTCGCTTATCATTACAGTCCTGGTTCTCCTGTTCCTTATCAGAGCCCAAACAGAGGTCTTGCCACCTTTATGCCGTGAAGTGCATAACCAGTAATCAGGTTTCCGTTATGCTTTGTCTCTCGGGGTCGCGGTCCCCCTTGATTTTACTTCAGTAAATGTTATTTTCGACACCTCGATAGTGGTTCATTCTCATTCAACTCCTCTGTTCATACCATACAACTGATAATCGTACAACTGATTCCAATTGCTTTAACCATGTCGTTCAGCACCAATACTCTTAATATCAGCACCACATGGCGGTTTGACAAATACGCCTGAACATCTTTGTCGATAGTCCAATTCTTAACTGTGTTCTCTTTCGTGAGTCTTCTGATTTCAACCATGTTGTATTTGGTATCAGCTCGTTTCTGAAAATTCAGTTAAGCCTATCATCTCTGATAAAGTTGTGTTACAATTTTCAAAGAACTTTTAAGTATATTTGTACCCTATGGTAACGCAGGACACACCACCACACCACATGGTGGTAACACGCGGTATAAAACATTGGGGTTTAAGTGGTTATGCAAGCGTTCTGCCCCGCATCAAGTTCAGTGTAACTGGACAGGAAAGTAGCCCGCAATCCCCAACGATTTCATACTGCCAACCGTTGTACACGGGATTTTTGGTCTTTGCTTTGTTGTTGCTTCTGTATTCCATATCATACTTCATTGGAAAGCCTTGAAAATCCATTTCAAGAAGCAGTTATTCATATCAACGTCAATAGTTGTTGCAGCAATATCCGGACTATTCATCATTCAGCAACACAATAATCCAAAATTTGTTACCATCCTTTTAGAAAAAATAACTAATGCTCCGATTGGTGATGTTTTTCGAGTATTGAAGGTTGATTCTACCGAAGCCGTTAAAAGATTAGACGCAAATGGAATATCCTTTGAAGGAGCGGCGACGATTGAGGAAATCCGGATTAACAATAAAAAACAACCTAAAAGGATATTTGATTTGATTATGGAATAATTGACTATTTATGCACCTTTTTAATAAATTCCTCCACACCCGGTACTCCTCCCTGGTAAACAAGATATCCGTTATAGGGCTCACGCTCAGTGATCTCATCATTCACCGGGGTGAGCATAATTCTTTTCACCTCTTCCGGATCATCTGTCTGACCCAGAGCCCAGCTTAATTTAACCCAGGCGACTTCCGGCAGCATGTTTCCGGCCGGGATGATGCCTTTGGCCATCATATCACGTCCGGTATCATAAACAAACATATGCACATAACCCCAGATGGTTTGCAGGGTCATATACATGTGTACCCCTTTGGCATGAGCACGCTCGATGGCAGGATATAACTCTTTATTGACATGTCCGAGTCCTGTTCCCACGATCACTATGCCTTTGTACCCGGCATCGACCAGTAAATCCAGGGTGTCGGGCTTGATTCCCGGATAGTAGTACAGCATGGTGACCTTATCACTGAAATAGGGCATAATTTTCACACTCCTGTCTTTCCTCCGGTGCTGGTAGTTCTTTTTGATGGTAAATATTTCTCCGCGCCTGACCCTGGCCAGGGGTGTATCCCCAATGGTACGGAAAGTAGAACGGTAGGACGAATGCATCTTTCTCACCCTTGTCCCTTTGTGCAGCAAGCCATAGATATCGGAAGTAGGGCCAAACATACAAACCATGACCTCTGCGATGTCGGAATGGCCGGCAGTATACATGGCATGCATCAGGTTGAGTGCTGCATCGGAGCTTGGGCGGTCAGACGACCGCTGCGACCCGACCAGGACAATGGGTACCGGGGAATTCTGCACCATGAAAGTGAGGGCAGCACCTGTGTGATGGAGTGTGTCAGTGCCATGCCCAATCACGATGCCGTCAATCCCGTTTTCAATCTCCTTTCCGATGGCTTTTGCAAGGGCAATGTACTGCTTCATGCCCATGTTCTCACTGAACACTGCAAAGATTTTCTCTGTAGTGAGGTTGCAGATTTCGGCCAACTCCGGGACTGCTCCATATAATTCACCGGGTGAAAAAGCCGGAATGACCGCTCCCGTGCGGTAGTCGAGCCGGGAGGCAATGGTACCGCCGGTACCCAGGAGTTTAACCCGTGGAAGCCCTGGAGTGATGGGGAACTCCTTCTCAGGAATTTTATAATTGGCTTTCTTGTAGCCGGTCTCCTTCATATCTACAACTGTAGCGGTATCGATACCAATATTGTAACCGGTAGGGATCTTCAGTACGATATGCTGGTCATCATCATTTTCAGCCCGCGGAAGAATCGTACCGGAGAAAGGTCCTCTCGTGGTATTGATCTCAGCCTGTCCCCAGACCCTGACATTAAACTTTTTCAACAGATTGAGGGCTGTACCTTTATAACCCTGAAAAAGATCCTCTGACATAGTTTATGTTTATTTATTGGTCAGAATTTCTGACAATTTCTTCAATGAAATATTACCCAAAGCCTTCTTCCGCAGATGCCCCATAATCCAGTTGGTTTCATTGGCCGGATTACTGACCCTGGCTGTTTCCTGGAACTTCTTGCTCAAAAATGGTATGAGTGAAATAACCTGCTCTTCGCTAACCTTCTTAAACTTAATAATTTCAATCAATGAATCAAAATCCATTTTAGGATGCTCATATAAATGCGGGAGTATCAGACTGGCAAGGTCGGAATGGATGCTTTTTTGCCTGAGATATTTAAACATCCCATAAATCATTTCAGGCTTAAATTCCTCACCCATGGCATAATGCCCTTCAATGTAACGGAATGTGTGTCCTATAAAGGTTCCGGCATAAGTTGATTCCAGATGCAGATCATCAATCAGTCGCCTGATGAGGTCAAAATAGTTCCTGCTCAGGATATATGTATATGTATCCTCTGGAATATTCCAACCTTTCAACTGGCTGATCCGGTCGATCACATCACTGGGCAGTTCTTTTTTTAGATTTTCGATCAGATCATCCGGTAACGGAAGTGGCGGTGTATCAGTATCCGGATACATACGATCGGCACCGGGAAGGACACGCTCAAAAATGGTAGTGCCTTCTTCAAAAGATTTCCTGGTTTCATTGGGAATGCCGTCAAAGGCCATTTTACACCGTTCACGAATGGAGTCCAGCGCGGTGGGCATATCCTCTTGCGGACCCCATACAAGGATCAGTGCATCATCCTGTGATGCCTGTAAAACCTTTACCACTTCGTTCCACTGTTTTTCTTCAAGTCCGCCATTCTGCATCTCCGAGTGCAGCATAAAAGGAGGTTCCAGACAGGCAATGACTTTCAGTCTGCCAGAGAGTTCATCGGCAAATGTCTGTCCGGGCTGGGTAAAGTGTGAAAGCACACCCCTGAAACCGGGGAGGCTAACCGCAAAAACCTGAAAGTCACCATTATTCATTCCATTGAGGTCGTGGTGATCAGGAATGGATTTGCCCTTCAATTCATGGAATTGCATATCCCATGAGTGCAGATTGGCATTCTTTTCCAGTAATATTTTACGCACATTCAGCAAAGCCCACTGCCTGAAAGCTTCATTGTGGGTCAGTTCCGGAATCCATTTGGTATGTGCCACGCCTTTGATCTCTACCCTGGATCCTCCGCGGCAGCTCACGTTCACATCCTCCCTTCCGGTCCCTATGCCGGTTCTGACCAGTCCTGTACTCCGGTTCAGAAAACGGATATAATCACATGCTTCTTTCACCTCATCAGGGTTTACACAATCAGGATAAGTAACGGTTTCTATCAACGGCATGCCCAGCCGGTCGGTACGGTAAATTCTGGTATGTCTTATATCTGATACCTCGCGGCATGAATCCTCTTCCAGGCTAAGCTGGATCAGCCTTACTTTTTTATGTTTAAGATGGATCTCACCCTCAACGCCAATGATGGCAGTTCGCTGAAATCCGGTAGGTATACTGCCGTCGAGATACTGTTTGCGGGCTACATGTACTTCACCAACGATGTTAAGCTTTGACAGTAAGGAAATCCGGATCGCAATCTCCAGGGCCTCCATATCGATATGAAATGGTGGTGTATCATCAATATCATAAGTGCAGGCCGTGTCATTGGAAATCTGGTAAATAATCTCCTTTTTTGTTTTGAACTCCATCAATGCTGTTCCATCATACTCGCCCAGTTCGCTCAGGGTAGGCCGCATGTGCCTGATGAGCCTGGCATCAAATTCATCCGGTTTCTGATAGATACCGGCAGGGCAGCGGCAGAAAAGCTTATGTTTTGTTTTCAACTGCTGATGGACTTCAAGTCCTGACATGAAACCGATCCGGTCATAATCAGCCTGGGTAGCATTTTTTCTAGGGACATAGCCAATCTCCTTCCGGGTGGCTTCATAATTCGCTTTTGCGTCAATCATCATTGTCATTTTGAATGGATCTTACCCCAAAGAGGTTTCAAAAGTATCTATTATTGGAGAATAACCTGAAAGAAAGAGAAAAAATTTAAAAGAGATGACCGGGGCAAAACTGACCAGCCGTCAACTGCAGGAGCGTCACTGCTTCCTGGCCAGATGTTTCATCACAAACCTCAACTCTGCATAACTCACCTTGTCGCCAAAAGCCGCTTTGATACCGCCTAGACCATTATAGTTATGATTTTTCAGATGACTGATCACCCATTCAACCTTTTCCTGTGAAACAAGCCTGTTAATGCTGATATCGCCCGTTCCGACAAAATATGCAAGATGCCCTTCAATGGTGCTGACCGCCATGCTTCGATCCGCTGCAATATCCTCTATGCTCCTTCCTGATTGAAAGAGCTCATAACTGATGCCTTTGGAATCAAGCCCTGTCTTCATCTTTTGTTTTGAGAGCTGCATTTCACCGGAATGCACAGGAATTTGTTGCTCAGAGCAATATACCAGGATCAATCCCATAATATCTTCGCCGAACTCCTTGATCTTTTTTCGGCTCACACCTTTTACAGCATATAGATGAACCGGATTAACGGGAAGTTGATTGGCAATGGCAGCCATACTTTTCAGCGAGAGAACGCGGTGATCCGGTCTGCCGAGGTCAGCAGCTTTTGAGCTCCGCCAGCTTTTCAACATTTTAAGTAGGATGGGGTGATCGACTACACCTGCAAACGTTTCAACCGGATGTCGTCTTTTCCGGCCTCCCTCAGGAATATGAACGGAAGCTTTCGCCCTTACTTCGAGGTATTTTTTAACACTGAAACCATCAGTACAGGCGTGCAGACAGGCCTTTTTGATCTCAAAAAACTGTTCAAGTCTTTCCATAGCCTCCCCCATCTGCTTCCTCACCAGTTTGTTATCGGTTTCTAATTCAAGATTTCCAAGATCTTTTTCAATCAGGGCTCCGATTTGATCCCTGAAATAGACACACGCTTTCTTCAACCGCTCCTGAAGAGGTTCATTTTTGTCAATGTTTCTGTTATGGCTGATCAGATGGTTCAACTGCATCATAAACCTTTCAGCGACAACCATAACATCGGCTCTTACCCTGCTGAGCAGTGTGGAAAATCTGTCAGGAAAATGCCCGGGAAGACTACCTGCGTTCTCTTTCATGATCTTCATGCAATAAAATATCCGGCTCTGAGCTGTATGAAAATCAAACAGTTCCATTAACAATTCCCGCTGGTATTCAAATCTGGAATCCGTCAGAACACGCTCGCCGGTTGGATTTCGTTCCATTTCATGCACAAATTCCGAAACGACAGCATCACTTTTCAAGCAGTGTGGTAACACCGGCGAACTGAGTACCAGCCCCTCCAGAGTTCTGCACCGGCTGAGCGCGACATATACCTGTCCAAAAGCAAAAGCGGCATTGGCATCCACAATGGTTTTGTCAAATGTCAGTCCCTGACTCTTGTGAATGGTAATGGCCCATGCCAGCTTCAGGGGGTACTGTGTAAAAGTGCCGGTAATGGTCTCTTCAATCTCTTTGGTCTCCTCATTGATGTTGTACCTGTAATTATGCCAATCCAGTCGTTCTACCGTGATTGTTTCAGGGTCATCTTTGCACTTCACAATAATTTCATCCGCATCAATCTCCACAATGGCTCCAATTTTCCCATTGAAAAAACGCTTCTCCGACGCCGGGTCATTCTTAATAAACATCACCTGGGCTCCTTTCTTCAGGGTTAAATGAAAGTCCGTAGGATATGAATATTCCGAAAAATCACCTTCCACCTCTGCGGTAAAGGTAAATGCTTTGGTATTGATCCTGAGCAGTTCACTGTTATTGATCGACTGTGCCTGACTGTTATGGGTTGTCAGGGTAATGTACCCCTCATGGTTTTCCTTATGAAACCCAGGGATGTATCGCCTGTTTAGTTCCTGAAGTACAAGTTCATCGGCAGAATTATCCCTGATCCTGTTGAGGATACGTATAAAATCCTCATCCTTTTGCCTGAAGATATGGTGCAATTCAATGGTAACGTAATCTGACTTTTGAAGTGCACGGCTTCCAAAGAAAAACATGGTATCGTAATATGGACGGAGGATACGCCATTCATCTTCCCTGACAATCGGTGCAAGCTGCTGGAGATCGCCGATCATCAGAAGCTGAACCCCGCCAAACAGCCGGTTGCGGTCTCTGAACCTGCGCAATACTTCATCAATACCATCCAAAAGGTCTGCCCGCACCATGCTGATCTCATCAATCACCAACAAATCAAGACTTTTGATAATATTGATCTTCACCCTGCTAAAGCGCTGAATGGGCTTGATTGCCTCCTGACTTCCTGATTCATCAGGCAACCTGTGATCGTCATGCTTTGGTATTTGCGGCCCGAATGGCATCTGAAAAAAGGAGTGGATAGTTACACCTCCCGCGTTTATAGCTGCAACCCCTGTAGGTGCAACAACAATCATCCGCTTAAATATACGCTCTTTCAGCGAGCGCAAAAAGGTAGTCTTTCCCGTGCCGGCTTTACCTGTCAGGAATATATTTCTTCCTGTCTGTTCAACAAAATCGAGTGCGAGTTTTAACTGCCGGTCATGATTTGGGTCCATATGATTTTTACATCTTAATTTCACTGGCAAAGAAAAATAATCCACGGAATCATCAATGACTGAAAAAAATTATACCATTCTTTTCAGGCTGAAAACATCTTCTTTCAACTTACTCCCATTGCGGAATTTACTTTCCGGGGCTATTGTCATCCATTGTGTTATGTTTGGTCCATCAGGTTTGATGATGTTCAGATAAAATCCGATATGCAAACTTACATAAAAACAATGTCCGGATCATAAATTCGTAAAAAGATAACTTATCCTCCCTGATTGGAAGCCACATTGCTTATTTATCAGGGTAAAGAGTTCCCCCTTTCGTAAGCCAGGAGATGCCAAAGGCAACCAGTGCAATCGCCTCGGCCCAGAAAATAAAACTCGAAGAAGGCCCGCCGGTATGAATAAACTTCATAAAAACAAAAAGAGGGCAATAGCACATAGAGCCCCGACAAATACATCGCGCATACCCGAGTAGTAATAACTACTTATGGAATGCATGATCATCCGCTCCCTGAAAATAAGGATGACCCCTGTTACCAGTGTGAAAGGAAGCATGATACCAATCCAGCCAACAGCTGTTCGCAATGCGAGGTAAGAGTGGATCAGGTTGTTGTTTTGATTATCCGGATTCATTGTAAGGTGTTTTATTGGACAGGCAACTGATTTATATGCAAATTTAGAAAAAACTGGCTGAGGTGACCGGTTCAGCAACCTTATTATCACCCGGAAAATGTCATAAACCCAATAAACCAGTTGGATTGAAGCAGCCTGATTTTCATTTATAAGAAACCAACATCAGTTCATTTTTGATAACTTTGCCTTCCATGTCTGGTTTACATGATTGATTCGTGCAATATGGTTGAAAACATATATGACAAACTGAGTAACCCGCTGGCACTTTTTGTTTTTCTGATCACACTTTTATTCCCGGTGGTCGTTGGTCTGCTGGCCATATTCAAAACAAGAAGTCAATCAGATTTTTTTATTGGCGGGCGTTCTATGAACTCCTTCGTCGTAGGCTTATCTGCAATTTCTTCAGGACGTTCATCGTGGCTTGTCCTTGGACTGAGTGGCGTGGCGTATGTTTCAGGCACCGGTGCCATATGGGCTATTGTGGGTTATATTGCAGTAGAAGCATGGCAGTTTGTCTACCTCGGAAGAAAACTCCGCAAAGAAACCCAGGAGATGGACTCCATCACATTGCTTGATTATTTTGAGTCACGGTTTAAAGACAAGTCAGGATTACTGCGCATAACAGGCGTCATCATCATTGGCATTTTTATCACAGCTTATGTGGCTGCGCAATTCAATGCAGGGGCGAAGTCCCTTTCCACTGCACTGGATCTCTCATTTATACTTTCTCTGGGCATCTCAGGCCTGCTCATCATGGTTTACATGGTACTGGGCGGTTACGTGGCGGTAGCCTATAACGATGTAGTGCGAGCCATTATCATGATGATCGGGCTGATTGTTTTGCCGGTCATCGGAATCATTCAGATCGGAGGTCTGGCCATCCTGAACGACATGCTTCACCGTTTGAGTCCGGCTTACCTCGATCCATTTTCTCTGGGGGCCGGAGTTATTATCGGCTTTCTGGGTATTGGTCTTGGTTCACCGGGACAACCCCACATTGTGGTACGTTACATGTCCATCGCCGATCCCGTAAAACTAAAATACAGCGCCATCTACGGGACATTCTGGAATATTGTTCTCGGACTGGGCGCCATCTGTATCGGCCTGGTTGGCAGGATCCTGGTTCCTGACATCAATTCTCTTCCTGATGCTGATCCGGAAATGATATACCTGGTTTTGTCATCGGAATATTTTGGGCCGGTACTTTACGGGCTGCTGGTTGGAGGTGTTTTTGCGGCCATTCTGTCAACAGCTGACTCACAATTACTTGTTGTAGCCTCCACTTTTGCCAGGGATCTCTATGAGAAGGTGATAGCCGGCAAAAAAGAGATTGATGAAAAAAAGAAGCTTTACCTGAGCCGCATTGTTTTGGTTTTTTCAGGAATCCTTGCCCTTTTCCTGGCTTATCTTGCACAGGACCTGGTTTTCTGGCTTGTGTTGTTTGCGTGGGGTGGATTGGGAGCAGCATTCGGGCCTGCACTCATCCTTTCGCTGTTCTGGAAAAGAGCAACCAAAGCAGGCATTGTTTCGGGTATGATCGCCGGAACGCTCATCACCATATTCTGGCGGTTATGGCTCAAAGAGACCACAGGGATCTATGAGCTTATTCCAGGATTTATTATTGCCTTTCTGGTGATCGTTTTTATCAGTCTTTTGACAAAGGGAACACCGGAGAAAAGATGAATTTTAACCTCAGGTTCAGCAGAGGTATTATTCATACTTGAGGGCTTCTACCGGATTGGCCATCGCTGTCCGCGCAGCCTGAAAGGAGATAGTAAGTACTGCCATAATAAGTGCCAATAAACCGGATAATGCAAACATCCACCACTCTATTTCGGTATGAAATGCAAAGTTTTCGAGCCAGCGGGTCATGGCATACCATGCTACCGGCCAGGCGATAATATTGGCCATAAGTACCAGAACGAGGAAGTCGAGGGTGAGCAACAACACCACTTCCTTTTCTGATGATCCAAGTATTTTCCGGATGCCTACTTCTTTGGTTCGTTGCTGAGTGGTAAACAAAGCAAGCCCCGACAAGCCAAGGCAGGCAACAAAGATGGCAAGGAGGGAAAAGAAGATAAAAAGCCTGAAGAGACGCTGCTCCTTTTCATAAAGTCGGCCGATGGAGTCATCCAGAAAATGCCAGCTAAAGGGAAAGCCCGGTGCAAACCTATGCCAGACCTCCTCAATGCGATCAATGGTTTCGGGAAAGTCACTACCACAGAGTTTGATACTGATCTGCGAACACCAGGAGGGCAGGTAAGCCAATACAAGAGGTTCAATGCTGTGGTGCAGGGATACAAATGAGAAATCCTCCACAACGCCCACCACCGAACCATGTGAGAAACTCACACCAAGCGGCTCCTGAAGATTGAACTGTTTTACGGCGGTCTCATTCAGGATGAAGGCGCTGTCGCGATCGGATTGGCGATGCGGATCAAAAGCTCTTCCACTAACGATCTTCAGCCCATACACATCCAGGAACTCAGGGTTAACGGCAAGGGCTTTTATTCGGCGCTCCACTGTGTCAACCATCCTCCCCCACCCCATCTGCACAAAACCCGGTACACTGCTCGAAAATCCGACAGATTCAACCCCCGGAATCTGCTTAAGCTCATTGCTGAAAGTTTCATATTTCTCCCTGATACTGCCGGAGCTATAAAAATGTATTATATTACTGCTGTCGAATCCGAGGTCTTTTTTTTGGGCGTATTTCATCTGGCTGTATATCACTATGGTAGCCATGATAATGCTGATGGAAATGGTGAACTGGAAAACGATCAGAACCTTGCGCAGCAGACCGCCCCTTTTGCCTCTGGTGATTGTGCCCTTCATCACCACCGCAGGTTCGAACCGGGTTAGAAAAAAAGCCGGATAGAGACCTGACAACACACCAACCATCAAAGCAAAAAGAATGAAGAAGAGCATGGTCACAGGCTTTTTCACCAGGCTGAGATCAATGTTTGAGTGGGTAAGTTGATTGAATTCAGGCACCATGATCACAAAAAGCAATATGGCAATAAGGAGTGCTACCAGACTCACCATGATGGCTTCGCCAAGGTATTGTCTGACAAGATTGGCTTTCGTACAACCCATCACTTTTTTGAGCCCAACCTCACGTGCCCGCCTGAAAGCCATTGCTGTGCTGAGATTGATAAAGTTAACCACAGCGATAATGAGAATAAAAACGGCAATGGCAATATATACCATGATGAAGGTTTTGTTGCCTTTGTCAACATGATCATAAAGAATGCTCTGGTTGAAATATATATCTGATAACGGGCGAAGGAAAAAACCCAATTCCAGATCAGGGAATCCCAACCGTTCACTGGCAATCTGATCCATCCCCTCCTGCACTTTTTGGTTGATGGTTTTGATGTCATGATTTACAGGAAGGAGTAAATAGGTATAGTAATTCCAGTTATTCCAGTCATTCAGAATATTGTTATCTCCACGAATCTGTTCCAGGGCATGAAAAGGGATCACTGCCGTTGGTTTGAGGCTGCTGCTGCCAGGTACGTCATTCATCACTCCGGTAACCTGAAAAGTCAGATTGTTGTTGACCTTCAACGTTTGGCCAACAGGATATACATTCCCAAAAAGTTTTTCCCCTTCCGAAACTGAAATCACTATACTCAAAGGCTCTGACAGCACTGTAGCCGGATCTCCATGTATAAGGTCAAAGCTGAAAACATGAAAAAAACTGCTGTCGGCATAGATCAGTTCATTGATCCTGAATTGCTGCTCTCCAGAATTTACCAGTACGTTGCTGTGGCCAACATCAAGGCGGCAGACTTCAAGTGCTTCGGGAAGTATGGTACTGACAAACCCGGAGGCCATACTGGCCGTCACAGCATATTCATCTATTTCAAGGCGGTAAATTTGTTTATAACGCCGGTGAAATTTATCGGTTTGCAATTCTTTCAGCACAAACACGGCAATCAATAAAAAAAGGGCCATGCCGAAGGCAAGTCCAGCAATATTTACAAGAGTGTATCCCTTTTGCCGCCAGAGGCTGCGAACCGAAAGCTTCAAAAAAGTCATCACCATACGGTTTTTTTTAACTGAGAATCAAACTATTCATAGTTCATCCTCTTTGCTTCATCCAGGAAGGGCAAGGGTGATATGAGTTCGAATTCGGGCGAGACTTCGAGAAAATGATTCATCAAATTCAGATGCCCGCTTCCAATGATCAATAATATCCTGTCGTCGGGACCCCTTGGTATTCTCTGGATATTCCTCAGAATTCTCAGATTACGGTTAAACCATCGCCCGGTCTCAAAATCAACACCGGTAAAATCGCCAGGCTCTTCCTCATATTTGAACAGATTTACAAAATAAGCACCGAGACTCTCGCTAACGGCATCCGGATCGTTATCAATGATAAGCGTCTCCAATATACTTGTGATCTTTTCAGCCGGCCGGGCTTTATAATACATTGTATCAGAAGAATTGTGATAATGATGGCCAAAATTTTCCAGGCGTGTACTGTCATCAAAAAGTGTCAGGATATTATTGTAATGACGACCCATATCATCAATGCACCATACTTTGTTAAGATTCAAAATTCGTCCTAGCCTGAAACCAATTTGCTGAACTTCATTTCGGGTCAAAGCCGTTTGGGAATTTATATACAATGCATAGAGTGAGTCCATTCGTGGTTGTTTATCGGGATGAACCTCCACGGCGACGATGGTTGGACGAAACCCGGCAAGCGCTGTGACCAGGTTTTCTATTTCTGATTGCCAGGGCTGTTCCAGAACATCAATCTGGTTATTCTTGTGTGTTGCTACAGCATCCAGATTGGGGTAACTAAAATGAAAAACTCCAAGGGTCATTATCCGGGAAATGACAGGACCATCCTCCGGTTGGGTCATTACCGCTGACCGAAAAAACAGAATCAAAAAGATGATAAGGGGACTAACAATGCTTTTACTTCTGAATAAACCTGACAACATTTCCGGGATTAAATTTTTTAATCTTGCACCTAAGTATAAGTTATGACGTTGATCTGCGGAGATTGTTACCGAATAAATGTTTTTAAAATATTCTATTGCACGTTTTCAGAGGGGAACACGATTGTTATTTTGCTATGTCACAAGCTGTAATAAAAATGTATGACCTGGCTCGATTCCATTGGCGACCAGATTATCTCAGCCGGCTTTTCAATGCTGAATACAACTACTTTGATTGTTTGAAATTCATCTGCCAGACACAGCGTATCCAGAAGTCCAAAGAATGCCGGTGCCGTGATCCTCTCAGGTATTTTACAGGGTTCATTTTGCTGAAGCAACTAACCCTGCAAGTAAATCATGAGAGGATGAAATATACAAACCTGCCTGTCACCCCTGAACAGGCAACCGGCAGCCATGCATTCAATCCATTGTTTTACCTACTGGCAGGAACAAACAGTTTGACAGGATTGTTGACTGGTGTCAAAGTCCGGAGGTAAGCAAACATAGCCTCCAGGTCCTCTACCTCCATGCCTCCGTACATTGGCCAGGGCATGATGGTTTGAAATTCACCCGGCTGCACCGTTGCCGGAACATACGCACTGTCGGCATAAGCCCTGAAACGACTGACAAACATCTCTTTGGTCCAGTTTTTCAGTCCGGTTTCGTGTGGGGTCAGATTTGCACTGGTTACAATACTTCCGTCAGAATATTGAAAACTCCTGCCCCCGGCGAGAAACTCTCCGACATATTTTCCTTTTTCAAAAGCAGTATGACAGTCATAACATGCACCTGCATTGACAAGGTACTCGCCATATGCCAACTGATCTGTTCGCGGTGGTATGGGTGTGGGCTTAGCTTTTTGGGGAATTGTCCGAAGGTCATACTGAATGGAAAGTCGGCTTTGGATACAGGGTGATTGGTTTGCACCGGCTCCAGTGTCCGGATGTATGCAATCACCGACTTAATGTCTTCCTCGTCCATCTTGCCGTAATTCATATATGGCATGACCGGGAAAATTGGTGTGCCATCTCTTTTTACACCGGTGGTGATCAGCCTGAAAAGCTCACCATCGGTCCAGTCACCAATACCGGCTGGTGTTATGTTACTGGAAATAAAAACACCCGGGAAACCCATGGAGTGATCAAATACATCCCCTCCGGCTCCCTATGTCCCGGGAGTTGGAGGTTCTGCAAACAAACTCCAGTCACGTTCGGCATGACAATCCATACAGAGCATTACATGGTTGGCCAGGTACCGGCCCCTTTCGACACGCTCATGGGTAACCTCAACAGTCATTTCAGGAGCAGGTCCCACATTGGGTAAGGCCAGATTGATGTAAGCATATGCTCCTGCAACAATCAGGAGCAAAAACCCAAAGACGAATAATGCAATTTTTAGTGTTCTTTTCATCATAGTAGTTTTTAGTTTTCAATGGTAGAATTGATTGCATGACTTTTCGATAAGCCTATCATAACAGAGTGCTAAACAATGACATCAAAAAATTGTTCAAAAGAGTTTAGTAAATTAATCGTCCATATATTTACTATTTGATAATCAGGCTACTAATAGGTTTAATCCATGATTAATAATTCAATTACCCCCTTCGTCTTGCAATCGGATATAAAATTCTGACTAAAATTTGAGTCTATTTATGCCTTTAATTTGAGTCTATTTGTGGAGTCTCTTTCTCCACAAATGCACACAAATGGGTTCACAAATTCACACAAGCGGTCCCGTAAAGTTAATTTCTTTTATGCCTCTCTTCGCTGGTTTATCCAAAACCTGAAAAACGGATCGTCAATTTCAGCTTCTTTATCGGTTTTGATAATGTAACCCTGGTTCATGAGTCGTTTAAGGCTGCTGAAGGCAGTGCTGGTAGCGACAAGGTTAAATTTACGGATGAAAGCTTCTGAAGTGGGTGACTGAGGTCCATGTGCAAGACCAATAAGCAGTTTCTGATCGGTCTTGTTCAGGTTGTTCCACAAACGTTCGTAATCCATATCGTGTGTCTCAACTAAAACCGAAAGTGCATTGTTTACACAGTTTGCTACATCATTTGACTTTTGTAATTCCTCCCAGGCCATGTAGGCAAGTTGCTGGGTGTAATATGGGTGGCAACGGGAGATTTCAATGATATGATCTGTGATTTCAGTTTTGCCGGCAGTTAAAGCAGAGAAACCATCAGAGAGGTATTGCCGGAAATCCTTTTCAGGTATTTTTTTTAGTCTGAGTACCAAACCGAAATGATAAAAAGGAGATTTTTTCTTTTCAAATATTTCATGAATCATGGATTCCTGTGATCCCAGGAATATATAATTCAGGTTTTTGTGGTGTTGCATCACTGAACGAAGGTGTGAAAGAATTTTGCTGTCAAAATTCACCACTTCCTGAAACTCATCAAAAACGACTATCAACTTTTTCTTTTGAGTGCTGAGTTGTTCAAGCAGGTTTAAAACATCTTCCATTAAAGGATTGGCATTGCTTTCGGGATGAAAGGTGATGTCAACAGCGTTGGTGACCGGGTTTATTGAAACACCCGGTATCACACGAAAATTCCGTATATAATGCCTCAACCGCTCAAAAGGATAATGACGATAGATTCGTTTAAGGAGTTGCGCAGCCATGTCCCGGGTATCGGTGATAAGTTGCAAATCAAGCAGGATTGCAGGTCGTTTGGTTTCATTGATTACTTTGTTGACCAGGCTGGATTTGCCATAGCGCCGCGGACTCATGATAATCAGGTGATTTTCACTGTCAAGCAACGATTTCACAGATGCTATTTCTTTATCTCTATCAGTAAAATATTGACCATCAACTATACTACCGAACTTAAATGGATTCTTGCTCATGATTGCGAATATTTTCGTTCCGAACTTTTACGCAAAAGTAATCAGTTTTTTTATTGTGAGATTTATATCCACAAATTCACTCAAATGAGTTCGCAAATTCATACAAATTTACCTTTTTGCCCTTACCAGTTTTTCTGAACCGGCAAGTATCCCGTCGCGGTAGAGGCAAACCAGGTATGTTCCCGGGTCAAGGACGAAGCCCGCATCATCCTGCCCGTCAAAGATCAGGCGGTACTCACCCGTTGGAAAGCGGTTTGAGGCAATGGTACGCATGGTTTCTCCTTTCATGTTGATCACATTGATGGTGACCTGATGATCGCGAGTTGTTTTAAAACTGATGAAGGCATTCGAGACAAAGGGGTTGGGATGAACCCGGAAACCGTGTTTTGGGGTTTGTCCGTATATATTTTGGTTTGTTGTGGTCTCCTGGAACTCATAGGCGCCCATGTCTATCCTGCCGCCGGAGATGCGCGGGTTACCGGCAAGGTCGGTGGCAGGCAGGTGGATGGTGTCGCCGGTGAGGGTGTAGAGGATGTGCTTGCCTCCCTCGGTTTTGATGAAGGGATAATCCATACCCGGCTCATACATGGGAGTGCCGGTGTTGATAGAGGGCGAACCTTCCAGCAGATCGTAAAAGTGTGGCTCCGAGCCTGACCACAGCGGGTCGTCATCTATGTTACCCGAAAGCCAGTTGAGGTTGTGGATGTTGTTCCAGTTCTGAATGTTGCCCTCTCCTCCCTTTACATTGGAGTGCGAAATGTTGATGGTGGAGATGTAGGAGGTGGGTTGGCCAGTACCTAAAAAAATCTCATAATCCTCCACCCCGTGAATGATGCTGTTGTAGAAGTTAATCTTTGCTCCTTCCTGGGCAATTACCTGTGCATTATTAACTGGGTTGACAATCTCATTGTTACCGATGGTGGTGTTGACCACATCAACGCAGGCATGCCCGTAGCAACTGAGTCCGCAAATAGCCTTGGTACCAGCGCCTGGCTCAAACGAC
>JBLRXC010000019.1:0-35866 GCA_047920975.1 Bacteroidales bacterium | reverse complement strand
GTACAACTTAATAAATCCAAATGATTTACTTTTGCAAAAAATTCAGGTTTTAAGTTACCTGGATTGATCAATTGTTATTACTTTGATCGTAATACATGAATAAGAAATGAAAAACAAATATATTGATTTAATAGAACAGACCTTTGAATTCCCGCAGGATGAATTTAAAGTTATAGACAATGAATTGTACTTCAACGATATCCCTTTGATGGAAGTGATCAAACAGTATGGTACGCCGTTAAAGATCACCTATCTTCCCCGGATAACCCAGCAAATTCAGAAAGCAAGAAAGTGGTTCAACGTTGCCATGGCCAAAGCTGATTACAACGGAGAATACTATTACAGCTATTGCACAAAGAGTTCACACTTCTCTTTTATCCTCGATGAGGTGCTTAAAAATGATGTTTTTATCGAAACTTCTTCTGCTTTCGATCTTGATATCATCGAAAGGTTGCATGAGGAGGGAAAATACAGCAAGGATGGATATATTATTTGCAATGGTTTTAAGCGGTCGCAATATGTCGAAAATATAATGAGGCTTTTTCATGACGGATACCACAACATCATTCCCATCATGGACAATCTCTTTGAGATAGATAAATACAAAAACGGTCTGAACGGAAAGGGGAAGCTGAAGCTTGGAATCAGGATCGCTTCGGAAGAGGAACCTAAATTTGAGTTTTATACCTCCAGGTTAGGCATCCGTTACAATGATATTGTTCCTTTCTATCTTGAGAAAGTGAAAAAGGATCCCCGGTTTGAATTGAAGATGCTTCACTTTTTTATCAATACCGGGATCAAAGACACTGCCTATTACTGGAATGAGCTGGTCAAAAGTGTGAACGTTTACTGTGAATTGAAAAAGGTTTGTCCCGAACTTGATTCACTGAACATTGGAGGAGGTTTTCCGATCAAGAACACACTCGGATTTGATTTCGATTACGAATACATGAGTGAGGAGATCATTGCCCAGATCAAAAATATCTGCACCCTTCACAACGTACAGGAACCCGATATTTTCACTGAATTTGGCGCCTACACAGTAGGTGAGAGCGGAGCAGTCCTTTATTCTATACTGGACCAGAAGAAACAGAATGACCGCGAGTCATGGAACATGATTGACAGCTCGTTTATGACCACTCTGCCCGACACTTGGGCCATTAACAGGAGGTTTGTCCTGCTGGCGGTGAACAACTGGGATGTTGAATATGAACGTGTGTTTCTGGGTGGCCAGACTTGCGACAGTGAGGATTTTTACAATTCAGAGGCTCATGCCAACGCCGTTTTCCTCCCTAAATATAACCCGGCCGAACCTCAATACATCGGCTTGTTTCATACCGGCGCCTACCAGGAATCCATCGGCGGATACGGCGGCATACAGCATTGTCTGATCCCTGCTCCCAAGCACGTGATCATTGATAATGCGGAAGATGGTGATTATACCACCAAGTTGTTTGCCAAGGAGCAGAGCTTTAAATCCATGCTCAAGATTTTGGGATACTAAATTTGTATATTTGTGCCATGATTTACGGAGGTATTGACAATCATTTTACGGCATTTGATTCCTCGCGCATTGCCGTTTTACCTGTTCCCTATGATGGGACCAGCACCTGGATAAAGGGAGCCGACAAAGGCCCCGCAGCGATTCTTGAAGCGTCGGCCAACATGGAACTGTATGACATCGAAACCGGTCTGGAGGTATTCAGGCAAGGCATTTATACAGCTGATCCGGTTACTGAAAAATCCAGTCCTGAGAAAATGTCCGTCGCAGTGCAGCATGAAGTGGATAGACTGCTGAATCATAATAAGTTTGTTGTAACAATCGGAGGTGAGCACTCGGTGAGTATTGGTGCCATTTTGGCACATGCAGCAAGATTTGATCATCTTACGATCCTTCAGATTGATGCACATACCGATTTACGTCCTGAGTACGAAGGCAGTAAATTCAACCATGCCTGTGTGATGGCCAGGGCCATTGAAGTTTGTCCTTGTGTTCATGTCGGCATCAGAAGCATGGATGTGATTGAAAAACCATTCATCATCAGCGAAAACATCTTTTATGCTGAGGATATCAGAGCGGGTGCCGACTGGATGGACAAGGCCATCGACCGGTTAACACCCAATGTTTACCTCACCTTTGACCTTGACGGATTGGATCCTTCCATCATGGCTTCCACGGGAACACCTGAACCCGGCGGACTTTTATGGAACGAAACCATTCGGTTCCTGAAAAAGGTTGTTGAGAAGAGAAACCTTACCGGGTTTGATGTGGTTGAATTATGTCCCAATAAAATCAACAAGGCACCGGATTTTCTTGCCGCCAAAATGATCTATAAAATTTTGAGTTACAAATTTCAAAAATAACCATCATGGGTAAAAAAGAGCTTTTAAAAGAGGTGGTGAAACACATTGATATCAAGTCGTTTGATTCGACCCCAATCATTGATGCCATGCGTGATATGTCATTCACTTCGCGCGATACGGCGAACGCTGCCGATATCTTTCAAAAAATGATCAATGATAAAGGTTGTACAGTTTTCCTTACCCTTGCCGGCAGCACCAGTGCCGGCGGATGTATGCAGGTTTATGTGGATATGGTAAAGCACAATATGGTGGATGCCATCATTGCTACCGGCGCATCTATTGTTGATATGGATTTTTTTGAAGCACTTGGCTTTAAACATTACAAAGGCTCACCGGATGTGGATGACCGGCTGCTTCGTGAGCAATACATCGACAGGATTTACGATACATACATTGACGAGGATGAACTTCAGGTTTGTGACCTCACCATCAAGGAAATAGCCGATCAACTTGACCCTCGTCCCTATTCATCCCGGGAATTCATAAGGGAGATGGGCCGGTACCTGGTGACGAACTCAAAAAAGAAAGATTCGCTGGTTCAGGTTTGTTTTGAGAAAAATATACCCATTTTTTGTCCCGCCTTTACCGACAGCAGCGCCGGTTTCGGGCTGGTCAAGCACCAATGGGAGAATCCCGGAAGACACATGTCTATTGATTCGGTCAAAGATTTTCTGGAGCTGACCAGGATCAAAATGGCGGCCAGAAGCTCAGGGCTGTTTATGATTGGTGGAGGTGTTCCCAAGAATTTTGTACAGGATACAGTCATTTGCGCCGAGATGCTGGGTGAGGATGTTCCCATGCATCAGTATGCTGTTCAGATCACCGTTGCCGATGCACGGGATGGTGCCTGTTCAAGCAGTACACTAAAAGAGGCTGCATCGTGGGGTAAGGTTGAAACAACCCATGAACAGATGGTTTATGCTGAAGCCACTTCAGTGTTGCCGCTGATTGTTAGTTATCTGTATCATCAGGGTGACTGGAAGAAAAGGGTCAATCCCGAGTGGGCAAAAATGCTGGATGAACAGGCTGTGGCTGCCAGGTGATCCTTTTCAAAATGTATTGAATCCAGTATGTCAAAGAGAAACAACACCACGGTTGATATCAATCTGAACCTCAATGTGAGGGGTTTGAACCCATCTGCAACGTTGGCCATCAACGAAAAAAGTAATGAACGGCTGCGCAATAACCTGGAGGTCTTTAAACTGGGATTGGGACAATCTCCTTTTCCTGTTCCGGCGCATGTAGTAGAGGCACTCAGGGATAACGCCTTCAGAAAAGATTATTTGCCCGTGAAAGGACTGCCTGAACTGAGGGAAGCTGTAGCCGGGTTCAATACACGTGTTCACAAAATTGAGAGTCGGGCCGAAAACATCCTGATCGGACCCGGGTCCAAAGAGCTGATTTTTATTCTTCAACTGGTTTATTACGGCGATCTTACCATACCTACACCAAGTTGGGTTAGTTATTCACCTCAGGCAAGGATCATCGGAAGGCATGTGAACTGGGTGCCCACGAATAAGGAGAATGATTACCGGCTGACTCCCGAAAAACTTGACCTGATTTGCCGGACCGATCCCGGCCGTCCGCGCCTGGTGATCCTGAACTATCCGGCCAATCCAACCGGCAGCACCTATACGCTTGACCGGCTGAAACAGGTTGCAGAGGTTGCCCGCAAATACAAGCTTGTACTTGTTTCCGATGAGATCTACGGGATGATTCATCACCAGGGAAAACATGTTTCTATAGCCCGGTTTTACCCCGAAGGCACAATCATCAGCAGTGGAATGAGTAAATGGTGTGGTGCAGGCGGATGGCGGCTAGGTACATTCTCATTTCCGCCGTCGCTCAAGTGGTTGCTGGATGCTATGGCCAGTGTGGCCAGTGAGACATATACTGCAACCTCCGCACCTATTCAATATGCTGCTGTTAAAGCGTTTAGCGGAGGCGATGAAATATCCCGTTACCTTGACCTATCCCGAAAAATTTTAAAAGCCATAGCACGGTATCTTACGGGAAGACTCGACCGTTTGCATGTGACATACCCCAAACCTGAAGGAGCTTTTTATCTGTTTCCGGATTTTGAATATTACCGTGAAAAATTAAAGGAGAAAGATATTTACACGTCTGTTGAATTTTGTGACCGCCTATTGGAAGAGACCGGTGTGGCCATGCTTCCGGGAAGCGATTTTGGCCGCCAACCGGAAGAGTTAACAGCACGAATGGCATATGTTGATTTTAACGGCGAGGAGGCATTGCGGTCTGCCGGGCAGGCTGGAATTGAACATCCTGCTGATGATTTTGTCATAGAGCAGTGTCCTAAACTGGTCAGGGCATTTGATCTGCTGGGCGACTGGCTGCAATCTCTGGATCAGTCATGAGTACATCGCTAGTGGTTTAAAAACCTCTCTTAGGATGGGCCACACTGCTATGATTGATGTAAAGGAGATTCAGCAGGTATGAATTTACGTTCTCTGTTGCAAATTGGTTTTCCAGATTGAATTATCTTTGCACCGTCAATTCATTTTTTATTATTTAGTATTTTGTTTGCATTGCAATGAGTTATACCAATCATATAATCACCGGAAGCGGAAGTTACATTCCCACTGAGATAGTTACAAATCCGGATTTTGCCAGTTATACCTTTTATGACACCAATCAGATGGCCTTTGATTTGACGCATGATGAAATATCAGAAAAATTCGAAGCCATAACAGGAATTGCCGAACGAAGGTATGTAACAGGTGATCTGAATGCATCCGATATTGCTGCCATTGCAGCCATAAGAGCCATTGATGACGCAGGAATAAATCCGGAGGAACTGGACCAGATCATTGTAGCCAATGATTTTGGTGATGTACAGAAAGGTACCATACAGACAGATTTACTTCCCAGCCTTGCATCAAGAGTCAAGCACAAGCTGCAGATCAGTAACCCGAAATGTGTTGCATACGATCTGATTTTTGGTTGTCCGGGATGGATACAGGGCATGATCCATGCCGATTCATTCATCCGGAACGGAGTCGCTTCAAAGTGTCTTGTGATAGGCACCGAAACCCTTTCAAGGGTCATTGACCTGCACGACCGTGACTCCATGATCTATGCCGATGGGGCCGGAGCCACGATCCTCGAACCGGTTGTAGAAGACACACCACGGGGGATCCTCGCATTTGCCGCCGAAACCTATACCAAAGAGGAGGCTTACTATCTTTTCCTTGGCAAGTCGAATATAGGTCATGCCGACCCGAAAGTCCGTTACCTGAAGATGCACGGAAGGAAGATTTATGAGTTCTCCCTGAAGTATGTACCGGGAGTCATCCGCGATTGTCTGGAAAAGGCTGGTCTTGATATCCATGATGTGAAGAAGATATTCATCCACCAGGCCAATGAAAAGATGGACCAGGAGATATTAAAGCGGTTGTTTCGGCTTTATGGGATCAGGGAGGTTCCTTCAGACATTATGCCGATGAGCATCCACAAGCTGGGCAACAATTCCGTTGCTACAGTTCCAACGCTTTATGATCTTGTGAAGAAAGAGAAATTCGGCGATCACAGCCTTGAGTCGGGCGATGTGGTAGTGTTTGCCTCAGTGGGGGCAGGGATGAACATCAATGCAATTGCTTATAAGGTTTGATTGATTTTATAGATCCTCGGCCTGAAAATGGATTATCAAACGATTTTAGAATCCAAATTTTGCTGAAACCAGAACCTGAGCAGGTCGAAGTAAGTATATTGACTCCCAAACCGTATTGTAATTTGCATTCAAACTGGTGTATTGTTTAGTGTTGAAGATATTACTCCAGAGCAATTCTAAATCAATTTTGTGCCTGGTAATTGTGTACCGGTACATAATATCCATAAAAGTATTGGTCTCGCCATGGTAGCGATAGAATTCAGTTGAAAGACTAATAAGTTGATTCCTCCGCGGGAAAGCAAAAAGGTTCACGTTGTTCTTGAGCATGGACACGTTACTTCTTTCTTCATTTTCTATAAATGTCTTTAAATAATCTGCCCGAAGATTATAATCTGCATTCAACCAAGGTGTTATCCTAACACTCAACTCCGGTTCAATCCTGTAAAAATAATTCGTGGTATTGAACAATTCACTGTTCATATTGGAAACACCCCTGTGTTGGTTTAAGAAAAGCTTGATCCTTAAGGTTGATTTGGTGGCGGTAATGAATTTACTTGACTGTCCCTGAATGCTTTGTGTATAAGATGAATTCGGTAAATAGTAAACATCAACAACGGTTGACCCATCCGGCCTAACAACCTGATTCATCAGTTGGTTGGAATTATTTTTTGAGTAGAAATAGCTTAAAGAATTAAAGAATGATGTGATGGGATTGCGGTAGGATATATAAACTCCGGCATTATGCCGGGAGTTCTCTGAAACGGGAGCTGCATTTTGGGTTAACAGCCGATAATTTTTGAGAATAAATCCATAATGAACCTGATCAATATCTCCTATCTTTCTGGCATAATTCCAGAAAGTCCGGACGCTCCAAAAAACACTGATATTATAACGGAGCGACACACCAGGTTCGAATAAAAAATAGGATTCTTTTTGCCCATCTTCCGGTATCACTGAGGTTAAATCTACATGATACCAACTGATCGGAAAATTAGCTTTAATGGTCCATTTCGCTTTTTGATACTCTGCATTTGTGTTATAGTAAGTGCGGGTTTGCAATCCTTGCAACAGGTTTTCAAATTGGGATCCCGCATTCTGCTCAAGGTTGTTTTGGGTTTTAATAATGGAACTCTCCATTGATTGTTTTCTGTAAGAAATGCCAAGCCTTTGAAAAAGGTTGATATTCTTCCACCGTAACCCTGTTCCAACCGAATTATCTGTGAAGAATCGTTTTAAGCCCATCTGTTGACTGACCATCCCAAAAGGTTCTCCATCGTTGAGGAGAACTTCAAACTGGCCTGGTTTAACCGCTAAATGATTATCAGTGTTATCATAAAGAATAAATGACTGAAAATCAATCAGATTCTTGCCGATGAAGCTGGCCGACCGAAGCTCATTTGAAAACTTTGTTGCAGGTAGATTTAATTCCTGATCTACCCTTTCGTTATATCGAATGGCAAGTCCACGCTGATCATTCCATCCTGAAGCAATGATCAGATTATTATTCAGGTAATTGTTCTTAACATTCCGGTTCAGTGCAAATTCCGCATGAAGGTAATGATTATGTAACCTGGTAGCCAGGTTTTCGAAAAAATAAAGCGTATCAGTAGGAATATATTGAGTACGAAACTGCGAGGCTGTTTGCTTCTGGATATCATTTACGTAAAAGAGATTGGTTCGTAACTGAAAGTCACGGTTAATGCGCTGAATACCATTAAAATTCAGCAAATGTATGTTATTATCAAGATACCGGTTTTGTTCTATTTGAGGAGGAATTGGTTTTTGTATGTTCAATAAATTTGTATTTTCAGAAGGACGATCAACATACTTTGTA
The DNA here is from genome assembly GCA_047920975.1 of Bacteroidales bacterium. Classification (GTDB taxonomy): domain Bacteria; phylum Bacteroidota; class Bacteroidia; order Bacteroidales; family JAADJA01; genus JAADJA01. The sequence continues at coordinate 28,037 of JBLRXC010000019.1, read as the reverse complement.
ATTTCATCGAATGTTTTTAACTGGAGTTGCTGTGAAACATCATTCCCTACATTATTGGTTTGCCATGATCCAACCAGTTGAAAATCCTTACTGAACAACATGGGAGTAAGATTAACATCCCAAAGAAGAGGAGCATATCCGGCTCCCAGTTTTGCAGTTCCTGTTGCTGCCACTCCTTTTTTTAGTTTGATATTGATTGAAGCCTGATGTGATCCCACACGGTCTTCTAATATTCGTATTGGTTGATGGTTTTCCATTATTTCTACGACACTTACCGAACCATGTGGAAGATTTCTGCTAACAACCCCATACCTGCCTTCCATCAGGTCAAGGCCTTCAACATAGAATTTTTTAAGCGGTAACCCTTGATACAATATTTTTCCATCAGCTTCCACTTCAATGCCTGGCATCCGTTTCAGTACATCCTCAATACTTCTGTCTGCTGCCCCTGCAAAAGAACTGACCAGATAACTTAACGTATCGCCTCGTTTTTGAATTACCGGGGCTCTAACAATGATGGAGTCAAGCTCCATTACCTCATCTTCCAATATGAAGTCAATTTTTTGTGTCTTGTTTGCAATGGTTTTTTTCTCATTTCTGTACTGAACCGAACTGGCCTCAATTTGAAGGCTGTCAGTTGGACTTGTCACAGTAGTACGATAAGACCCCTGCTCATTGCTTACGGCAAAAGCAATAACAGAGGTTGTGCCAGGCTGGTAAACGATGATGTTAATCCTTTGAAGTGGCGTTCCTTTTTCATTGATGATAAGGCCTTCAATGGTAACCTGCCCAGCCAGATTATTCCAGATCATAAACATGATGAAAAGGCTGACGGTTAACCACTTATTTGTCAATAAGGAAGAGCCTTTATGCGGCATTTATTTCCGTTTAAGTTCAATAGGGTTATTGCGTTTAGCCATATTCCTGGCAGCAGTTTGTTGCGATTTATTATTAAGCCCAGCCTCTTTGGCCCTGTTGATTATATCATCACGAAAACCATCTTCGGCCTTGAAAAATTCCAGTTTTGTACATTCAACATAATCACATTGCTGTATTTCGATCACGGTTTCCTTTTCGGGTTTATTTATGGAAATAAACTCAAAATCATAATGATTTTGTGTATCACTAATTTTTAGAATAAGCCCGGGCAATCCATTAAATTTATATGGTCCAATGTTCAATGGTATTTCTTTTGTAAACCAGGCAACCCAACTTCTCCCACCGAATTCGCATAATGCTTTCTGAACCTTGAATCCACTGATTGTATCAATATCCTCAGTTAATTTCCAGTTAAATAAATTCATATCTTCTTCATATTTGAAGGTACTGGAAAGAATGTTTTGCGTAAATGTAAGTTTTCCGGATGGATAATTCAAATATATGTTGTATCGGATTCTTGGTATTGGAGATTCACCTATACCATTTATTATAAATTGTTGAAATTGAAAATCATTTTCAATAGCTTTAAGCTTTTCTATATAAGGATATAAGTTTTTACTTATAAACCAACAAACATTATTTCCAATCAGAAGAAGCATGTCTTCTTGTTTAACAAACTCATTGTTCAGTGAGTCCTCAACAAATTTTAGAGAATAAGTAGCAATAAGTTTAGCAGTATCAATATTGACAGTTGAATATTTTAACGCCGATTGAGTATAAAGAAATAACGGTGAAATTGTGAAAAGTATAAAAATATACTTTTTTATTGTTTTTATGAGGTAATTATTTTTTTTAATCATGATTGTATGTTTAGAGATTTTTCAATTTAAAAGATGGGCGAATATTATTTCAACCCATCTTTTTAATCTTAATTGTATTTAACTTTTAATCATTATCGCCACATAAAATGTCCATCCATTGAAAAAGGCATTCTATTTTTCCCCCGTAATTACCACAAACCATGACAATATGTGAGGTTCCATCTGGGCAGTTTAATACTATTGTAACACAAGGTTCTTCTGCCTTTACTTCCTTTGGTGCAGTTATAAAAAATACACCTAATAATGCAATTGCTAATATTAATGTTTTCATAGCTATTATTTTAAAGAAAATTTATTTTTAGTTATCTAAAAAGCAGTTCTTTAGCAAAATAATTTTCTTTTTATGGCCGTTTCGCACAAACTGCCATTGATGCGAAGCGGCTAAGTGACACGAATTTGTTTTGACCGATAATAAAAATATATCGCTTTCCATTTATAGACAACGGTTTAAGTTCTGCGTATAGGATTTTATTAATTCGCCAGAATTGAAAAAATAAACTACAAATTGAATAGCCAGTCCATAATAAATAGGACTCTGAGCGGTCTGCAAGACCCAGCGATGAGTCGGTGTTGAACTACATCTCGACAGGCTCGATGCAGCGCATCCCTGCAGGCTTGATGCAGTGCAACCATCCGACAACGATCTATGCACTTAACGACTGTTTTAGGGGAGTTCTATAAATTAAAACATTGTTATTCAAATAATTATCCATATTTTTGCACATAAATAAATGCAAAAAATGACATCACAGATTTACAAGGCAAAAGGCGAAAAGGGATTATTTGATGAGCAATTCACCCTTGAGCGTTTGTCGGCAATTGGCAACCCTTTAGAGAAGATAAGCAATGTTATTGATTTTGAGTCTTTTCGCGATACATTGGAGGCAAAACTTCTAAATACAGAAAAGAAAAGCAATGCAGGAGCAAAACCTTATGACTTAGTGATGATGTTTAAAATCATGATATTACAACGCTATTATGGTCTTGGCGATAAGCAAATTGAGTATCAAATCATTGACAGAATAAGTTTTAAAAAATTTCTGGGATTGCAGTCTGGAGATAAAGTCCCTGATGAAAAAACCGTTTGGGCATTTAGAGAAAATCTAACAAAGAGTGGGGTTATAGAATTGTTGTTCAGTCAGTTCATACAATTTTTGGAAGATAAAAACCTGATATTCAATGAAGGAAAACTAATTGATGCCAGTTTTACCATAGCACCACGCCAACGCAACACGCGTGAAGAAAACGAAAAGATAAAAAAAGGCGAAGGCAAGGATTTATGGAACGACCAACCAAATAAGAAAAACCACAAAGATATTGATGCACGCTGGACAAAGAAAAATGGAGAGAAATATTACGGTTATAAAAATCATGCAAAAGTAGATTCAAAAAGCAAATTCATTAACACTTATGTAGTTACAGATGCTTCGGTGCATGACTCGCAGGCTTTAGATGATTTATTAGACAAAAGCGATAAAGGGCAACCGTTATATGCAGACAGTGCTTATACCGGCGAAAAACAGAAGAAAGTAATTCGGAAGCATCGGCTTAAAAATAAAGTTCATGAAAAAGGGTATAGAGGAAAACCATTGACTGATAAGCAAAAAGCGAAAAACAAGGTAAAATCTAAAACCAGAGTGAGAGTGGAACACGTATTCGGCTTTATGGAGCAAAGCATGAACGGGTTGGTTGTGAGATCAGTAGGACTAATAAGAGCAACTGGCATAATTGGGTTGATAAACCTCACCTATAATCTCTTCAGATTTGAACAAGTAAAGAGATTAAATTCATGCAAGGCTTAATGTATTGAATATATGTTAGTTGATCGTAATAAAAAATAAAATGTATTGGAATTTTTGAACATAAATTGAAAAATTAGTTGTAAAAAAGTTTTACTTTTTCAGCCCAGATTTAATTGGGTTCGATTCTGTGTCTGAAAAAAATTTAAAAATGAATTTTTAGAACCCACCTTAAATAAAAGGGTTCATAGAATTTTTTTTTGTTGTACGACATGCTAAGAATTTATTTTGTAAGGGAAACAGATAAGACCGAAGAGGAAATGGAGAATATTCTTGAGGAATCAAGAAGTATTGGGGTTGTTGGAGCTTGTGAGAAGAATAGCATTGATGTTGAGACATTCTTAACATGGTACAAATTTTCAAAAAAGAAAAGACCGGGTGTAAATTTATTGGATAAAATAAGGAGTGTAGAAAAAACTGAAAGTAAAAAAAAGAAGAATAATGTAAGGAAGATTAAGAATCAGAAAAGAAATGGGAAGGGTAAATTAGTTATTTCCGGAACGAAAATCAGACAAGCGAATAAATATGAAGGATCGGGAAGTGCAGCGGCTAAAAAAGTATTGGTAGAACCCTGGTGGGAAAAAACACTTAAACGGTTACCATTTCGTGATCCAGACAAAAAAAATGCAATTCAGCTTTTGGGACAATACTTTATAAGAAGCGGGTATATTAGAGAACCGAAAGGAAGAAAGGGTTATGAAGTAAGGATTACGGCTTATACATTGAGTGAATTAAAAGAAATCAGAGCATGTATCGAAACAATGAACTATAACCTAAGCAAATCATATGAGAAAAGAGGATATTTTATACAACCAATCTATGGAACAGATGCTGCCTACACGTTAACAAAAATTAGAGAAATGAGAAGTTTATGGGAGGAAGGGGAGTAGCGTGCGCAAAACTCCAGAATTTGATTGAACGCTTCATAATCTTTTCCTCTGATCAGACTGACCGTCAGAAAAACTTTATTGCCAGATAAAGCTGTCCGTATGAGTTTTTACTATCACCTAACAGCACGCGGGCCCGATCGCTATCAGCTAATTTATGCAATCCGAGATTATATCTGATGCCAGCCTGCAGATTTCCAAAATTGAATCCAGCACCGCCGGTCAGGCCATAATCGAAAGAGCTAAGGTGATCACGGTCAATTTTTGATTCCCCGTCAATGAAACCGGAGTATTTGACATTACTATTCAACAGAACCCCAAAATGAGGACCTGCATGAATTTCTATGATCTCTATCGGCCGCAAAACAAGTAAGATTGGAATATCTATGTAACTCAAATTAAAATTTACGGTTTGATTGACCAATCCGTTATAATTTCCTTCGGTTCCTTTATGTGTAAATAAGAATTCAGGCTGAATTCCAAATTTTCCCGTCAACATAGCCTGGCTAAATAAGCCTGCATGTATGCCGATTCTGGCGTTTTCATCATCAAAGTCTTCTGTATCAATGTATAAGTTACTCAATGTGAAACCTCCCTTGACACCGTAATTCAGGCTATGAGACCTAGCGATACCTGAAAATATGAACACACAGATAGCCATAAAAAAACTGATCATTAATTGTCTCATAATATTGCTTTTTAATGTTATACATTTTCAATCTTGATATTTTTGTTTATTACCATGCCAGAATGACCTGGTTGTGAAGTAGAGAAAATCATTGTATTGAAAATCAAATGTTTAAAGAGATGTTTTGACAGAAAGTGCTATTTTTGTGATGATTCCTGTTGTGGGGAATTTTCTACAAACTGATCCTGAATCATGGATAATCTGTTTTTACTTCTTCAAAACACAACCGGAATGAAGTCTGCTGCAAAGCCACCAATCAAATTCCCAGATACCCTCACAAGACCGGTTTGGAAAAATTTTGGTGTGATTGCACAGACTAAATTTACAGGAAATATTCATAACAAAACAACGTTTTGTCATATGAAAAGTCGCAATCAAAAATTCAGAGACATCGATGAATATCATGCATTGCAGCCTACCGGCATTCGTGAAACCCTTGAACAACTGCGGCAAGCCATAAGGCAGGCAGCACCAATGGCGACAGAAACGATCAGCTATGGTATGCCTGCCTTCCGGCAAAGAAAAGTGTTGGTTTACTATGCTCTTCATCAAAATCATATCGGATTTTATCCAACCCCTGACCCAATGGTTCATTTTAAAAAAGAGTTGGAAAAATATAGTACCTCAAAAGGTGCAATTCAGTTTCCTGTTGACAAACCAATACCTCTGACATTGATAAAAAAAATAGTGAAGTTTCGGTTAGATGCGGATTCAAAAAGTATGCATAAGAAGATTGAATCTGGAGTTGTACACGAAGTGCCAGACGATTTAGGAAAATCATTGAAAGCCGAACCTGATATTCTTGAGCGTTGGAATAACCTTACACCTGTTCAGCGGAACGAATGGATTTGTTGGGTCACAATTGTCAAAAAGCCGGAAACCAAAGCAGAACACATTCACCGTTTGATTGAAGATTTGAAAAATGGAAAAGGCAGCCCTGTTGCTGGCCAGGCTGTCCGCAACGGAGACCTTCAGCACAAAAGTGGTTTAAAAAAATCTGATATATGCAGACAACACCCGAACACGATGAACGAATGGCAAAAATGACCTTTGAATCGGTTTATCCGCATTATATTACAAAAATTGAAAGTAAAGGCAGAACGAAAGAAGAACTGCATCAGGTAATAGAGTGGCTGACCGGTTTTGATGATAAGAAGCTGCAGGAACTTATTGACGGGAAAGTAACTTTTGAAACTTTCTTTAAGACAGCGAAATTAAACCAGAACGCACACCTGATAACCGGAGTAATTTGTGGCTACCGGATAGAAGAGATTGAAAATCCAATTACCAGACAGGTAAGGTATTTGGACAAGCTGGTGGATGAATTGGCGAAAGGTCGGAAGATGGAGAAGATATTGAGGGTTGCTTAGTGTGACCTTCAAATGACAGGACAACCGAAAGTGCAATAAAATATTGGAATGAGTTGTGCTTTAAAGGGATGATCAATCTCAACAACTTTTTCTTATGGAACTGATTATGATCCGGTAGGCCTGCAATTCTTATGTGCAATCCAATGATACTGACAACAATTCAGGTTTAAATATGATACAAAAAGCAAAATCTCTTACAAACATTATTCAATGGAACAGAACCAATTTTTTAGCCATGATATGCCAGCTGACGCATTTCGAAAGCTCGGCTATCGTGTAATAGATATAATCAGCGAGTACTATGGTCATATCGGGGATTTACCCGTATTTCCGGCCGTTACTTCTGAAAAAGTTGAGCAGGTGTTTCAAGAGCGCCTGCCGCAGCGGGGGCAAGACACTGATGCAATCATTGCTGAATGGGAAGATAAAGTGCTTCCATATGCCACACATCTTGGCTCGCCAAGATATTTTGGATTTGTAAACGGCTCGGGTACAATGATTGGTGCATTGGCTGAGGCATTGGCAACTTCTGTCAATATGAATTTCGGAGGATGGAAGCCGGCTCCTTCTGCAACAGAGATAGAGCGGAGGACTATTTCATGGATTGCCGAGTTAATTGGTTATCCTGCTTTTTGTGGAGGGTTGTTTACAACGGGAGGTACAATGGCAAATTTCACTGCGCTGCAAACCGCTTCCCGTAACCTGGCACCCTACGACACTACAGAAAAAGGGTTGCAAAATGAACACTTCAGCGGAAAGTTCAGGGTATATATGTCTGACCATGAGGGGCATATTTCTATTGTTCGTGTTGTGGATTTAATGAACCTTGGCCGGGAATCCATCCGGCTTGCGAAAAGCAGGGATGATTATTCTATGGATCCTGCTCATCTTGAAAAATTGATTGATGAAGACATCCAGGATGGAAATTTACCGCTCTGTGTCGTGGCACAGGTAGGGTCGATCAATGTGGGTGTAATTGACCCATTAGAGGAAATTGCCACTATTTGTGAGAAAAGAAACATATGGTTTCATGCAGATGGCGCCTGCGGAGCTGTTGGCAGTATTTTGCCTGAAAAAGCAGCACAATACAAAGGTTTGGAATTAGCCGACTCTGTCACGGTTGATCCTCATAAATAGATGTATATTCCATATGATTGCGGATGTGTCCTGGTGCGGGATGCCGAAAAACTGCGAAGGGTATTCTCACTGCAGGCACCCTACCTGCGCGGTACACTTCCAAGTGAATACACCGGGCTGTATTACTTAGACTATGGTCCTGAAATGTCTCGCTCCTTTCGTGCATTAAAAGTGTGGATGTCGCTTAAATACCTCGGTGTAGAAGGTTATCGCACCTTGTTATCCCAAAATGTGAAGTGTGCAGAACATCTGGATGCTTTGGTCAGGAGCGATGCAGATTTTATAGCGCTGCACAAACCCAATTTATTTATGTATTGCTTTAGATATTGCCCTCTTGCATTAAAAGAGAAATGGAAGGAAAATCCGGAAAAGCTAAAGGAAAAATCGGATATTCTGAATCAGCAAATTGCAGATGAAATTCAAATAAGTGGAAAAGCCTTTGTCATGACCAGTAAATTAAAAGGCGACGTAGTCATACGATTATCCATTTGCTCACACCGCACTACACTGAGCGATATCGATATGGTCTTTGCCACATTGAAACAAATTGGAGAATCCTTGTCAGAATGACGCCGGAAAAATAATATGAAAGGTATTCAAATACACCAGTTCATTTCATGTGAGTGGACTTGCCAATAAGAGCTATCGTGCAGCCGTTTTCGAAAGAAGAGTCCGCTTAGTCATTTGGCACCTGGCTTCCTTTCCCTATGTTTGGCATCCAGTATTCGGTTTTATCAAGGTTGTTGGATTCTGTGTCAAGATTGTAATCACTCATGATATAACCTGATAAGCCTGTCTGACTTTCCCAAACTGGAGCTTTATCCCCTGACCCGATGTTGCCGTCGCTGTTTCCGTCACCGCTGAACATACCCCATACGCCCGGAGCAAGCTCTTTATGGCCATTTGGTCCGCCATATACCTGGTTCACACCACTTGAGAAATTAAAGGAATACAATCCGTTAAAAGAAGGAACTGCTATGTTCGACATAATGCCAATATGGTTTCTGTGCCATAGAACAACATATAGGTTCTGTGATATTGTTACCGGAAATTCCGGATACGATGAACCATCAAGTCCCACAATGGAGCCATTTTTCAGAATAAAAGCTGCCTGCCTGGCAACTGTTGTTCCGGATGTTGCGGCAGCGGGTGTAGCTGCATCACGCAGTTCAACCAAAACCCAATCAACAACGTTACCTCCCGGAATAGATGCTACACTTTCTGAACCCGTGTAATTCCATGGGGGCAAGTTGAACGGTTGTGACAATGGAAGGATTGCGTTCAGATCGGTCCGCATTTCATCGCCATCAAAAGGACCTTCAAGCATTGCTGTTAAGTTGAGCCGGATTTCATTTCCGGTAACGATAATGGTATAGTCCTCCACTTCGCCATAAGAAAAAGTTCCACAAGCCGCAGGAATTGCGGAATATCTAAGCATTACCCGCATTCTTACCGGTCCGGGCTCTGCATCAGCAGGCACTGTTACATTGGCAGTTAAGGTTCCCGGCCCTGTGATTTGTCCCAAATTATAGCTTTCCACAGGATCGTCAAAAATGCAATCCTGATTCCAGTCGAAAAATACCCTGATATACTCGGTCCAATTCCCAACAGAACCGCAAGTGACAGAAATGACATGAGTGGAACCCGGATCAACGTCTGTTGATATAGCTGTATAATCTGAATAACCGGCTCCGGGCACTGATGAGTTATTGATCGTGTTGAAGGTCACATTGCTGATCCACTCCTCATTGCCTGTGCTTCCTGCTGCCGCACAATAGATGCAACTGATAACATTGATGTAATCCACCTTGGTTTCACTATCCGAACCATAAACATTTGTTACGGTAAGTGTTACTGTATATGATTCAAGTTCAGTAAAATGAACTTCAGGATTTTGTGAATTTGCATTGCTGCCATTCACAAACGAGAAAGTAGAGGGAGTAATGGTCCAAATCCAAGATGTTGGACTATTGGCAGAGAGATCAGTAAAAACAACATTTTCACCTGGAATGGGAGTTGCTATTGAAACTGAAAAATCAGCAAACGGTGCAAAAGAAATGATAAAATTACGGATAAAATCATCGCCACCTGTTCCATTTCCATCGCCATCCAAAGCAGTACCGAACGGATTGGTCAGACCTCCGGACACAAGTCGCAGACGATGCAAACCATTGATGAAGAGTGGGCCGCCAACACTGAAAGTCATCTGGTTTGTGCCAAGCATATAATTAACAGAAGAGCTGACCGTATAAAATACATCATCACCGGTTCCGAAAATATTGTCCGGTCCGGCGCCACTGAGTTCGAAATTAGCCATGTTGTTTACGGTGTTTGGATCCATCACCTGTGAGAAAGCGACAGTAAACTGAGTCACATCATCCGGAGTTACTGTGCTTCCCTCAGCCGGAATTCCGGTGAGTGCTTTAACCACCGGGGGCCCAATATTCGTGGTAAGGGCAGCGTAGGTGTTAGCTCTTCCTGAGCCCATCAGGCCGGCAAAAGATGGGTTTACGCCGTCAATATCATCGGCAGTGGCTAAAAGCTGGGCTGCCACCTGGTAGCTGTTCCAGGTAGGGTTGGCCGACCAGATCAATGCTGCTGCTCCGGCTGCATTGGGAGCCGCCATGCTGGTGCCTGACTTCGTGCCGTAACCGTTCGACAGGACTGTAGAATAAATGGAAGTTCCAGGAGCAGAAATATCCATGCCTGTACCATAATTGGTGAAACTACTCCTGATGTCTGAAGCATCCGTACTTACCGTTAAAAGTGACTGATGAAAAGCCTGACGGGGAGGGTTTAACTGATTGTTGTTACCGGCAGAGTTGAAATGCAATACGCCTGCATCGTGCATGTATTGCATCCCTGCAGTGAAAACCGGGTCGCCAACAAAGCCATCAATATTATAGCTGGTATTCACAATGTGAGATCCATTGTCGGTTGCATAACTGAATGACGCGTTGCACACAGCTGCTGTCCAGGATCCGACACCGTAAAACTGTATCGGCATAATGGTGGAATGGCCTGATACACCTGCCACCCCAATGCCGTTATTGGTCCGGGCAGCTGCGATACCGGCAACATGCGTCCCATGATCATGGTTCGAATTATTTGGATTGGGGTCATTGTTATTGGACGAAAAATCCCAGCCGTTCACATCGTCAATATAACCGTTGCCATCGTCATCAATACCGTTTCCTGGGATTTCACCCATGTTTACCCATATATTGGGTGACAGGTCGTTATGGCTCAGGGACACTCCATCATCGGTAATAGCGACGATAATGTCCGGATTGCCGAAAGTTATATCCCATGCCAGATTGTTTTTCATCAATGGGTGGTGGTATTGCGAACCATATAACGGATCGTTGGGAATAATCTCACGCGGATCGCCCTCAAAGTAAAAGTTCGGTGAACTCCATAAAACATCTTCCTGTCCATCCAACAAATTCATGGCATCAAATACATCCAGCCCTTCGGGTAACGAAAGATGAACCAGTGAAATACTCTTGTCTGCTTGAAGTTCCTTTGTCATCAGGTATGCCAGCGGTTGAACCGCATGGTCACCAAATAAACGCGACCATTCATACCCGCGAACCCTTACCAGGGCCGATTCCCTTGATTCATTCATCTTAAGTGCTACAACAATTTCGCCCTCCATGTAAGGATGGTATTTGGTGCGTTCTGTCATTTCCTGCGGCGTTACAGCACCTCTTTCAAACACATTGGTAACAGGTTTGGCATTGTAATTTGGTTTTAATGCTCTATCCTGGCCACTAACCATGGATGCAGATAACACGATGAGTGAAAAAAGAACTGTTTTCATTAAATCATGAGTGAATGAATGGAATTGTTTCATAAATGGTATTTTAGTTATTGTTAGCATAATAAAAAGTTGTAAAATGTGCCTGAGTCAGCCACAAGATTGGTGTGTTTTGATAGAATGTTTATCAGCGTAGTTATGATAAGTTGCTACTGTTTAATGTTTCTGAAATCTGCCATAATTCAGGTTCTGCAACCTGTTCAAAATATCTTCTCAGTTATTGTGATGGTTGCGGAACAATAAAGCATAAACACAATAACCAAATGATTGTTTACTACACACAGGTTTCATTGATAAATTTTTCTGAAATCATATATTTTTACGGACAATGGGAACCTTTCAGAAAAGTTATGTATAGATTTTAATGCAGATTTGAAATAATATGCATAAAACAAAAATTGAGTTGACTGTTCAATTCAAAAAATTAATAATTTTGACCATTCAACATTATTGATAAATACTGGAAAAGCATAACTTATGAAATTCATTGTTTCAAGTTCCGTTCTGTTAAAGAACCTGCAATTGATCAGCGGTGTGATCAATCCAAGCAACACCCTTCCCATTCTGGATGATTTTCTGTTTACCATGGAAGATAAAACCCTTACAGTCACCGCTTCTGACCTTTATACCACCATGTCGGTGAAAGTGGCGCTTGATATGGCTGAAGATCCGGGCAAGGTAGCCATTCCGGCGAGGTTGCTTCTTGAGACACTCAAGACATTTGCCGATCTACCCATCACCATCACCATTGACAAGAGCACACTTGCCATTGAATTGTTAACAGGTGATGGGAAATTCAAACTGACTGGCCACAGCAGTAATGAGTTTCCGGAAAGGCCAAAACTTGAGAATCCTTCAAAAATCAATATCAAATCAGAGATCCTCAAAAACGGATTTAACAAGACACTTTTTGCCACCGGAAATGATGAGATGCGGCCGATGTTTTCAGGGGTCTATTGCGAGCTCTCGCCCGATGACATCACTTTTGTGGCAACCGATGCACATAAACTTGTCAGGTACAGGAGAACCGATGCTTCCTCACCGGTTACATCCGCTTTCATCCTTCCGAAGAAACCCCTGAACCAGTTGAAAAATGCACTGCCTGAGGATGCAGAGGTTGTCCTTCAATTCGACCAGGTAAATGCTTTCTTTGAGTATGGAAATGTAAACCTGATATGCCGGCTGATTGAGGGCAAGTATCCCAACTACGATGCAGTTATCCCAAAAGAAAATCCGAATGTTCTCACCATTGAGCGTGCTCCTTTCATCAGTGCACTTCGGCGGGTTTCACTCTATGCGAACCAGTCTACCAATCAGATCCGGTTAAAGATCAGCGGCAAAGAGTTAACCCTTTCATCAGAAGATATTGATTTTGCCAATGAGGCAAAAGAGAGGCTGACCTGCAGTTATGAAGGAGAGGATATGGAGATTGGCTTCAATTCAAAATTCCTGCAGGAGATGGTGAACAATATGGGAGCTGTTACGCTGCGGCTTGAGATGTCAGCACCAAACAGGGCAGGTATCTTACTTCCTGTTGACCGGGAGAATGAATACGAGGATATCCTGATGCTGGTCATGCCGGTGATGCTCAGTCAAAATTAAACCAACAGGTTTCAGGGTATTTTTGCTGTGGCATAGGTTTGATTTTGAGCTCTTTGATGCTGTTTATTTGTTTCAGAGCATATAATCTCTATCGTTCCATTCCAGAAATAAAAATTCTATGAAGATCATCGTACTTGGCGGAACCGGTTTTATCGGAAGGGAGCTGCTTAAATCGGGCCTTTTTAGAAGTTCCGGGGTAATCCTGGTTTCAAGGAATCCCAATCGTGTGAGGGATGGTTTTGGATCCAATGTTCAGACTGTCGGTTATGGTGATTCCCTTCATCAAAGTCTGAAACCATTTCTTTCAGGGAATTATGCGATCATTAATCTGGCCGGGGAATCTATCAATAAATGGCCCTGGAGTGTGAAACAGAAAGAGAAAATTCTGAACAGCCGTATCCGTGTCACACAGGATATTTCTGAGCTGGTGAACAAATCATCTGAAAAACCTGCCGTAATCATTCAGGGTTCAGCAACAGGATATTATGGGTCTGATCCGGATCATGCTTTGAATGAATCATCGCCACCAGGGAGCGAATTTCTAAGCAGGGTAGTGAGTACCTGGGAAAAAGCATTGAACCTGGATGAACCGGATAGGACAAGAGTGGTCTATATAAGAACAGGCCTGGTACTTGGAAGAAACGGAGGGCTTCTGCCAAAACTTATGCTGCCGTTCCGGCTTTTTGCAGGAGGACACATGGGAACCGGCAGGCAATGGATGCCCTGGATCCACATCAGCGATGAGGTCAGTGCCATCGAATACCTGATACAAAACAATCAATTGTCGGGTGTCTTTAACCTGGTCGCCCCGCTGCCTGTTCAGATGAAAACCCTGATGCGGGAGGTGGGAAAAAGAATGGGGCGAAAATCCTGGTTGCACATCCCTTCAGGTCTGCTTCAACTAACCCTTGGTCAGTTTGCCGAAGAGCTTTTATTGACAAGCCAGAAAGTATTACCCGATGCATTGACCAGGGCAGGCTTTGTGTTTAGATACACTGACATTGAGACCGCACTGAACGACCTGATTGCAAACAGAGATGGCTGATATCGCAGGACAATTTTTTATTCTGAACGGACAGGAGTACCCCGTTGCAGAATTTAAAAGGTTCATGCACCTTCCGGAGAAGAATCCGTCCATCTATGAAGTGATCCGGATTGAAGAAAGTATTCCTTTGTTTATAGATGATTATCTTGACCGGCTTGAGCACTCTTTCTCTGTTTCTGGGAAAAGCTTTTTTATGAACAGGCAGGAAATACCTGCAGTGGTCAGGCGGTTGATTGGATTGAACGGACATCAGAGCGGCCCGGTGAAGATGATTTTTGGGACCGGAAATTTCAATTTTTTTCTCCTATACCTGATGAAGCCCCATCTTCCCAGACCGGAGGAATACATAACAGGTGTGAAAACCATTCTGCTGTATGCCATGCGGCATCATCCCAATGCGAAGATCTGGAATTCAGCCCTGCGCACTGAATCCGTTGCAGCCATGGAGGCATCAGGCGCCTATGAAGCCATTCTGGTAGATGACAGACACCACATCACGGAAGCAAGCAGGTCAAATGTTTTTTTTGTTAAAGACGATTACCTGGTCACCTCGCCATCTGAAGCGGTTTTACCGGGTATTACACGAAAGAAAGTGCTAGATATCTGCCGTTTGAAAGGCATCCGGGTTAAAATGGAACAGGTGAACGTGGATCACCTTGAACAATATGACGCCTGTTTTCTGACCGGTACTGCAAGAAAAATTGTTCCGGTACGATGGATTGACTCAATCTCCTTTTCAGTGGTTCATCCTCTGATGCAGAGCATCAGTCATGGTTATGAAAAACTTGTGAATGAATACCTCAAACCTTAGCCCTTCGCTCTTTGCTCTCAGCTCTTCGCTCTTTGCTCTAAGCCCTCCGCACTCCGCTCTCCGCTCGTTCTCAGTCATCATCCAGAATCCCCTCACAAATCCAGTTAGCGACTGCCTGGCGGTTATCGTAAATCAGAAATCTCCTCTGGTCAAGTTCGTTTCTGATATTGCCCAGCTCTGCATAAACCATCACCGGATACGTCTCCCGAAGCATGTGCAGATTTCTGGCGGTTACGGTTCCTGAATAGCCTCTGCCCCGCTGATGCTGGGCATATTTTTTGGCGATGGTATTTTTAATGCTTTCCGCCAGTTTTTTGCCGGCCTTGCTCTTCGGACTGTGGTAAAAAAACATATCCACCCGTTGGTTTGATCCGCGTGAGTCGAGGTGTATCTCTATTGCCCGCTGTTTTTTTGAACCTGCCTTTTTGTGCTGATTAAAAAGGCTGTTGATGATATCCACCCGTTGATTAAGCCGTTTGATCTGATTGAGCGGGATCTCCTGGTTGGGATAGCACACTTCATCCTTATCGGGTTTCAGGAGGGCTTCATCCCTGATCCCGTCGTCAGGATCCTGGACAATGACGTAAACTGTTGCACCATGTTGAATAAGGTTGCGCGCAAGCCGGAGAGAAATATCATACGCATATTCATCTTCACACAGCATGTGACCCTGATATTTGCCAATGGCTCCCGGGTCCGGCCCTCCGTGGCCGGGAATGACATAGTAAACATGCCCTTTTAGTCTGTTGGATGTGATTTCAACCCTTTCATATTTTTTGCCGAAGATCGGATGTGTCCGGACGTTGGACAACTTATCGTTAACTCCCGGGTGATTTGGTGAAATGGGCTTATTGGGAAGGAAGTCAGGAACCCAGAGTATATGATCATCCCTGTAATCCTTTTGTTTGACTCCGGCCTGATGCATCCGTTCGTTGTACTTTTGAATGGCTACGGCATAATCCCAGTCGTTGATATTGAGTGTTGATCGTATGCTGACCGCATTGTAATTGTATACCCTGATGGGCAGCTTGTACTCTTTATGAAGGTATAGATTCAGATCGCTCAGCTTGTTGATCTCTTTAAAAGCATGGATGTTTTCATTGCTTCGGTCAAGTCCGAACCTTTCCAGCAGCGAATAGGCGCCTTCACCGGCTTCAACCCTGGCAGTGAGATAGGGCGCATTTTGCGCGGTGGAAGCATAAATGTTTAGTAAAAAAACAAGCAGCAACAATTTGCTCATGACAACAACTCAATATAAATGAACAGCCCTTTTTGGGGGACTGAATCCATGGCCAAAATTAATTGCTGAGAGGAAAGGAATGAATCTTCATGAGGTAAAAATATCAAAAGGGTTATCAACAATGATCACTCCTGTTCTATATAAATTTTCAGATCGTAAACTTTTTAAAGAACCCTTAAGTGGTAATCCCGACCAGGGGGAGTCAATTGTTTGTAATTAATTCAATGGCTTTCTCCATAATGTCATCGGTGCCATTCAACTCATGCACCGGATCCATCCAAACGGTGACATCCGGCGGCACGCCATTTTCCCAGTTATCGCCCTGCGGACTGAAGGTTCGCGAAACAGAGAAACGGAAACCCCAGCCATTGGGTAGCTCAAACCCTGCCGGAGCTCCCAGCCCACCACCGGTTGTATCGCCAACCTGGGTCACATGGGGGAAAGCCTTCATTGCCAGTGCGAAAAACGAAGTAGCACTGTAGCACCCCCGGTTTGTAAGCAACATGACAGGCCGGGTATATTGCCGGGCACCCAGAGGGTCCATATTGACATTGGCCGGTTCACTGAAATCCTCGTGACCGGGACCGTTTTTAAGGATAGAGGAATAAATGAACCGCTCCTCATCTGCGAATCGGCCTCCAAGCCTGTAAATATTATTGACGGTGCCGCCACCGTTGCTGCGCATATCAAGGATGATTCCATCGGTGTTCCAGAGGTGGGCGATCACAAAGTCAATGTCAGCAGATTGAACTGTTTGTGAGAAACTTGCATAGCGAATGTATCCGATTTTTCTGTCATCTCTTACAATGATGGTATTGATGAGTGGTCCGGTGATCCGGTAGTTCCAACCGATATAATGATCCTGAAGCAGTCTGAAATTGAAATTCTCAGGCGCATTGAACTTGAAATCGTAACGTGAAACATCAAAGGAGGCACTTAAATTAACATGTCCGTCTTTCAACTCGTTGAGCATGTTTTTCAAAACTGAAAACAATTGTGCCCGGTTTAAGTCAGGCGTGATGAGGGGACGATAGGAATTATAAACCTGATCCCAGTCAATGCCTTTGTACTCAAAAAAGGAATATTTCTCATCCACTGTTTTCCAAAGATATTCAAAGTTGGTTACCGGGTCGTCAGCGATTTCCTTTTCTATCAGAACCTTTTCACAACCGGCAAAAACAGCAATGGAGATGAAGTAAAAGATCAGTTTTTTCATTTTATGGATGGCTTATGATTGAATTTAAACATAAATGAGAACACAAATCCGTGAAATGCCGATTGCACCTTATTGGTGCCGGGATTATGGTTGTAAAAGTTCCAGATGTAACCAAGCCGGAGCATATTTTGATTATGCAATATGTAAGTGAGTTCGGTTTGGGATCTGATGTTCAGCGGAACCAGGAAACCTCCGTTGATATGATCAGCTGTGATTTTTGTTTGTAGCTCAGGATCAATGAAGTTGGTAATGGTCACATAAGTGGGTCTCACCATCAAGCTGACCAAAGGCATTGAGACCTGCCAGCTCAGCCTGAGGTCACGGTCGCGCCGGTTGATCTTTAAGAACCAGCATTTAAGTTCTCTGGATTCCCATGAAAAGGGGAACTCTATCCGGGATGCAACCCCGACTCCATTATAATTATCGAAAGTGAATGCAGAATTTCCATACTTGTAATTCACCCGAAAATGGCCGTTGATGTTGAATTCAGGTCCGATGTACCAGCGAAGAGTTTCACTTGAAAATTTGTTCAGACTGTAAAGAATATTGTAGCGGGCTACTACAAGGTAACTGGTATTGACCGGATTATACCAGGGCGTTTCAGTAGAGGTATTTAGGTTACCGGCAGCAAAGTCGGTTTCAAAGGTTTTGATCCTTTCAGTAGAATGAACATGGTAGCCAATGGAAGCTCCGGGAAAGTTATAGCCCTTATAGGGCAGGGGAGAGGTGGTGTGGTCCACTACTTTAACGAAGGAGAACAAGGGGCCAGCACCAAGGTATTTATCCCTCTCTTTTCTTTCGGTCCTTCGGTCTTCTCTTTTTCCGGGTTCCTCGCCAAATGCATTTGGAAACATCAGCAGGTTAGAAATAAAAATGAGTATAATTCCGATGACAGGTTTCATAAAAAATTAAATAGTCTGCAAAAGTAACGACTCTGTTTTAAACATGCCGGTTCATTCTTCCCAGTTCCGGCCGGATTGGATTTTTTTTGCATATATCAGGAAAAAATGGACCGACCTGTAGCAATTATCAATTCAACATGCTATATTTGCGCGATTAAAGCATCAGGTCAAATGAAGCAATTGTATCTTACCCTACTCTTTGTATGGTCATTTTGTTATATTCATGCACAGGAGCAAATGGTGGTCAGAATTTCTGACCCCACTCCGGCTGATTACAAGTATTTCTATACTGAAGGATACGACATAGCAGCGTACCTTCCCAACATCTTTCTCGACCTGGTGGTTGATCAAAAGGGGCATGATGCATTGTTTGGTTTGGGGTTTTTACCCAAAATTACCCAAACAGAACCTCAAATGAAAGCCAACCTCAAGGACGCAAAAACCCTCACAGGTTACCGTACTTATTCGGATGTATTGACCGAATTACAGCAACTTCAGGCCAATTATCCAGCCATTTGCAAGTTGTATGACCTCGGTGACAGCCGGGGAAAGCAATACTACAGCGGCGGAAATACAAACTATATCCTATACAATCACGACATATGGGCTTTAAAGGTTTCGGACAATGTGGCGGCAGAGGAGGATGAACCCGCCATTTTTTATTTTGGAGCACACCATGCCAGGGAACCCATCAGTACTGAAGTCACCATGTATGTCCTGAACCATATTGTATCCAATTATGGATCCGATCCGGATATCACTGCCAGTGTGAATAACAAGCAAATCTGGTTTGTACCCATTGTCAACCCGGATGGACACAGAGCTGTCATAGAAGAGGTCTACACCATGTGGCGCAAGAACATCCGCGATAACAATGGCAGCGGAACACCTGAGATTTACAACGGCGCACCGGATGGGGTTGATCCCAACCGGAACTATGGATGGGAATGGGGTGGACAGGGAACATCGGGTAGCTTTAATAGTGAGATATATCGTGGTCCATCAGCCTTTTCAGAGCCGGAAACACAGGCTGTGGCCGATCTGATGATAAACCATCATTTTGTAGCCGGAATCACATACCACAGTTACAGTGAGCTGGTGTTGTATCCTTATGGTTACATGAACAATGCTACCGCTCCTGACAATGCAGCTTTGCAAAACCTGGCGGTGAGCATGGCCAATTCAATTCCGAAAATCAGCGGAGGTGGTTATTACACTCCTCATGCAAGCTGGCAGCTATACCCTGCAGCTGGTGTTACTGATGATTGGGCTTACGGCAAGCATGGAATTTTTTGCTATACCATTGAGCTCGCCACACAGTTTATCCCTCCTGCATCACAGGTGCCGGTGATTTGTCAGGATAACCTGCAGGCCGCCATGATCCTATTAAACAGGGTTGACAAATCAACACTGACCGGATTGGTTAAAGATGCATCAAACAGTCAACCCGTAGTCGCAGAGGTTTTTATTGAAGGGGTTGATAACACCGGCCTTTATCGTGAGCCTTACAAAAGCAATCCCTCCTTTGGAAGATATTACAGGCTATTGATGGATGGAAACTATACGGTTACTGTTTCATCTTATGGATATTTTCCGCAGACTTTTACCAATATAAACATCAACAGTTTCGGGCAAACGACCCTAAATGTCAATCTGGTCCCGTCTCAGCCAGTGGCCGTATCGGGAGTAGTCTCTGACCTGGATACCGGATTGCCGGTTGAGGGAGCTTTGATCGAAATCATGAACACACCGGTTTTACCGGTCAGTACGAATGCATCAGGAGCGTATTCTTTTTCAAATGTGATGGAAGGAACCTATGATTTTCGGGTTAGCAAAACAGGTTATGCTACGATTATTCAATCAAAAAATGTTACAGTGAGTAATCATGTTTTCAATTTTCAGCTTGAAGTCAGCAATGCATGGAGTTTTGAATCCGGTGTTTTTGAGCCCCAATGGTCTTTCAGTGGAAGTGCTCCCTGGTACATAACAAATATTGGCGCTTATGACGGAACTTATTGTTCCCGATCAGGGGTTATTGGTGACAATGCAAGTTCCAGCATGAGCATCACTTTAAATTTATCTTCGGCGGGGAATGTTTCTTTCTTCAGAAAAGTTTCTTCTGAGCCTGGCTATGATTACCTGAAGTTCTATATCGACGGTGTTCAACAAGGTTCGTGGGCAGGCGAAGTGGCATGGGGTGAAGTAAGTTACCCTGTTACGATCGGAACCCATACTTTTACATGGAGCTATATTAAAGATGCAAATACAATTGGTGGCAGCGACTGTGCCTGGGTTGATTACATTGTATTTCCGCCGCTTGTACCGTTGCCAACTCCACCGGATATATTGCTTTCCCCCGGCCAATTCGATCAGGTTCTTCCAATAGCAGGCTATGAAGAGAAATTGCTGAATGTTGCCAACACAGGTGAGACAGCGTTGACCTATTCGGCTCAGGTTGCTTACAATCCGGGCGAAAAAAGCATTGCTACGATTTATCCAACCAATGCACCATTTCATACAGGCACTACCACCACTTCATCGAAAACCCAGAACAGTCTTGTTAAAGGTGCTCCACCTGCTGAGGCTGGCTGGATCCGGTTCGATGTAAGTTCAGTTCCGGATGGTTCCACGATCAACTCGGTTGAGTTTCATGGATATGTCAATGCCACTTCCTGGCCTTACTGGAGCATAACTCCAATAACACAAGATCCATTGACAGCATCACCGACTGCACTATACAACGACATCGTTGCTGAAGCTTCCCCGGGTTATTATTTGTACAGGAGCGAAGCGAGCAACTATGCACCGGGCTGGAAGTTACACATGTTGGGTGGGACAGCCAATACTGACCTTCAGGCCGCCTTGTTGCAAGACTGGTTTGCGATTGGGATCATGGATCGCGATGCATCCACGTATTACATTCATTTCGATGGATGGAACGAATCCAACAAACCATACCTGGTCGTAGATTACACCTACAATCCAAACCAGCAATGGTTAAAGATCAATGGAGGTCTTCAGGTAGCCGGGACTGTCAATGGTAACAGCACCCAGGATATTGCTGTCAGCTTTGATGCAAACCTACTGGAGGTTGGAACCTATACTGCCGCCATTCAGGTGACAAGCAATGACCCCGTCCAACCTTTCAGTCAGGTTGTTTGCATACTTGAAGTCACCGACCAGATCAATCTGGGGTTATCCGCCCTGCTTGAAGCTGGCATGCAGGGGAGTGAAATGAGCACCTATCTCAACAGTGCCGGATTGATCCCATTAACCCAACCTTTCAACACTTCACCATGGAACTACGCAGGCACAGAAAACGTTGCAGCTATTCCCAACAATGATGTTGCGGACTGGGTGCTGGTTGAGTTACGAGAAACCCAGGGCGATGCCTCAACGGCTACGCCGGCCACTATGGTATCGCGTCAGGCGGGTTTCATTCTGAAAGATGGTTCCATTGTCGACATTGACGGAAGCTCCATGCTGCGTTTTGATGTGGTTGTCAATGATAACCTGTTTGTAATTGTTCACCACCGCAACCATTTAGGGATCATGTCATCAAACCCTGTTGTTGAGGCAGGAGGGAACTATATGCACGACTTTACAACAAGTTCCGGCCAGGCACACGGCGGCACCAATGCCCAGAAACAGATAGCTCCGGGTGTCTGGGGTATGATCGGCGGCGATATCAATGCCGACGGCATCATCAATTTGACAGATAAGAGCCCTGAATGGGATGTGCTTGCAGGCGAAGCAGGTTACCATCAGGCTGATGTGAACTTTGACGGCCAGGTCAACAACATGGATAAGGATGACTTTCTGTTGCCAAATCAGGGTAGCAGTTCTTATATACCAAATGAACTTAACTTCAAATAATCATTCACTAAATCTTTTACACAATGAAACGAATTCTATTTTCAATTCTTTTTCTGTTGTCATTAACCCTTATGGCACAGGAAAAAATGATTGGCAATTCCGTAACAAAGAATCTGCTTGATCAAATGGAACAGGTTTCCGAAAATGAACTGATCAGGATCAACATCCGTTTGACCGACCAGTATGATGTTCAGAACCTTGAAGAGGCTTTTCCTGCATTGGACCGTGCAGGCAGAAGGGCATTGGTAACAAATGAACTGAAATCTTTCAGCCAGCTTACGCAGAAAGGTATTCTGGATTTAATTGACCAGAGGTCGAAAACCAATGAGGCTGAATTGATCTACAGCCTGTGGATCAATAACGTGATCACTGCCATGGCTTCAAAAGACCTGATCTTTGAGTTGTCGCAGCGCAGTGACATTGACCGGATTGACTGGGATGAAGAGCGGAATTTACTGATGGCTCAGGAGCGTTTGCTGGCAGGTGGAGATGATTTTCCTGAAGGAACGCTTGAGATTACCTACAATGTGAACATCATGAATGTTCCGGCAGTGTGGGCTGCCGGGTTTGAAGGCGAGGGGGTTGTTGTTGGTGTGATTGATACGGGTGTTAATTACAACCATGCCGACCTTCAGAGCCACATGTGGACCCATCCTTCATATCCTTACTTTGGATATGATTTTGTGAACGGGGATAACAATCCAATGGATGATCACGGCCATGGAACCCATTGTGCCGGCACGGTTGCCGGAGACGGGACTGCCGGCTCTCAGACAGGGATGGCACCAAAAGCAAAAATCATGGCTCTTAAGGTACTTAGTTCAGGAGGTAGTGGCAGTGAATCGGGCGTATGGGCCGCTGTTCAATTTGGTGTGGATTATGGTGCCGATGTACTGAGTTTATCTTTGGGTTGGCAGCAATCCTGGGGCCCTGACAGGCAATCATGGCGTAATTCTTTCAACAATGCACTTGCTGCCGGCGTGATCTCATCTGTTGCAGCAGGAAATGAAGGAACATTACCCGGGGTACCTAATAACCTGAGGACTCCCGGTGATGTCCCGCCACCCTGGCTGCATCCTGACCAGACAACGACCGGGGGACTTTCGGGAGTTGTAAGTGTCGGAGCAACTGACAGTGGTGATAATATAGCTTCATTTTCCAGCCGCGGGCCTGTCACGTGGCAAACAGTGAATCCTTTCAATGACTACCCTTACAATCCGGGAATGGGATTACTCAGACCGGATGTTACAGCACCCGGCGTGGATGTGAAATCCTGCACCTATAACAACAATTTCGGATATACTTTTATGAGCGGCACTTCGATGGCTACTCCGGGTGTTGCCGGAGTTATGGCATTGCTATTGTCAAAAAACCCCAATCTGACACCAGCACAGATTTCAGAAGCACTGGAGATGACATCGGTTGATCTTGGAGTTACCGGAAAAGACAACACCTATGGCGCCGGTCGCGTTAACGCCCTGGCCGCCATCAACTATATAAATTATCCTGGCCCTGTTTACAGCAGCCATTCCATAACTGATCCCAACAGCAATGGCCAGATAGAGGCTGGTGAGAGCATCCTGCTCAGCATTGAGATGTATAACGGGAGCGATACACCCCGGACAAACGTAAATGTGACTATCAGCACCGATTCTCCTTATATAATGATTACGGATAATTCTGAGTTTTACGGAAATTTTGCAACCTGGCAGTACAAGACCGTCACCAACGGTTTTGCATTCAGCGTTGCAGCCAATACACCCGGCATGGAGACCATCAGGTTCAATATATCGGCTACAGATGGCATTGACATATGGAATAGTTTTTTTGATGTGGTCACTTACGGCCCCAGGCTTGAGTTTGGAGCAATTACGATCAGTGACCCAACAGGCAACAACAATGGCAGGTTAGATCCGGGAGAAACTGTTGACCTGCTGATCGTCGCACAAAATACCGGACAGGTTCCCATCAGCAATGTGCTGGCTACGATAGGTTCTGCAAGCGGGTATATTACAATTAACACTGATCAGTACAATATACCCTCTATTCCGGCCGGTGGAAGCGTAAATGCAGTATTTAACCTGAGCGTGTCTGCTGCAGCACCCATTGGAGCGCCAGCTGTTTTCAATTTTAACATGGTTTCCGGGGTTTATGATGCCCAGAAGAGCGAAACCCTGATTATAGGACAGATACCTGTATTGATCCTGAATCTGGACCCGAATAACAATTCGGCCCCGGCAATGCAAACTGCCCTGGCTATGTTAGGTGTCGCCTATGATATATCAACTTCATTGCCGCCCGACCTGAATATTTACAGTTCGGTATTTGTCTGTCTTGGTATCTATCCCAACAACACTGTTTTAAGTGCCTCGCAAGGTACAACATTGGCTAATTACCTGAACAATGGCGGACAGATCTACATGGAGGGAGGCGACACCTGGTATTATGATCCCTCCACTCCTGTGCACGGAATGTTTAACATCAACCCGGTTGCTGACGGAAGCGGTGATATGGGAACCATACTTGGACAAGCCGGTACTTTCACCGAAGGAATGAGTTTTGTTTATTCCGGGGAGAACAATTGGATGGATCGCATCGGAGCCATTGCACCTGCCTATCTGATCCTTCAAAACCAGTCGCCTTCGTATGGTACCGGTGTGGCAAATAATCCTGGCACGTACAGGACGATTGGTACTTCGCATGAATTTGGCGGATTGACTGATGGCACATTCCCATCCACCAGGGAGGAACTGATGAACCAATATCTTACGTTTTTCGGTATCACAGGAATACCAACAATTCCGCCCATTATCAATGTTAATCCACTCTCATTAGAAGTGACCCTTCCACAGGAAGCTACTCAGATTGAGGTGCTAAACATATCCAACCTTGGTGATGAAACACTCACATTTGCCATTACCAAGAACGACCTGCCCGGGAGCAAATCTGTTCAAGCCAACCAGGACTTATCACCTGATGACATTGCCTACGAAACGGAAATAGCAGTGTCGTATGAAGAGGCCAATGCTCAAAGGATTGCAGCATCCGGCGCTCAAAATGCGAATCCGGTTAAGATGCCTTACCTGGGTCCCATCACGAGCCTTTGTGCACCGACTTATGCATACGGATGTAGTCCTGATGGCGATGGTTTCACCGATTTTGCCCTGGAACAAATCCAGAATTTGAATAACGGGTGTGCCAATAACACAGGCCAGACAGGGTGGAGTACTTATTATAATCTTGGCCCGGCATTGCTTGATGCCGGTGAAACTTATACGGTTTCAATCAGAACAGGATATTCCAGCCAATATGTCAACATCTGGATTGATTTCAATGATGACAATATACTTACCTCTGATGAACTTGTCCTGGTGAATTTTTTAATGACCTCAGCCAATACATGGTATTATCCTCAGATCACCATTCCCGAAACGTTAGTACCAGGGCAATACAGGATGCGTGCAATGGCAGTTTATGGCGGCACATTCACCAACCCGTGCGGGTCGTATTATTATGGTGAAGCCGAAGATTATTACGTGATGATCAATTCAAATATGGTTGACTGGTTATCATTTACTCCGGGATCTGGTTCTGTTCCGGGTAGTGGTTCCGCTCCTGTTGATCTTACTTTTAACTCATCTGGTTTGGAGTTTGGTACTTACTATGCAAATGTCATCGTCTCAAGCAACGATCTGGTAACTCCAACAGTCATAATCCCCTGTACTTTGAATGTGGTGGGAGATATCAATGTAGGTCTCACAGCAATGCTGGAAGGCGGATCTGAAGTATCAACCATGAGCACGTATCTCAATACCGCCGGATTACTGCCCTTAACACAACCCTACAACACTTCACCCTGGAATTACAGTGGTACAGAAAGCGTTGCAGCCATTCCCAATGCAGATGTTGTGGACTGGGTTCTGGTAGAACTTCGTGAGACCAACGGCGATGCCAATGCAGCCACACCGGCTGCCATGATAGCCAGGCAGGCAGGCTTTATCCTCAATGATGGATCCATTGTTGACATTGACGGTAGTTCTATGTTGCGTTTTGATGTAGTTGTCAATAACAACCTTTTTGTGGTTATTCACCACCGCAACCATTTGGGGATCATGTCGGCCAATCCGGTGGTTCAAACCGGAGGAGACTATCTGCATGACTTCACCACCGGTTCAGGTCAGGCACACGGCGGCAGCAATGCCCAGAAGGAGTTACAGCCAGGCGTCTGGGGGATGATATCCGGTGACATCAATGCCGACGGAACCATCAACATGGCCGATAAGAGTCCTGATTGGGATGCGCTGGCAGGCGAGGCAGGCTATTATCAGGCTGACCTGAATTTTGATGGCCAGGTGAACAACATGGATAAGGATGACTTTCTTGTTCCGAACCTTGGAAAGAGTTCAATGATACCCAATTAAAGAACTGATCGATCATTTATCACGTATTTAAAAGCCCGGGTTGCTGAATAAGCCATCCGGGCTTTTTTCATTTAATCAGTTGCATGCCAGTCATTGGCAGTATTAGTCTGATCTATAAAGGGGGCTATAATTTCACTGCATATTGCAATATGAAATTTCGCATAGGCTCAGCTTTCAAAGGCCTGAGCGAATACCAGCGATTCAGGACATTGTCTGAAATCAGGGCAATCCGGTGGATATTCCATTCATAGGCCAACCTGAAATCAAAGATAAGGTTGCCATTGTTGTGGTTGTTGAAATAATTACTGTAAAGGATAGGTTGCAGCGTTCCTCCCGAATTGATGGTTGCTTCCTCGAAATCCAGGATTGCTTTGTCGAGGTTTTCAATTTTACTGAAGTATTTAAGGCTGGTTCCTATGCTATAGTTTTTGTATTTGACCTCAACATCAGCCTTCAGGTTATGCAGGAAACGGTATTTAAGGATTTGCCCTTTGGGGTTTACAGAAGTTGAATTGAAGCTAAAGTCTGTATTTCCGCCAGGATTATAGTCATTGGCGAAAACAAGGTCAGGCTCAAGTGTTTTTGGCATAATGTAGTTGTAACCCAACAAAAGTTTGATTTCACCATTTTTTCCCATTTTGCCAATGCCATTCATGGAAATATCCACGCCACTAATGCGTGAATTGCCAGTATTCAGAAACCGAAAACCGGCCAGGGCATATGAGAAAGTTGGATCCCAGAATCCGAACAGATATTCAATGGTGTTCTCATACTCCTGTTGGAAAACGGAAAAATCCAGGTACCCGAAAAAGTTCATAAACTTGAACCCCTGTTTCACTCCGACCTCTGTGTTGATGCTACTTTCAGGCTTTAATTCAGGATTGGGAAACACTGCGAATGATCCCATGTTTGTCAGGATGTAACGTTCGGCGATGGTTGGATACCGGTATCCCTGCCCATAGGAGACCCTTAAAAATGTTTCCTGGGCAAGCTTTACGGATGCTCCTGCCCTGAATATTGGTTTTGTCTCATTGGTAGAGTCGTTCAGGGAGAAGTACTCAATCCTGGCCCCGAAAGAGAATTTGATGAAATCAAAAAAACTATTCTCAAATTCCCCATAACCTGAAAGGTTTAAAAGTCTGCTTTCAGTTGAACCGCTCCCGGTATAAAGGGGGGAGGTGACATCGTTGTATTGGGCTGTAAGTCCGCCAATGAAAACAAAATCTTTCAGGAAATCGTAGCTTCTTTTAAAATTATAATCTGCATAATATACGGTTGAACGGTTATCCTGATCATTTGAGCTGGCAATATCGTTATGAAGGATTCGTGTTTTAAAACTATGACGGATACCCAGCTTTGAGTAATAATTCATGTAGGGGTCAACATTGAAGATCAGTTGGTCCTGCAGAATAACTGCTCCGGGGTAAGCACGGTAAAATCCAGAGGTGTCATTAAGCCAGGCC
>JBLRXC010000018.1:0-36020 GCA_047920975.1 Bacteroidales bacterium | reverse complement strand
AGGGGTGAGATTCCCCTTTACCTACTCGACTGATTTTGTTTCACCGTTGAATACGGCTGTAAGGATATAGAACCTTTCACTTCCTGGATAAAAGGTGAAGGTGTGTGTTCCGGCATCGAGCATTCCTTCATAGGCGGTAACAACCTGTCCTGTAATGTTTCTGACTTTCAGCTCTGCATATCCTTTATCCGGTAAAAAGAGGCTGAAGGTGGTTTGATCTGTGAAGGGGTTGGGTGCGTTTTGCACCAGTTCGAAATCTCTTACCGGATGAAATGGGTTTTCTTTTACCCCTGTGGTGATATCGAGTACAATGTAATTGTCGGGCGCATAAAGCATCGTATCACAACCTTTGGTCAGGTTTTGAATGAGGATGCTGTCAAGGGAAATTGTTTCACCCCCGAAGGAGGCTGCAAAGCCCAGCATGATGGCGGCATTGTTGCCATGCAAACTCGTCATTACATACAGCAGCAGTGCAATGGTTATGGGTAGCGTTTTCTTCATGATTCATACATTTGAGCGGTCATAAAACCAGGGGTTAAGAAAGCAATGTGTAAAATTAAAATAATTTCTGAATGGATAAAAGTTTTCAATTCGTAAGCTGAAATGGGTGGTTTAGGCAGGCTCAATTACCGGTATTCTGCTTCATGTCTCGCTTGAAGCTCCCGCTCCATGTCACAATAACCGGAAAATACTGGTTGGTCATAGTCACTGGCCAATGGTGACTTCGACCCTTCGACCCAAGCTCAGGCCAGGCAGGCTCAGCCACCGGAGACACCGGGCACTGAGCTTGTCGAAGTGCCATTTGTGGGTTTGATCGGCTCAACCAACAGGGGCATTGTAAACTGAAAAAACAGAACACTGATCCCGCCGATGGCGGGACTGATCGGTTATGATCAAATCCGGAAAAAATCAGCGAAAATCAGTTAAATCATAAAAAATCAGTGTACCATTGAATCAAAACACTTATTTAACTGATCGGTTATGATCCCGCTCAGGTCAGCAACCTGCTTCAAGCCGGGATGTTTGAAGCCGCATTCAACATTATCCTTCTCTGTTTTATTTCAGGATGTTTTCCCTGATGAGAGCATCCACCAGTTCGCTCCTGGTAATGGGTTTGGCTACAATGTTTTTGGCTTTGTCGAGCAGGAACATGGTGGGTGTGGCATAGATGTTATAATCGATTGCAGCAGGACTTTCCCAGCCTTTGAGATCGGATACACTGGTCCAGACATAATTGTCCCGGCTCAGTATCTGAACCCAGTCCTCCATTTTTGTATCAATGGAAACAGAGAGTACCTTCATTTTGCTGCTGTTGATGCTCTCCTTGTAAAGCTTGTGGATGTCGGGGAGGATCTCAATGCAATGCGGACACCAACTGGCCCAGAAAATCACCAGCGTGTAGTCCGATCTGAATGATGAGAGCGAAACCTGGTTGCCGTTCCGATCAGGCAGTGTGATCTCAGGGGCTTTCTTTCCGACCGAGAGCTCTGCATATTTCTCAAGCCTTGTCTGCAGGTCTGTTTTGCGCTCTTCATTCTCGCACTGTTCAGGAGAATAGTTCTCAGCGATATAATCAAGAACCTTTTCAAAGTGGAACCTCTCAAACCCTCCAACAAGATAATCAACGATGAATTCATAAACAATGCTGTTTTCCATGGATTGGAGCATGATCTGATCAACAGCCTTTATGAACTCGTCCTCCAGTTTGTCCTGGGTCAGATTTGGATTACTGAACAACGAAAGGTAATCAATGGCCAGATTGGTGTACAGGTTTGTCCGAAGCAGTTCCGCATCATTGAATTTCACATTGTCGAAGTAATGATCTATGGCATATTGTCTCCGGTCTTGTTCATTCAGTTGAGGATCATAAAACAGAGGTTTCTTTTGACGGATGATCTTCGTTACAAAAGCACTGGGATTTTCATCCATGATCGCCTGGATGTAATTCAGAAAATCGGATTGAACCATGATAAATTTTCGCCTGACATCGAAATAGAAGCTGTCGGTTCTCGGGTAGTAGTCAACAACCGGCGCAAGCAGATCAAATTTTCGCCTGTATTCGTTGGCTTGTTTCAAAAAATCGTAGTAGATTTCGTTTTCTTTCGAATAGACCACAATGAGTTGCTTATAGAGGTCGTTGTAATCGGTTTTGATCTCAATATTCTCGTGGTTGAATATGATGTCGAAAAACCGGTTTTTGTCAAGAAAAACCCTGTACATACCGGGATGAACCGTTGAATTCAACTGAAAGACGACGTTTCCGTGCCGGTCTGGTTTTGCAGTATCAATGATGTTGTTTTGTTCACCATAAAAACCGGCGAGATACACCTCCTGATCAGGCAGGTCCGAAACATTTACCTTCAGCGTGTGCGGGGGCTGAGCCATACAGGTCTTGATAAAAAGTGTAACCAGAATACAGATAAGAGCTTTCATAAATATTTGAGCAAAATTATTTGTGTGTAAACATATAAATATTTACCGAGATAGGGACGCTGCCTGAACATTTTATCTTAACCCATAAAATTAAAAAGTTTCGGCAATGACCTCTGTTTTTTGGGTATATTTGCATCGCTGTGAACGAATGACGGAAATTTGCAAAAACAGAGTTCCCAAATAAACTGACAAACTCCGGAAAAGATGAAAGATCAGTACTCACCTGAGAACCTGCCCGAGTGGATTGTCGCAAAAATGAAACACTACTGTGCATTCCAGGAGCGCTCCATCTTTGAGGTCAAGACCAAACTGAAAACCTTTCACCTGCAGGAAAATGTGTTTGATGCCATCATCAACCATCTGATCGATGAGAATTACCTGAATGAGGAACGCTTTGCAAAAGCTTTTGTCAGCGATAAATTCCGGCTTACGAAATGGGGAAAAAATAAAATATACCTCACGCTGCAACAGAAAAGGGTGCCCGAGCTATTTATCCTGCAGGCGCTTGGTGAGATCAGCGAAGAGGAGTATCTGTCAGGCCTCAGACAACTGATAGCCAAAAAGAGCCGTGAACTGACAGAAAAAGATTTTCGCAAAAGGAACCATAAACTTGCTAATTTTGCCATCTCCAGGGGTTTTGAACCCACACTTGTCTGGAAAGTTCTTGAATACAGGGAATAGCACTTATTGTTGCCATAAAAAATTTAAAAAAATGGTTCTGAAAGAAAACATCAAAGCGTTGTATGAGAGGCTTGAAGCCTTGAGGAGGTTCCTTTGACATTGACAAAAAGAAGAAACTGATAAAAGAGGAAGAATTGCTCACCCAAAATCCTTCATTTTGGAATGATCCCAGAAAAGCGGAGGTAATCCTGAGATCCATCAAAGAAAAGAAGAATCTTACCAAAAGGTTTGACAACGTTCAGACGGGTTATGATGACCTGAAGGTTCTCTTCGATTTTTATGAAGAGGAGGAGGCTACTGAAAAAGAGCTGGACGATCAGTATCAGAAAGCACTCCGTTTGATTGAGGATCTGGAATTTATGCGCATGCTGAGCGGGGAGGAGGATAAGCTGAACGCCATTCTTCAGATCAATGCGGGAGCCGGTGGAACAGAGAGCAACGACTGGGCAGCCATGCTCATGCGGATGTATATCCGGTGGGGCGAACGCAACAATTGTGAGGTAAAGGAACTTGACCTGCAGGAGGGCGATGTGGCAGGGATCAAATCCGTGTCGCTGGAGTTTGAAGGAGAGCTTGTTTTTGGCTACCTCAAAGGTGAGAACGGTGTTCACCGGTTGGTCAGGCTCTCTCCGTATGATGCTGCAAACCGGCGGCATACATCATTTGCTTCGGTTTACGTCTATCCTGTGATCAATGAAAATATAGAGATCACGATTCTTCCGTCTGATATTACCTGGGATACTTTCCGGAGCAGCGGACCGGGTGGACAGAATGTGAACAAGGTGGAAACGGCCGTCAGGCTCCGGCATCAGCCATCAGGACTTGTGGTGGAATGTCAGGAAACCCGTTCGCAGGGCCAGAATCGTGAAAAAGCGATCCAGATGCTCAAGTCGCAGCTCTATGAAATTGAGTTAAGGAAGAAGAAAGAAGCGCAGGCCGAGATAGAGGGCAACAAAAAGAAAATAGAGTGGGGTTCCCAGATCCGGAATTATGTTTTACACCCCTATAAGCTGGCCAAAGACCTTCGCACCGGCGTTGAGATAGGAAATGTGCAGGCTGTGCTGGATGGTGATCTCGATGAATTTATCAAGGCTTACCTGATGGAGTTTGGGGGTTAAAGTGGTTTTTTCAGAATGGTACACTGATTTTACTGATTTGTTATGATTTGCACTGATCAAGGCAACAAACCTCTTAGGCGATCCAGGCCGGTAAATTGTCAACTCCGGGGGTTGAGCCTGGACCTCATCTTTCAATCTCTCGCTGATCGCGCAGACATACGCAGAAAAAGTTCATAACAGATTCTTCATTTAATCCATCCACATCTGCGGAAATCTGCGGAATCTGCGAGAAAATAAACCGTTGATCACCGGAGGCTGAACTTATCTGCGGCACATGGTTCACTGCTTTGTTTTGCTGCGAAAAAAAATTAGGGTGTGTCAGATCATTTCTCAATGATCACAAACTCCGTCCTGCGGTTCAATGCCCGGCCTTCATCTGTGGCGTTCGTGGCCACAGGTTTTGACTGTCCAAATCCCCTGTAGGCAACCTGTCCGGATGCGATGCCTTGCGAAATCAGGTGATCATATACTGCTTTGGCCCGTCTTTCGGAGAGGGTTAAATTGAAGGATTCGGTACCGATGTTATCGGTATGCCCTTCAATGGACACTTTCAATGACGGATTATCAAAAAGAAAATCGGCAAACTCTTCGATCACGACTTTCGACTCCCTCCTGAGATCAAACGAGTTGAAGTCGAAGTAAATGTCATTGAGCCGGTAGGATTCCCCAATTTCAATGGGTTTCAGGCTCACGGTGATTTTTGCAGGAGAACTGTAACGGGGATCAATCTTTGAGATGTAATTGGATTCCTGAACATATCCTTTGCGTTTTACAGTAAGTATGTGATCTTCGCGAAACAGGACTGCAGCTACATACTCACCTGTAATAGTATCAACTGGCACACTGGTTACCTCTTTGGTTTCGGCGTTCTTAAGCTCGACCCTGGTCTCCTTGAAACCGGAATCATCCTCTTCTTCGATCGTCCCTTTTACAAAGAGTACTTTTTCAGGACGTGCCTCTTCGTAGAGGTCAAAATAATAGAGATCCCAGCCGCCAACCCCTTCAAATTTATTGGATGCAAAATAACCATAATGACCATCGGTGCTCACAAAAAAGCCCACATCGTCTTCATAGGAGTTAATCGGGTAACCGATGTTGACCGGATCTTGCCAGGAGCCATCCTCATTGAGTTTGGCAAAAAAGATATCATAGCCTCCAAGTCCCATGTGCCCATCGGATGAAAAATAGAGGGTCTGGCTGTCCGTGTGGATAAAGGGCGATTTTTCGTTGCCCGGAGTGTTGATCTTTGGGCCAAGGTTCACAGGATAACCCCATTCACACTGGTCATTCTTTTCGGTTTTGTAGATGTCGTACCCACCAAATCCACCTTCACGGTCGCTCACAAAATAGAGTGTTTTCCCGTCGGATGTGATGGAGGGTTGCGACTCCCAGGAATCGGGGAGGTTCACCCTGTTGCTGATGCTTTCGATTGCTGTCCAGGCTCCGTTCTTAAACTCCGAATAACAGATATCACAGTTGTAGTAAGTTTTGTTTGGCAAGTATTTGCACAGGGTGTAGTACAATGTTTTGTTGTCGATGGTGAGTGTGGCACCACCTTCATTGTCATGCTGGTTAAAAGGGTAGGGCATTAGCTCGCCTTCTTCAAAGTAGGGGCCGTTGCGCCGGCTGAACATGAACCGTTCGCGGTAGCGAACCTGCGGGGTGAGGTCGTCGCGCCGGGGCGGAATTTTAATTTTACGGGTAAACAGCGCCATGTCATTGTCAGGAGATATAATCGGAAGGTACTCATCCATCGGGGTTGAAATACCCGGAACAGGTTTTGGATCAAAGTGTACGGGACTTCCCAGGATCCCATTATAGAAGGATGAATAATCCTGAAGCAGAACCGCTTCATCATAATCCTCGTCTGTCCTGATGAGGTCAACATCCTGCAAAAACAGCGATGCATACCGGTACGCATCTTCATAATCTTCAGCTCCGTAAGCAATTCGGGCCAGGTGATAATAGGCATAGAAATCATAGTCGGGGCAGAGATCAATGACGCGTTCGAAATGATTGCGTGCAACTTTCAAATTCATCCTTCTGCTGTCGATGTAAATGAGTCCGAGCACAAAATGGGCATCTACATAATCGGGTTCAACAGCGATCACCTTGTTGAGTGACCGGATGGCCTCCGAAAAATCCCTTCGGAGATAAGATTTCAAACCACTGTCGTAAATCTTATCTGCTTTCTTTCCTTTGTAATCAGGACAATCATCGGTTCTCTGCGAAAAAAGGGGGTTTCCGGAAAGTCCCATAAAAAACAGAGAAACCAGGAAGGGTATCCAAAAACAACTTCTGCTGCGTATCATTTTTTCCTGATTGTACCGGTTGCCACTATAGTTTAAATTGTATTTATGAAGATCTTTCGCCTCCAATGTTTTTTTCTGTCAATTGCCTTCCATTAATTTATTTACCTCATCCTCAGCCGATTTTTTGATCTTATCTGCTTCATTGTTGGCTTTTTGGATCAGGGAACTTGCTTGCTGGTCACCCTCATTTATCACATTATTGGCTTGTTTATCGGCCTCATCACGCATTTTCTTTGCTGTTTCCTTTGCAACCCGCTCCGCGATCAGTCCTTGTTTCTTCCCCTCTGCCTCAACATTGGACGCTTGTTTTTCAGTCTCCTGCCGGATTTTTGCAGCCGTTTCTGCAGCAGTTTTTCTGATCTGCTCTGCCTGTTTTTCCGCCTCTGTTATTAATTTCTGAGCCTGTGCATTGGCATCATTGATGATTTTCTGAGCCCTGTCTTTGACATCCTGTGTGACATCCTCTTTTATTTTCACAATCTCGTCTTCAATCTTTTGTTTCACGTCGTCAATAAGGCCTTTGCCAGCTTCTGCAAGGTCTGTTCTGATGGTCGGATCAGAAATGGTTCCTCCAATCAATAGATTTATTGAGATCAGTTCACTCAGTGTGATCCCTGCTCCCTTTGCATTGGCCTGATCAATGAGGTTTCCAAGAACTTCGTTAGCAGCTGTTCCCAGTTCTTTTCGTGGAAGTTGCAGGTTCATCACATAATCGATGTTCTGATCGAAAGATGTCCATCCGCTGATGGTTGAGTTGAGTTTGTTGAAATTCAGATCAAAAGGCTCAAGGCGGACTTTTCCATCTTCAAATTTAAACTTAATGGTGACCTGATCAATTACCATTTTTCTCAATTGATCGGTTTTAAGAACATCTGCTATTTTATCCAGTGTGTTGACACCTTCGATGACGATGGCCGAACTGCGCAGTTCACCTCCTCCGGCTATGGATTCATAAACCAGGTTCATCTCATTGTCGAGGGAAGAATTCAGCCTGAATTCAGAGGATAGTTTGCCTGTCGTTCTGGAGGCGATAGGTGCATATACCGATACCAGGTCAAAGGCCTGATAGGCCTTTTGAATGTCTATATTTTTCATTGCAAAATCAAAATCAACCACAGGACTTTCAATATCCGCAGTGCTGTAACTTCCTTTCAGTGCCATTTCTCCATCGAGCAGTTTCATATTGAGATTGTCGAGGATCAGACTCTTGTCTTTTACTATGATCTTGCCTGTCACATCTTCCATTTCAATGCTATCATAAACAACCTTTTTGAAAGCAGAAGTAAGCTCGAAATCAATATTGCCTGGGATTTCGATCACCGAGACCGGTTCTGTTGTTTCGCTTTCCTGTGGTTGAGTTGTGGATTCATCGACCGAAGGCATCAGGTCGTTGATGTTGAAGTAATTGGATTGAATGGCAAAGCGTCCCCTCAGCATTTCATCTCTGAACGCAAAACCCAGGTAATTGTCGATGGTACCATTGGCATTCAGGTCATTTCGCCCGAGGTTCATTCCAAACTCTGCCATCTTCAGGAAGCGGGGTGTAAAATCGAGCCGTGCACTTGTAATCTTCATCACATCATTCATTGTTGCGGTTTTGTATTCAAACCCTTCAACAGTCATGTTCCCCCGTGCAATGAATTCATCATATTTTTCATTTTCAATGGAAGATAGTCTTCCTTCGAGTTCTACATCCATTGTGAAACGGCCTTTCATTTCATCGCCCTCCTCCAAAGGATAGATATTGCCGATCCCGCCGAGATCAATGCTGCCTTTGAAACCTGCATTCAGATCGGGGTCAGAGACCGGTGTTCTGACCAGCAGGTGCATCTCAAACGGATTCATGCCCATGTTCATTTTGAACTTTGAAACATCAATCACTGTATTATCGGCAT
Source organism: Bacteroidales bacterium (assembly GCA_047920975.1). Lineage (GTDB taxonomy): Bacteria > Bacteroidota > Bacteroidia > Bacteroidales > JAADJA01 > JAADJA01. The sequence goes on along the minus strand of JBLRXC010000018.1, from coordinate 27,581 downwards.
CTCCGCCACTGTTGGTTATTTTTGTTATAATACTGACATCACTTACGCTTTGTGGCAGGTCAGGATACTGAAACATGCCCTCTTCAATCAGGAGGTTCAGTTCAAATGCAGGCAGCATATCATCGGTGTAGGTTCCCTTCACAAAGCCATTCAGGGTAATGTTCCCTGATGTCTGAACCGAGGCAAAATCCGTGGTGTATATGGCCGGGACCAGCGAAAGCAGGCTCCTGAATTCAGTCTTTGGTGCATTGTATGTCATATCCAGATCATAACCCTCGTCAAGCAAAGCCACTGAGCCATCAAATGCAAGGGCAAGGTCGTTCAGCAGCAGTTCATTGTCGCTGAGCGTGTAGATGTTGTTTTTCAGGTCAGCGATGATATCGGCAAGATAGACAAGTTTCACACCTGAGAGGTAGTTGATGCCTTCATAATTTAAAGTAAGATGCTCAGCCGTGGTTTTTGTTTTGAGGGTAGTGGTTTCCAGTGTCATGTCACCTGACAGGAGGTGGTTCACACCGGTCAACTTTACATAAGTTTCCAGTTCAGCATCATCATAGATGATAAATCCATCTCTGATCTCAACCCTTTTCAGCGAAAGCCTGAAAGATGACTCCTCATCCCCCGGTTCTTCAGCAACATCTTCCTCAGCGTCGATAGCAATGTCGTAATTGGCCTCACCCGATTCGAGTACTTTGATCAGAAATCGTGGTTTATCCATGCGGATCCGTTTTATTTCATAATTATCGCCTTTGATGGCGCTCAACAGATCAAGCGTTATCCTCACCGCGCTGATGTCGGCCAGGGTATCCCCTTCAAATTCATCTACACCGGCAACGGTCAGTCCTCTGATGGTGAACTGCAGATTGGGGAAACTCCTGATCAATGAGAGGTTAAAACCGGTGAAATCAACCTGTGCTTTCACATTTTTGTTGATCTCGGTTTTCGCCAGTTCAATGATTTTTCCTTTGAAAAGCACCGGCAATAAAATGGCAAGTGCAACAATTACGGCAAAAATAATGCCTACTACTTTAAGAAAGGTTTTCATGATTTTGTGTTTTAGATTTTTTTATCATACAATTTTAACGGAAAAATTTTTTGAATCCTATAACCGGGCACCTAAATTCCTGAGAAAAAGATCGGCAAGCACCAGGGCAGCCATTGCTTCAACTACGGGAACAGCACGCGGAACAACACAAACATCATGTCTGCCTTTTCCCGCGATGACTGTTGGATGACCTTGCCTGTCCACCGAAGCCTGATCCTTCATGAGCGTTGCCACCGGTTTGAAAGCCACATTGAAAACAATATCTGCGCCATTGGAAATCCCACCCTGCACTCCGCCTGAGAAATTGGTTGTAGTTTCTATTCTGCCTGCTTTCCGGATGAAAAGATCATTGTGTTCCGACCCTTTCATGGCAGCTGACCTAAAACCGGAACCTATTTCGAACCCTTTGACCGCATTGATGCTCAGCATGGCTTTGGCAAGTTCAGCCTCCAGTTTATCGAACACAGGTTCACCGATACCGGCCGGAATATGCTGCAGCAGGCAGGTGACGATTCCTCCCAGGGTATCGCCCTCTTCTTTGGTTTTTTCCAGAATCTTTAACATCTTGTCTTCAGCTTCTGCATCGGGACATCTGACCGGTGACAATTCAACCCGGGAAAAGTCAATCTCTGCCGGATCTTTCTCCACCTTGATATGGCCAATCTGAAAAACCCCCGCATGAATTGAGATGTTGTGTTGCATCAGAAAAAGTTTGGCAATGGCTCCACCTGCGACCCTGATCGCTGTCTCACGGGCTGAAGCCCTTCCGCCGCCCCGGTAATCACGGAAGCCGTATTTCTGTTCATAGGTGAAGTCTGCATGTGATGGACGGAAGGTGTTTTTCAAATGGTTATAGTCGTCACTTTTTTGGTCCTTATTTCTGACCACAAAGGCGATGGGCGTTCCTGTTGACTTGCCTTCAAAAATACCCGACAGGAATTCAATCTCATCTGGTTCTCTCCTGGAGGTTGCAGAAGGTGACTGTCCGGGCATCCTGCGCACCATCTCTTTCCGGATGAAGTCCATATCCATATAAAGACCGGCAGGACAACCGTCAATAACTCCTCCGATAGCAACCCCATGCGATTCGCCAAAGGTGGTTAACTTAAACCTTTTACCAAAAGTGTTTCCAGCCATTTCATTGAATTATAAGTTTTTTTATTCCTGTCAACCCCAATGTCAGCGTCTTTTACCTCATGGTACATCATTAACTTTTTAATTGATAAAAATTTCAAACCCGTTGCCACTGATGGTTGCTTCCAGAATCTCCCCATCGTAACTGAACTCCGAGCCAAACACAAAATTGAATTCAGCCCGGGAGAACCGGTCAGGGATTCTGAACCCGATGGATGTATCGTATTTTCCTTTGTTGAATATCACCACGGCAATGCGATCGAAATATTCCCGGGTATAGGCTAAAATCAGGTCATCAGCATAGAGCAGCCGGTAACTGCCGTAAACAAACTGCAGGTTCTCCCTCCGCATTTTAACCAGTGCTTCAGTGATGGTCCGGGTATTTGCTTCCAATGGATCAAGATCGTCGAACCTCATCATGCGGCGGTTATCAGGGTCGTTGCCACCGGGCATCCCGATTTCATCGCCGTAATAAATGGTTGGTATACCGGGGATGGTCATGTTAAAAGCCAACAGTGATTGCAGCTTTTTGTACCCTAAAGGATCACCGACCCCTATTTCTCTGGTCCATCCGGCCAGTTTGGCATCTTCATCAAAGGAGAGGTCTCCTCCTGCAAGGGAGATAAATCGTGGTTTATCCTGGTTGCCTGTGATATATCCCATCAGGTTATGATACCCGTAATAGTCGAGGCTTTCCTGCAGCGATGTGGCCAGGTTCCTGATGGGCTCCCTGTCACGGGCAAAGGCCGAAACGGTTTGGTCGTAAACATTGAAGTCAAATTGTGCATCCAGCATGCCGGAACCGATATAACTGCCGATCAGCACCCTGTTTCCATAAGTTTCTCCAACCTGATAAATGCGTTTGCTTTGGGGTATGATTACATTGTTTTTAATTTTTCTGGTCAACGTACGCCAGAAAAGCTCATCAATGTGTTTGGTAGCATCATGCCTGAAACCGTCGAGGTTAAACTTTTCAATCCAGTAAAGGGCTGAATCGGTCATCACTTCCACCACCTCAGGTCTTGAAAGGTCAAGCGTCGGCAGGAATATGTCGAACCATGTTGTCAGCCGGTGCTCATCCCATCGTTCTGTATTCAGCGATCCGTCGGGGAGATATAATTCTGTTGCCCAATCGGGATGATTGCGGTAAACAGGATGCAGTTCATGAACATGGTTGGCTACATAATCAAGCAGGACGTTCATGTTGTTTTTATGGGCTGTTTCAACAAGTTCCCTAAGTTCTGCATCAGATCCAAACCTGAAATCAACTTCCGATGAGGAAACGGGCCAGTAACCATGATATCCCGAGAATTTTGATCTGGGTTCGGGCCAAAGACCATAAGCACCCAACGGGTTCTGTGTGATGGGGGAGAGCCAGATTGTATTGATACCCAGTGATTGAAAATAGCCGTCCTCAATTTTTTTGGTTACTCCCTTTAGGTCTCCACCATAGAAATTGGCGGGGGGAAGGATTCCCGGGTCGTCAACCGGCTGGTCATTGTCAGGATTTCCATTCATGAAGCGGTCAACCATCAGAAAATAAAACACAGAAGCTTCCCAGTCCTCTCTTGTGAGTAAGCCCGGGTCAATCTTTACTTTTCCATGTTCGAGTGGTATCAGCAGGTCGTTGGATGTTCCATACTCATTTTCAGCCCAAACCCTGATCCATGAGCGTTTGAGCTTTGATGCCTCGCGTGGAATAGATAAGGTGAGGAGATCATTTTCAAGGATCATTTGTCCGGCCGGCAACTCGTGGTTCTGCCAATAGACAATGATGTTGCTTACCTGATTTTTCAGGCCGATGGCTATACTCATCTCTTCAGCCTTCCATGTGAAAATCTCGGGCTTCAAATGCGATACATCTTCTCCGATCCTGAGCAGTGAGTTAAAGCCACCAATATTGTTTGGCACTGAATCCTTCACATTAGGATTTAACACCCACTTTCCATCCAGCACCAACTGGTACTGGTATTGGCCGGGTGGCAGCAAAAGGTCAATGGTCCAGAACCCATCACTGAAAACCATCTGGCTCTCTGCAGGATTCCATCCATTCATCTCTCCTGCTATGCGGACATCCTGATGGTTACGGTCTCCGGGATCAAATGAAAAAGCATGCTCTGCCATGACCGATCGTTTCAGCAAAATGGAATAGGAATATCCTCCAATCCACGCATGCATTGTCATATGAGCGGGTAGCGGATCGGTTACCGGGGTCAATACCAGTGTTGATTTTTCATCAGACAGTACTCCGGACAACGCCACAGGAACCGAAACCGAATCGATCATGCTCACATCAGGGAAAAAATCAGCCAGATAAATGATTGTTTCCGCAGGATTTAATCTCACAGCCGGGGCAAGACCCGGAATAGCGGATGATTTTGGAATTTTCAGACTTTCGGTTTGACATGCTGCCAGTGCAAGTATAACAAATAAGGCTGCAAATTTCTGTAAACGCATTTTATTGAATAATTAATTTTACAAAAGAACCGCTCGCTGTTGAGAGAAAATAGAGTCCCTTTTCCAGGTTTTCCAAATGAAGGCTTTTCACATTTTCTTTTTTCATGATTTTTTGACCCATTGCATTGAATAATTCGACCGAGGCTGCCTGGTTGAAATGGACAACATTGCCTTTGACAGGATTTGGATAAATCTGAAATGGAAATGATTCTTTTTCAGCAACAGACGAACTCGTATTGCTGTAACCGGGTGTACTTTTTGTTAAAAAACTCCATTCAGGGCCTCCGTCAGTAAGTCGCCCAAATGATACATTGGCAGTTTGTTCACCGAAAACAATGGTGTCAATCGGATGAAATCCCGTGGTTCCGGAGTCAAAGAGGCCGATCTCTTCCCCATCCTTGTCGAGTTTGAAACTGGCATGCAGCGGCCCCTGATCGGGTTGTCCGTCAGCCCAAATGAGGATAAACCCTCCGGGTGGAAGCGTGATATCCGGCATTTGCCACTTATCCCTGACATTTAGGTTGTCGGTCAGGTATTTATCACCAAGCCATACCGGCTGGATATCGCCATTGAATATTTCAATCCAGTCGTCAAACTCACCAAATGCATCGGCAATTACACTATCATTTTTTGCCATGAATTCGTTGATGTACAATTTTGGTTCACTGGAAGGAACCAGCTCAACCTGCAGTGGCTCACAGGGCATGAGGGCGTAATTGCCAAAATCATCCGTCGCTGAAATCTGGTATTTAAGAACCGTGTTCATGGTGAAGTTGGGAACCAGTCCACCGTAAATCCTGTCGCCTGGCTCATCATCTTGATGCTGTCCGTCATCAAACATGATCGCAAACTGAACCGGCCCATTGTTCACTGAATATTCGAGTCTGATGCTGGTCAATGGGAATGGTGATGATATGAATGCCCTCACCCAAAGGTGCTGGCCGGGCAGGGGCTGATTGTTGGATATGTGATTGATGACGGGGTTGATGTAATTCCATTGCAATTGGCCGTATGCACTATTGCTCCTGGTAGTGATGTAGGGTTTCAAACCATAAGCCACATGGCCTCCGAGGGCCTGGTCAAATGCGTTGTGGAAATCAGCCATCGTGTATCCATAATCGAGCGGGTAGAAAGGGTCATCCTGCACATACGGCTCAATTTTAGCCTTCAGCGCATCAATTTTTACAAAAAAATCTGTAGAATCAATCAAATGGTCAAGAATAGATCTGATGTGCTCCGAAAAAACATCTTTCAGTTCCTGGTTGTCAATCATGCGGGTATAAAGCGGTCTGACTTCATTGCCATGTTGCTGCCAGTCATAGATATCCCGGGTTCCCCAGTCACGTCCCATCCAATCAATCCCCCAGGTGTTGTCAAGATCATAGGGAATGTATTCAAACTTTCCACTGGAGGTGTTGTGATAGAGGTAAAAGTTGTTTTTGTTGAAAATGTAGCCGTCCCAGTTACCGGTCAGGACATCTGCAGCCATCACCTTCAGGTAATCGTAAACATTGAAAACGTCGTAAATTTCACACAGGAAGTCACTATTGCCGGAGTTGTTCAATACCGATATGAAGTGAGCCAGGTCGGTATAGTCATCGATGGATTCATTGGTTTTCAATTCATAGGCTCTTCTCCCCCAGTGTTCGGTCTTATAGAGGTTCGGATTGGGTCCGATATATTTCAGGTCAGCAGGGTAGAGACATTTGAAGAGGTTTCCATTCTTATTTCCAAATCTTGACTGCACAAAGTCAGAATTGATGTGTTCAACATTGATATACAAGCCATGGTAGTTGCCATTGATATACACCCTCACGTGGTTCGACCTGGGTGCGGGCACCTCAAGAGAACGGAGCAGATCCCAGGATAACTTTGACCTGCAAATGGTTGGATCATTATGCTCGCCGTTCAGATTCATTTTTTTGAGATCATGCCATTTCCTTCCGGGCTGGTATGTATTGAATGAAATTTTAAATGATTTCTTGGCGGAATACCGTGATGTGTTGCCCCTTAATCTGAAGCCAACCTCCTCTACAGTATCGGTGATTGTTCCGTTATTAAAAATAAAAGTTGCACGCCACTCAATGTTGCTCTCTACGTTGTTGTAGATCCAGGCCAGCGTATCGGGATGAATGGAGATGTCAATCCTCGGGACAGTCACATCGCTGAAAGCAATCCCATCATCGGGAAAAACAGGTTGTGCAGTGAAGCGGAAGGACATCAGAAGCAGCAGCAAAAGCAGAATGACTCTCATGATAAGCAGTTAAAAGTGGGTTTCAAAATTACGAATTTTTTCCCAACCTGCGATGAATCCGGAGTCATTGAATAAATCGGACATTACACCAGAACCCAATTTTGACATTTGTCCTGATGATATTTCTCCTTTCCTGCAATGGCATTCAGGAAATAAAATGGTTCTTACCTTTTCAGGGTTTGATTGTAATCAAGGTTTGGCCTGTAAAGCGGCGATTGGCTCATATTTGGGTGTCCGCCTCTGCGCAATTCGTTCTTAGGCTGAAACGTGTTTATTTTATGAGTGATCCCAAGGGATAAATAGGAATAATAATCATACTTATGACCCGCCACCACGCCATCAATCTTGTCATTCTGGAACATCCGCACAGAAAGTTCAGAGGTGATCTCCATCCTGCTGTTAATGATATAGGATAGACCACCTCCCATGAAATGAACAAATTCAGGAACCCGTGAACGAAAGATTTTATCTTTGCGACCACCTTCATAAATCTCTGACAGGGTAGTGTTGAACATAAAGTTGCCCAGTCCTGCAAATCCGGTCAATCCAAACTTCAGATCTTTTCTTCCTGAGAACAATTCTGCCATGTTTAGCCTCAGATGAATGTTGTATTCCACCAGTTCGGATTGCATTTGAAGGTTTGCTTTCTGACCTTTTAAGCGGCCATATAACAATTGTCCTGAAAGTCTGAGTCCGTGACCGAAGGATTTGCTTGCAATAATTCCGCCCCCGGGAAGGCTTTCATATTTGAGTTTACCCGGAATGTCATGGTCATAAAGACTCAGATCACCATAATAAGAGGTCATGCCTGCATTCAGGTTGACCGACCAGTTGTTCCAGAATGACTCCGTCCTTCTTTGGTAATTTGACTGAGCAGCAATGAAAACGGGAACCAATAAAAACAACAGGCTGGCTTTGAGCGCTTTTTGATAAAAATTACTTCTTTTCATTATTTTGGGGTTTTGGACTTTTCACAACAAATATACGACAATATTATACCATTTATTAAATTTATTCTCAAATTCAGACGATGGTCCCAAAATGAGCCTGTTTCTCAAATTGGCAATTATCCATTTTATAATGGTTCAAATCATCTGCGTTAAATCATTTGCAGGAATGGGATAATCAAATTTATTGCCAGTCAATGATGCAAACGAATATGTTTGTTCGCTGAAGGATGTCCGGTCAGGCAGGTTGGTTGTAAGGAAAAGAAAATCAGTAATATATGCTAACAATGCTGAGTTTTCCCGGGTATAAACTTAAAATTTCAATTCCCTTGCGGGCTCAAGGTATTTTACTGAAAGTTTCAATTTGGGAAAGAAAATAATGTTGTTTTTTTAATTTGGAAAAGTGTTGTGGTTGGAATGAATCAATTCTATGGCTTTTCTTTGCGGGGTTCAATCCCAAATGCCTGCATCATTCGAAAGAAAATACCTGTGTTGTCATAGATGCCTCTGAAAAGTTCCGAATGCGGCCCATAAGCGAATACCGGGACCATAACCCCCGTATGATCTCCTGTTGTGTATTTTGCAACGATGACCCCTTCAATCGGGTCACCCTCATGCAATGACATACCACCTGTTTCATGATCAGAGGTTACGATCACAAGTGTGTTTTGGTCCATTTTAGCAAATTCAAGTGCCAGACCGATCACCTTGTCAAAATCAATCATCTCTTCAACAATATAATCTGTATCATGGTCATGACCGCCCGAGTCAATTTGCGATCCTTCGACCATCAGAAAAAACCCATTTGGTTGCTGATTTAAAATTTCGATAGCCTTTCCGGCAGCGATGGAAAGCATTTCACCGCGCCCTTTTGTAACCCGTGGCGGATGTTTTTTGTAAAGCAATCCAGCAATTTTCCCGGAATCAACCTGTTCAAGATGAGGGATGTCGCGAACTACCTGATAGCCCCTCTCTGCCAAAAGCTTTGTCAAATCTATTCCGTCACTTCTGTTGTTAAAGTATTTTATACCCCCGCCAATAAATAAATCAACCGGGGATGACACCAGATCGCTGGCTATTGCTTCATGCATATCCCTGCTTTCCTGATGCGTATAAAACGCTGCAGGAGTGGCATGTGTGATCTCACAGGAGACCACCAATCCTGTTGCTTTACCGGATTGTGATGCATATTCAAGGATAGAGGTTTGCGGAATGGTATCCCTGTCTACTCCGATTCCTCCGTTATAGCTCTTATGACCGGTTGCAATGGCAGTTCCGGATGCTCCTGAATCGGTCACAAATGAGCTGGCGGAATGTGTTTTTGTGAACCCGATGTTATTGAACTGCTCAATATTCATCATGTCCAGACTTACGACCATTGCCGCCTGCAATTGCGAAATGCCCATTCCATCTCCAATCAGGAGAATGATGTTCCTGACTTTTTCAGGGGATTGATGTTGGGTGCCGCCTGACTGCGATGAGCAGTGGAAGGGAATAAACGCGACGAACAAAACCGCTTTTGCGAATAATTTTCTCACAACACATTATTTTTTAAAATCCATGATCAAGACAGATTTTGGTGGTAAAGTAACTGTCTCCAGAAAATAGACAGGCTCTCCGGTAATCACATTGATGCCATACGTATACGGATCAATAATCTCCTTAAACCGGCTCGAGTTCAGTGCTTTTACCTGATTGGGGCTGTTGTTGAATGCAACCATTGTACAGGCAGTTTCAGAATACCTGAAATAGACATAGGTGTTATTTTCAGGGATGAAATGGATGAACCTGCCGTTATGAATTACCGGTCGTCCATTGCGCCATTTGATGAGCTTCTGCAAAAAAGCGAATGCTTCCTGTTGCCTTGCAGTCCGTCCTGCGCGGTTGAAAGCATTGACCGGATCACCCGGCCATCCGCCTGGAAAATCCTCACGGATATATCCATGGCCACTGTGTTCCAAACCCTCCATCAGGATTTCGGTTCCGTAATAGATACAGGGAATCCCTCTTGCAGTGAGCAGGGTCGCCATTGCCATTTTCCATTTCGCGAAATCCTTGTTCAGGGATGAATAGAGTCTGTCCAGATCATGGTTGTCAGTGAAAATCAGTAGGTTTTGAGGGTTCCCGTAAAGGTGATCCTGTGCGAACACGTAATATAGCCTGGCTATACCCTCGGTCCAGCTGTCCTTTTCATTGAATGCATTGCTGATGGCATAATAGAGCGGGAAATCGGTGACAACGGGTATATTGGAGTTGTATCCGTCCCTGTTCAGTGTACCCTTCTGGAAATAGGCACAAAAAGGTTCTTTCTGCAGCCAGGCTTCTCCTACGATGTTGAAGGAGGGATACTCATTAAAAACGTCTGCTGCCCATTGCGCAACAAACTCTTTGTAGGAGTATGGCTGTGTGTCGAGTCTGATGCCGTCAATTCCTGAAAACTCAATCCACCATATGGTATTTTGGATGAGGTATCTCGCCAGGAGTCCGTTTCGCTGATCGAGATCGGCCATATGGTGATCAAACCACCCTTTTAGCATTCGATCCCGGTCGTATTGCGAAGCATAAGGATCAAAGGTTGTGTAGGCACGGAAATTTGACTTCGTAAATTCATCAAACTGATGAATCCAGTCACTCGAGGGAGGGTCCTTGATGAACCAATGATGGACACTGGCATGGTTGAAAACCATGTCTTTGATCACTTTTATCTTTCTGTCATGGGCGCGTTTTATAAGATCAAGATAATCCTGATTGGATCCAAACCTCGGGTCTATTTTGTAAAAATCGGTGATCGCGTATCCATGATAGGAGTATTCAGGGTTGTTGTTCTCCAATAAGGGATTGATCCAAAGTGCAGTAACACCCAACTGATTGAAGTAAGGCAGGCGATTCACAATTCCCTTGATATCACCTCCGTGTCGTCCGTTTTTATCCTTCCGGTTCACCTTTTCCATCATCACGGCCACATTGTCATTGGTCGTGTCTCCATTTGAAAACCGGTCCGGCATCAGAAGATAAATCACATCTGAAGACGAAAATCCTCTCCGTTCAGCAGAACCGGGCTTTCTGTCATGCAAAACGTAATTGTGCTGGATCGTTTTACCTCCGGGAAGTCTGAACTGCAGGTTGATGTTTCCGGCCTGTGTTTCTTTTGAAATATCCAGGTTGATAAAGAGGTAGTTCGGATTTTCAACACGTTTTATCTCTTTAACCCTGATTCCGGGATATGAAATCTCCGGGGTGGCTTTTGAAATATCTTTCCCATAAACTAGCAGTTGAAGTGAACTGTTTTTCATGCCAGTCCACCAGAAAGGCGGGTCAATTTTTGTCAGTTCAACGGCCTGCGAAAACAGGACCGGCTGAATCAGAAAAAGGCAAATGGCAACGAAGGTCCTCATATTTTTTATTTGGGTTCTTGTGTTTTGTTATTCTTCTCCATTGAATTTGACACCTGGGATCCTTTGCCAACATTAAGCAACCAGACCTCATTTTTATCCTGATTATTGATTTGTGTATCCAGGTTCAGGTCTGCTGGATGGTATTTTACTTCCCCGGCATTAGCTTCCCACCAAACGAATTTATCCTGGTGATCAATCAGGCCATCCGCAGAGGCATCTCCACCGGCCATTCCCCAGATTCCGGGTCCGATCTCCTGAATACCTGCGCCTCCGCCATAGGTTTGAACGTATGATGTAGTGAAATCCCAGTTATAGACGCCTTCTGTCTGAACAAGACCCTGGGAGGACATCACCCCGAGGTGATTCCTGTGCCAGATCACGACGTACAGACTGTCATTGATGGCTACAGGGAATGTAAGTTGTTGATTACCCGAAATACTTCTGACAATTCCATCGCTGGTTACAAAGGCAGCCATCCTGGCAACTGCAGATTCTCCGGCAGCCTGAGAAACTGCCTGTGCATCGCGGAGTTCAACCAATACCCAGTCTACAACTGTAATTCCCGGAATGGATAAAACCGTTTCTGATCCGTTGTAATTCCAGGGTGACGCCTGATATGGTTGTGAAAGCGGTAGGATCCCGGAAGTGTTTAGAAAAGTTCCCATGGCGGAGTCTTCAAACGGCCCTTCCAGATACACTTTCAGATTCAAAACGATATTTGGTTCAGAAACAGCGATATTCCATAAAACCGTATCCGGATCATTTCCCGGTATATTGTCGCTGACAATTGACATCAACAGGTGATTGCCAACATCAGGTGCAAAGGGTTCGTAAATAAAATTGTCCTGGTCACCAACTACTGCGCCATCAAGTTTCCATGTATAATATATCTGATCATTCTGACCATCCAAAGCTACTACTGAAAATATCTGATGATCTCCGCTGATAACGCTGATATTCATTTCAGTAGGGGAGAATCCCGTGATAACCGGTGGAGTATTGGGAACAACATATGCATTGTTGGGCTGCATTCCTGAAAGTGGCATTGCACCATTGCTGAATGGTTGAAAAAATGCATAGAAAAAAGAGATCAGAGGGTGGTTTCCAGTAGGGTTTAACACAGGATATGCACTCTGAACCATATGATTGTCCTCCTCAGTAACATGCACTGAAAGGGCTATTCCTGTTGGATTACCCATGTGCACCCAGGGGATTGAGATTTCCGTCAGCCCGTTGCCTCCCCATCCTTCATAGGAACTGCCAACAACACCGTTTCCCGGATAGACCCAGTTGGAACCGGTCCATTGGTTAACCTGCATGGAGCCTCCGCCGCCTTCAATAGCCACCTGGAATTCCGGAAGATAAGGGTTGGCGAAATCAACTCTTCCCCAGGAACAGGTCATAGCCCCATTGCCGGGAGTCTGATCAGTATCGATGTTAATAAAAAGGTCGCCTCCACCATCCAGATTGAGGGAATAGAATCCAAGATACAGGTTGTCATGATCCCAGGTGATATATAACGATTCAGGCAGGTTGTCCATTAGTTCTGTTTCATGGATGAAATCGCTGATGCCATCAATGACAATGGTATGGGGTGTTATCCCGGTTGGGATATGAAGCGCAACTGAAGTGTTTGCCGGAACTACATTCCCGTTCAGGTCGGTGACATTGTTAATCACTACATTACCCTGATCACCCTGAACAAAATTCCCTGCAATGGTCAGTTTCACTTTATTCCACTCCCATTGTCGCTGGGCACTGACAATTGTATAGGTGTTTAAAAAGTCCTGAAAGTTGTAATTTGATATATTCTCAGCTGTTATATCATCAACTGCCTCGGTGAAGGATAGTACCAGAGCGTTGTCTGAAACAAGCACTGCAGTACCTAAAATTTGGGGCGGAAAGACATCAAGGTTCTGACCTGCAAGAAATTCAAGCTCCGGCGCCTTTGTTCCCGTGAGCGGAGAAGTATATCCGGCATAGAGTTGCATTTTGAACTGGTCATGTCCTGAAATTTCATCACCTCTCACGAGGGTTCCTTCAAATTCAAGGTTATGGTAGGCGCCCCCGTTACCCAGGACAAGAGCTGAAGTGGCACCTGAAGATGAATTCCTGTACCCGCAATAGGACCCATTATCACCCCATACTCTTTCGAGGTTACTCTGTCCGCTCCATAGCAGATCAAGCAGGTCAGGTGACCAACCTGATTTGACATATCCGGTCTGCCCGTAAAAGTTGTACGTTACGTCCAGGAAATCAGATCCTGTGTGAAGTTTGATTGTCTTTTGAATGCCCCATTGATCCAGAGAAGCGATCACTGTATCGCCAAATGATTGGATAATATTGATATTATAGATGCTATGCTGTTGGTTTGGCCATACATCCGACAAAGCGGCCACATGGTTGTTGGAACTCTCATTATAATCACCAGTGGTCTCAACCCAATAGGCCATATCGCTGCTTACTACTGAAAAGGCATCTCCAAAACCGTTTTTATAAAAGACCCAGTTTGCTTTACCGCCGATGGATTCAAAAACCATGAAAATCTTGTCGTTATGTATCACAAGTTCGTCAATGCCGTCACGGTCAATGTCATCAAAGTAGCAGGCTGTTGTGACGGTATACTGGCCATCTGCCCAACGAGATGCCTCAGTGTAGACATTCGCATTTTTTATATGGGATGAATACCTGTGCTCCCAGTCCGCTACCTGGCCATCTGTATGCCAGCCGGTTTCGTGCAGGTTGATCATTAAGGTATACCAGCCAAGTTGCGACAGTGTATTGTCGTTCACACCCATCAGAAAGTTGTATGCATCCCACCAGACCGTACCGTAATTCCTTTTGGGATCGTGAAAGTCTGACAGGGAGGGCGTTGCTGCCCAATTGGTATACCAACTGTTGTTGCTTCCACCATAACCGCCTGTTCCACCCAATAATCCGTATGTGCCGGCAGTCAACTCAGCACCTGTTCCATTAAAATCCGGGTTCATGATAGCATCTTCCAGTTTCCATACATTGACAGCAGGGTAGTTATCATGGCAATACCACATGACGTTTTCGTAATTGTCGAGGAAGAAAGTTCCGTCATGTTCATTCATTTCAGCGGCCACCTCCCAGTCGGTGCCGTAAACACAAATACCATACTGACCTGTGGAGGTAATCTGGTTTTTGGCGGCAGTTACATTGTACATCATGTTGCCGACAAATGAATTATTGATCGGGATTACCCTTAGATTAACACCTGAGCCATTGTTCATCCAATGGATCTTACTGTTGTCATATCCGCCGAGGTGAGGCCAGTCGTCAAGGACAACGCCCCAAACCCCATGCTGTGTCCAGTTATCACCAAGCCAGTCAATCACTCCGGCATCCGGAGCTTGACCCGGCGCCAGCCAAACCCTTTCGGGAACCCAGGCTATCCTGGGGATATAATTATAATAATGCTGAACCATCTGTGACTCAACGTGAACTGACCAGTTATTCATGTCATTTGTCATGAAGGGCATGATGTGCTGGCCTAAAGCAGAGGTCATCATTGAGGCAAGCCCATTGGATGCCATTGTTTTGAGCCATAGGTTGAATTCGGGATTGTGCCAGGCTGCAGCCGGCATCAATGTTCCTGACATGTGGAAATTACCTGGGATCAATGTTGCTTCATGCACCTCCAGTATTTCATCAAAACCACTTCCTGCCATGCCACTGCTTCCCCATGGACTTCCATAAAAAACCTCCGTATAGGTCAGCCCCTGATTGCCATGATGAACAAAGGCACAGTTTCCGCCACTATTTTCTGCATCACCCACTTTGGTAAAGAAAGAATCTGCCACCTGATCATCAGCAAGGATGGAAACGGAAAAAAGAAGGTCATCCATGGATCTCTTGCTGATTTCTGGAAACAAAATTTCCAGCAGGTTGGACTCAGGTGTTCTTAACAGTTCATAACCTGTACTCTTCACTGACAATTCTGCAACAGGTATTGTTTGGCTGACAAGGATTTGTTTGTGCTTTTCATTACTGATATGTATTGCAACCCGAATGTTTCTGCCGGAGAAATTGTCACGGACAACCTTGTTGGATTTTCTTTCAACCATGTCATCAAACGATAGTCTCAGAACCAGTCCCTGATTGGTAAAACGGGCAAATATGGAAGTAATATCGCCTGTATTGGCAAGACAATCGCCCACCTGATCAAAACCAATAAAATCACTTTTCGACCAATGACGGACCTCTCCTTTGAAGACATCCCGGGACAGACCGGTGAACGGGATCAGTACCAAAAGAAGAGCCGCTAATTTCAATAGTTTGCGCATAGCTTTTATTGCGGAGGTAAAATTAATAATTTAGCTGAAAATGAGTTATTTTTCCTCCCGGACGGCTGAGTGGATTATCCTATTTTTGCATTTTATAGTGAAAATCATGGATACAACAATATTTTATATCATAATCGGGATTATCCTTTTTGATTACCTGCTGGAGCGGATACTCGACTATCTGAACCGGACCTGGTGGAGCAACGAGCTTCCTGATGAACTCAAAGGGATTTACGATGCGAAAAAGTACAAAAAATCCCAGGAATATGAAAGGGTAAAGACCCGCTTTTCTTTGGTCACAAGTACATTTAGTCTGGCGGGTATGCTGTTGATGCTTTTTTTGGGCGGGTTTGCATGGCTTGACGATTTCGTGCGATCCTACACCACGAATCCAATCCTGATGGCACTCTTGTTTTTCGGTATCCTGGGACTTGCAGCCGATATCCTGTCAACACCCTTTTCAGTTTACAGCACTTTTGTGATCGAAGAGAAGTTTGGTTTTAACAGGACAACTCCCAAAACCTATGTTCTGGATAAATTGAAGGGCTGGCTTCTAAGTGCTGTGATCGGCGGTGGCATCCTTTCACTCATCGTCTGGATTTATATGACTTCCGGAGTATGGTTCTGGATCATCGCATGGGCAGCCATTGGCCTGTTCACCATTTTTATGACCATGTTTTATTCGAACCTTATCGTTCCTCTGTTCAACAAACAGGTTCCGCTTGAGGAGGGAAATCTTCGTGCGGCCATCGAAGCGTTCGCCGGTAAGGTAGGATTTAAGCTGAAAAATATATTTGTGATGGATGGCTCCAAAAGGTCGTCCAAAGCCAATGCTTACTTTACCGGCCTGGGATCCAGGAAACGGATCGTGTTGTTCGATACGCTGCTGAAAGACCATACAGAAGAGGAACTGGTCGGTATCCTGGCACATGAGATCGGCCATTATAAAAAGAAGCACACACTCACGGGGACTGCCATCTCGTTATTACAGACCGGTGTGATGCTTTACATCTTATCTCTTTTTATTGGAAACCCTGTCCTCTCCCAGGCACTTGGTGCATCAGAGGGTAGCTTCCACCTTGGTATTCTCGTTTTTGGATTGTTATACAGCCCAATTTCACTGATTTTAGGACTGTTTATGAATATGTTGTCGAGAAGGAATGAATTTGCTGCGGACCATTACGCAGGCGAAAATTATGATCCGGGGTCACTGCAGGAGGCACTTAAAAAACTATCAGTCAATCATTTGAGCAACCTCCGGCCGCATCCTGCGTATGTTTTCTTTTATTATTCCCACCCACCTTTGCTTGAAAGACTCAGGGCGCTTGAGAGGCTGAGGTCGAAGGAATGATGGCAGAGTGCTTTGAGCAAAGAACTTAGTTGGTGAATTTTCCGGCGCAGATTAACAAGCCGGATTGCAACGTGCGCTCCATTCAGCCAACGGACCAAAAGCAGGTGTTAAAATGTTTTTACGGACATTGTTTAGCAGCAAGAGCCAAAGAAATCATCACCCATTCCTTGACCGTAAAAGCATGACATTCTCTACATGCTGTGTATGCGGGAACATGTCGACAGGTTGAATCTCTTCAACGTCGTATTTTTCTGAAAGGATTGCCACATCCCTGGCCTGGGTTGCCGGATTACAACTGATGTATACAATCTTTTCAGGCGCTATTGCCAGAAGTTGTTCAAGCACTTTTGGATGCATCCCTGCCCGGGGAGGGTCGGTGATCACAACGTCAGGTTTTCCGTGAAGACTGATAAACGCGTCATTGATATCTTTCGCGATATCTCCGGCATAAAAAACAGTATTTTCAATGCCGTTCATACGTGCGTTTTCCCGTGCATCCGCAATGGCTTCAGGAATATAATCCATGCCAACCACCTGTTTGACATCGTGTGCTATAAAGTTGGCAATGGTCCCTGTACCGGTGTAAAGGTCGTAAACAAGTTCTTTTCCAGTCAGGCAGGCAAATTTTCTGGCGGTATTATAAAGGGTTTGAGCCTGAACCGGATTGGTTTGAAAAAAAGAGACCGGGCCGATCTTAAACTTCAGGCCATCCATCTCTTCTGTGATGTAAGGAAGTCCCTGGAAAAGCCGTACCGGAAGATCGGCAATGATGTCATTTTTTTTTGGATTGATAACGTACATCAGGGATGTAACGGATGGGAATGCCATTGCAAGATTCGACAGCATCAGGTCTATGGTTTCTGTATCATCAAAGGCCGCCACCAGGATTACCATCAGTTGGCCTGTCGTAGTGTTCCGGATGATCAGATTACGGAGAAATCCGGTATGGTTCCTGACATCATAAAAAGAGAGCCGGTTCTTATCAGCATATTCCTTTATCCAAAGGCGGATTTCATTGGATGGATGCGGCTGCAGGTAGCAATTCCGGAGGTCAAGAATCCTGTCGAATATTCCGGGTATGTGAAAACCCAGACCATTCATATCCTCGTGTTTCAAATCATCCTTCCGGCCTGGTTCTGTGAACCAACGTCTTGACGAAAAGGTAAACTCGAGCTTATTCCGGTAGTGATAAATATCCGGGGAGGCGAGAATGGTGCTTATTTTCGGTAATTGAAGTTTTCCGATCCTGGTCAGATTATCCTCCACCTGTTTTTGTTTGTAAAAAAGCTGATGCTCGTACTTCATGTTTTGCCAGCGACATCCGCCACAGATGCCAAAATGTTCACACCGTGGTTCAGTGCGGCGGTCACTGTAATGATGGAATTTAATGGCTTTTCCTTCAAAATAGGCTTTCCGTCTGGGATATGCTTCTATATCCGCAATATCCCCCGGAACTACAAATGGAACAAAGATCACCCTGTTGTTTACTCTGCCTATGGCCTTCCCTTCTGATCCTGCATCCGTGATCTCCACCTGCTCAAACAATATCTTTTCGCGCCTTTTTTTGGCCATGACTGAGAATTTACAGCAAAGGTAATATTTCAGCCTAAACATGTATGCTCTGTTTCGAAGTCAGGGAGAAATTATGGTGCGTTCACTATTCAATTCACTCTTAAGAAATGATGGGTGCCATAGAGTTGATAATTGGTCATTACACTTTCATTAATTTTTCTAATTTTACACTAATTATTTGGGAAGGCATAACCTTACCATCATTTTTTTAACCTAACATTAGATGATTATGGAAAATACCACAATTACCCAGTCTGAAACAACCGCCCGGGTCACTTTTGCTGGATTCTGGTGGCGGTTTATTGCCCATCTGATCGACAATATTATCGTCTCAGCTTTCAGTTTTATCTTTATCATTCCTGTGCTTGGCTTGTTCGGTGTTTCTCTTTATACCATGGTGCAGTCCGGGGTCGATATAGAATCCAGTCCGGCGATGATCGGATCAATTGTTATGTTGTATATGTCGGTTGTATTTATTTCAATACTGATCAACTGGCTTTATTATGCCCTGATGGAGTCATCAAAACACCAGGGGACCGTTGGAAAGCTGGCGCTGAGAATTAAAGTGACCGATTACTCCGGAAACCGCATCTCGTTTGCCAGGGCATCCGGAAGATATTTTGGAAAGATCCTTTCAGGCATGATCATGATGATCGGTTACATCATGGCAGGCTTTACCATTAAAAAACAGGCGCTGCATGATATTCTGGCGAACTGTTATGTGATAAAGGAAGTAAGTTAATCATTTGCAGGTTTTGCAAACTGCCCAATGTCAGTCTGCAGCATTAATCATATCTGAACTGAGATTTGATGAAAAAACTATCCGGACTCCTTTTTGGTTTGATCATGGTAACTACAGTATTTGCCCAGGATGCTCTGATGTCAATCCTTGATCAGGAATTTCCTGCCCATGAACTGAAATCCGATCTCGCCTTTATCAGAAACAAAGCTGAATTTAAACGGTTTGGAGGTGATGGGTTCCTTTATGCCGGGAAAGAGAGGTTTTACAGTCTTTACGATAGTATAGAGAAAGTAATTGAGGAAAAAGGAACCATGAGCAGACAGTCTTTTTATTTTCTGACAGCACCACTGATCCGCTGTCTGCAGGATGATGCTTCATATTATGGCCTTGCCATTGATGGCGCAATTGAATTTCACGGGAGAGGTAATGAAACCTTTGCAATGAATATTGTGTTGCCATTTAATATTGCGATTTATAAGGATACCGCCTCCATTACAGGGTTCAACCCTGAATTGAACCGGTGCAGGATTGCTTCAATCAATGAAACACCGGTCAGTCAAATCGCTGCAGATGTATTCAGGCACACTTCATCCTCTGCCGATTATTATTTCAGCAAGCACCGTTCAGGATTTCTTAATCTGAGTAATCAGGCGCTTTTACTCTATGCTTTGTATGGTTTTCGTGATTCGGTTGAGATCCGGTACTACCCATCCGGGTTAAATGTTATCAGCAGTTTGACAATTCATTTGAAAGAACCTGGAGATATAGGTTTTTCAAAGAATCCGGAGAGAAGGACTGCTGAGGACAACTGGTTTTCACTGGAAGAGGAATCAGGTTTTGCAGTCCTCAGGATAAAAACTTTACCGAACATGGAAACAAATCTGACGTCTGTCAACCTGGTTTTCAGGAACATTAATGATTTAAACCCCAAAGGGCTGATCATTGATATTGCAGATTGTTCCTGGTCGCATGATATGTTTTGGGTAGTATTGCTGAATTTTCTGCATGACGGAAAGCTGTGGTTATATCAGTACCATGATGAGCCTCAGGATCCGGGTAAATACATCAAAAAGAGAATGAAACATAGGGATTATATTTCCGGAAAGTATTCCGATATGGACCGTAACAATAAGTTTTTCGGAGATATTTATCTCATTACAGGTTCCGCAACAGCCAATGCAGCAGTCAGATTTGCAGATATCATGCGCTATAACAATATTGCACGGCGCATTTACGGTGAAGAGACCTTTAGCCGGACAACCCAATATGCAAACAGCAATCATTACGAACTTCCGGTTACAAAACTCAGGTTGAGGTTGTCAACAGTCCTGAATTATGCATTCGACAAGAACCATGACAGGAACGGATTACTGCCCGATGTGGTAATTAACCCAAAAACCCAGGGTGAGTACTGGGAAAACAAAAACAATCATCTCATCATCAAAAGAGTGATTGATCATATTCATTCAATCGATTTATATGAAAATCCTACCCATTGAAAAGATCAGGGAGGCAGATGCCTATACCATCGCCCATGAACCAGTTTCTGATATTGACCTGATGGAAAGGGCAGCGCAGGAGTTATGCGACTGGATCTCGGCAGAGGTAAGTCCGGAAAGGAAAATCCTTTTTTTTTGCGGGATGGGCAACAATGGCGGTGACGGTTTTGCCCTGGCCCGCCTGTTATGCGGACTGGGCTTTGTTCCGGAGGTTTTCGTGGTCAGGTATTCCGAAACGATGTCGCCCTCCTGCCAAACCAATTATGAAAGGGCTAAACAGATTACCAAACTGAGAATATCAGAGCTTACCGATCAGGATAAAATTCCTGAGATTGAGAGAGAGACGGTCATAGTGGATGCCCTTTTTGGTTCAGGGCTCACACGGCCTGTAAAGGGGTTGGCTGGCAGGGTGATCAGACAAATCAACGCCAGTGGAGCTGCTGTTATTGCAGTGGATGTACCTTCCGGGTTTTTTTGCGATCAATCCAACCCAGGTAGTGAAGGAGAGATTGTAAGGGCTGGTTATACGCTTACTTTTCAGTTTCCGAAACTGGGGTTTCTTTTCCCCGAAAATGACCCGTACGTTGGTCAGTGGGAAGTCCTGGACATAGGTTTACATCCCGGCTTCATTGAAAAAGTGGAGGTGGAGAACCAATATATCCTTTCGTATGATTGTTATACGATCCTCAGATCACGGAAAAGATTCTCACACAAAGGCACATTTGGTCACGGTCTGCTGATCGCCGGCAGTTACGGCAAGATGGGAGCAGCCGTGCTGGCTTCAGAGGCTGCACTTCGTGCAGGTGCAGGTTTGATTACTGCGCATATTCCCCATACCGGGAATATGGTCCTGCAGACTGCAATCCCTGAGGCTATGCTTAGCTTCGATGAAAATGAAAAAGTTTTCTCCCGGCACCCCAGTCTCGATATTTATCATGCGATAGCCATTGGCCCGGGCATCGGAACTGACCCAAAAACAGTGCAGGCATTGAAATTGCTGATTCAAGACGCTGGCATCCCGCTCATATTTGATGCGGATGCGATCAATATCCTCTCAGAAAACAAAACCTGGTTATCCTTCATCCGGCCAAACAGTATTTTTACACCACACATCAAAGAGTTTGAACGATTGGTTGGTAAATCTGCCAACGATTTTGAGAGGAATAAAAAACAGCGTGAATTTTCTGTCAGATATGGTGTTTTCGTTGTATTGAAAGGAGGACACACTGCCATCACCACACCCGATGGAACATGCTGGTTTAACTCAACCGGGAATCCCGGCATGGCCACCGGCGGAAGCGGGGATGTGCTCACCGGTATTTTACTTGGTCTTAGTGCGCAGGGTTATTCATCACGTGAGACTTCCATTTTGGGTGTATTTATTCACGGACTGGCAGGAGATCTTGCCGCCCGGAAATTCGGGCATGAGGCGCTTATTGCCGGAGATATCATCAGGAATCTCGGAAAAAGCTTCAGGAAATTATGGAAAATGCACCGTGATGGCAATTATGTCTTTAAAGGATAAAGTCTTCCGGATTGATCAGGCAATAAACCTTCCCGCTTCTTCCTTTCCGGGAATCAAACATGAATCCCTTTTGCCGAACCATGAGTAACGTTTCCTGGCAATGATTCCATAAAAAAAATCCCTGACCGGTTTGGGGACGATTATCAGCACACACCAGAGACGATGACCCCCACCCAGATCTTTTGCGATCTTAAGGGCTGCGGTGGAGTGAACGTGAGTTTTTCCTTTCCGCAAATAGATGATGCTGTCCGTATTTTCAGGAATGTTCAGATCGTCCCTGATCTGTTCTGCAACACTGGATTGCAGGGAGGCAAAGCGGAACCGGTCTTTCTTGTCGTGTTTCAGGATATATCTTACAGCGCGGTTACAGAGGTTGCACACGCCATCAAAAAGCACCAGATGGTCAGGGAGATTGTCCATGCAATGTAAACAAAATTGCCGGGTGTTAGTTCTTTACGGAATTTCGAATATATCAAAAGGTCTTGATCATTTCCGCATCAGTGCCTCAATCTCATCAGGCTCCCTTGGAATGGAGGCCATCAGGTCAACCGGAGGGTTTCCTACCATGATATTGTTCTCGATCCGGATCCCGATATTTTCCTCTTGGATGTATATGCCTGGTTCGAGTGTAAGTACCATCCCTTCCTCAAAGGGTTGGTATTTCCCTCCCACATCATGCACATCGAGCCCAATAAAATGCGTCACCCCATGCATGAGGTATTTGAAATACAATGGTCGCTCCGGATTCTGGCTCTGCACATCATCATCTTTAAAAAGATCAAGTTTGATCATCTCCTTTTCCATCATTTTCCACACCACTTTGTTTACCTCATCAATGGTATTTCCGGGAATAAATAGTTTTTCAGCCTCTTTCTGAACCCGGAGTACGGCTTCGTAACATGCCTTTTGTCGAGGGGTGAAGGTTCCGTTCACAGGTATCGTCCTTGAGCAATCGGCAGCATAATTGCCGTATTCTGCCCCGAAATCCATCAGTAACAGGTCACCTTCACGACAAACATCACTGTTTTCGATATAATGAAGGACAAGCGCATTTTTCCCTGATCCCACAATGGGCTGGTATGCATGGCCTGCGGCTCCCTGGCTTATAAATTCATGGGTTATTTCTGCTTCAACCTCATACTCCCAGATGGCTGGTCTGACAAATTTCAGTATCCTTCTGAATGCTGCTCCGGTTATTTCACAAGCCTTTTTAAGCAGTTCGATCTCTTCCGGTTTTTTGACAAGCCGCAGTGCTGTAATCAGGGGAGCAAGCCTGTAGTACTGATGTGCCGGAAACATTCTCCTGACTTCAGTTGCGAGCCGGTAATCACTGTAAACCAAATCTGTCTGGTACTTCGCATATTCATTCAGGTTCAGACAGATATGCTCAGCATGAAGGGCCATATCCCGGAGCGTCATTTCGAAATCTGAAAGCCATTTCACAGTCTTTACACCCGACAGGGTCTCAATTTCTTTTTTGGTCAGTTTATGACCTGTCCAGGTTTCCAGGGTTTCATCAGGTTCAATGGAAAAAATAACCTCCCTGAGCTTTTCATCGGGATGGTCGGGGCAGATGGACAGGATGGTTTTCTCCTGGGAGATACCCGTGAAATAAAACAGGTCACTGCCTTGCCGGTATGGAAAAGACTGGTCTCCGTTCCGGGTCAAAACGTCTCCGGCAATGATCAATGCAAGTGTGTTGGGTTTCAATTTTGCCGATAACCCGGCTCTGTTGTTCGTAAAAAAACGGGGGTCAATATTGATTTTTTTCATTTCAAACGCCGACTAATTTATATTCCATAAAAATTACCGCAAATATCAAAATTTAGTGCATGCGATATGAATTTAAATTTATTTTTGCTTGTTTGCCGGATCACAAGGCATTCATTGTGAGAAAATAAATAATACACTGATATATCATGGGTAAAACATTCACTCAATCATCACTCACCAAAAAGTTTGTGATGGCGCTGGCAGGCCTTTTCCTGATCTCATTCCTGTTTGTTCATATGGGTATTAACCTGCTTGTTTTGTTGCCCGGGCGGGATGCTTTTAATATAGCTGCTCACTTTATGGGTACAAACCCGTTGATTAAAATATTTGAAATCGTGCTTTTTGGCGGGTTTATCGTCCATATTGTTTACGGACTGGTGCTGCAGGTCCAGAACTGGATGGCACGACCGGATAAATACAAGGTAGAGGGTTGGTCGCACACCTCTCCGTTTTCAAAATTTATGATTCACACAGCCGTGCTTATCTTCATTTTTCTGGTGATCCACTTGTCTGATTTCTATGTGAAGGCAAAATTCCTGGGTCAGGTTGATGATGTTGTTATCAATGGGAAGTCCTATCATGATTTGGGTGCATTGGTGATCGAAAAGTTCCGGATGCCCCTGTATGTGTTCGGATATGTTATCATGATGATCTTTCTTGGATTTCATCTGCATCACGGATTTCAGTCTGCATTTCAGTCCATGGGGTGGTCACATGAAACCTATACACCTGCCATCAAATTTTTAAGTACGGTCATTTCAATCATACTGACGATTGGATTCAGTCTGATCCCGCTGACGATCTATTTCGGTAATTATTAATCAGAAGAAAACAAATCACGATATGACAAAATTAAATTTAAAAATACCCGCTGGTCCGTTGGCCGAAAAGTGGACGCTATACAAAGCGCAGCAAAAACTGGTAAATCCTGCCAATAAGAAGAAGCTTGAAATCATTGTTGTGGGAACCGGTCTGGCTGGCACGGGGGCAGCCTCTTCACTGGGTGAGTTGGGATATAATGTCAAGGTATTTTGTTATCAGGATACACCTCGCCGTGCGCACAGCGTTGCCGCCCAGGGCGGCATCAATGCAGCAAAAAACTACCGGAATGACGGCGACAGCATTTACCGCCTGTTTTATGATATGATCAAAGGTGGAGATTACCGCTCCAGGGAAGCCGATGTTTACCGCATTGCTGAAGTAAGCAATGATGTCATCGACCATTATACTGCTTTGGGCGTTCCGTTTGCCCGTGATTATGGCGGGATGCTGACCACAAGGTCCTTTGGCGGGGTGCAGGTTTCAAGAACCTTTTATGCGAAGGGACAAACCGGCCAGCAATGTTTGTTGGGCGGCTATTCGTCCCTGAGCCGGCAGATTGAAAAAGGTGCCGTAACGATGTATTCAAGGCGCGAAATGCTGGAACTGGTTATTGTGGATGGCCGCGCACGCGGAATCATCGCAAGGAACCTGGTTACAGGTGAACTGGAAAGGCATGCAGCCCATGCTGTTGTTTTCGCAACGGGAGGTTATGGGACGGTTTATTACCTGTCGACCCTGGCTGTGAACAGCAACGCCTCAGCTGCATGGATAGGATACAAGAACGGAGCATTCTTTGGAAATCCGAGTTTTATCCAGATCCATCCAACCAGCATTCCTGTGCTGAATGAATTCCAAAGTAAGCTAACACTGATGTCAGAATCGTTGCGGAACGATGGCCGTGTCTGGGTTCCCAAAGAAAAAGGCGATAAACGGCATCCCAATGATATACCTGAGGAGGAGCGCGATTACTATCTTGAAAGACGTTATCCTGCTTTTGGTAACCTGGTGCCTCGTGATGTAGCTTCACGCGCTGCAAAGGAGAGATGTGATGCAGGATATGGTGTGGGAGAAACCGGATTGAGTGTCTATCTGGATTTCAAAGATGCCATCAACAAACAGGGCAAGAAGGCGATCGAAGATAAATATGGCAATCTGTTTGAGATGTATGAAAAAATTGCCGGAACCAATCCTTACAGGGAACCGATGCGGATCTATCCTGCCGGCCACTATACAATGGGTGGGTTGTGGGTTGACTACAACATGATGACCACCATCCCGGGATTGTTTGCTATTGGCGAAGCCAACTTCAGTGTTCACGGTGCCAACAGACTGGGTGCTGCCTCTCTGATGCAATGTGCCGGTGATGGTTATTTTATCATACCCAATACCATTACCGATTATTTGTCGGATCAGATAAAGGTTCCTAAAATCAAGACCGATTTACCGGAATTTGAAAAGGCGGAACAAGAGGTTCAGGATCTGATCGCAAAGTTGATATCCATCAGGGGCAAACAAACGCCGGCGACTTTTCACAGGCGGCTGGGTAAGATCATGTGGGACCACTGTGGAATGTTTCGCAATGAGGCCGGACTGAAAGAGGGGATGAAGATGCTCGAAGACCTGGAAAAAGAGTTCTGGTCCGACCTGCTGGTCACCGGCACAGCCGATGAACTCAACCAGGAACTGGAAAAAGCAGGCAGAATGATCGGATTCTTTAAGGTGGGTAAACTGATGTTCCTGGATGCGTTAGACAGAACTGAAAGTTGTGGTGCACATTTTCGTGAAGAGAGCCAGACTGAAACAGGCGAAGCCAAACGGGATGATGTCCATTTTACCTATGTTTCAGCCTGGGAGTATCAGGGCGAAAACATTGATCCGCTGCTTCATAAGGAAGAACTTACCTTCGAAAATGTTGAATTGAAGGAAAGAAGCTATAAATAGCCGCTCAGGGATTTAACGGAAAAAATAAAGTTGAAAATTTACAGACTATGAAGATCAAACTTCAAATATGGCGTCAAAAAAGTGCCAAAACCAAAGGCAGGTTCGAAACGTACGAACTTGATCATGTTGCGCCCGAGATGGGTTTCCTTGAAATGATGGATGCTCTCAATCTGAAACTTGCTTCAGAAGGGAAGGAGCCTGTTGCTTTTGATCACGATTGCCGGGAAGGTATTTGCGGCTCGTGTAGCATGTACATCAACGGCCATCCGCATGGTCCTGAAAAGAAAACCACCACATGCGAGTTACGGATGCGCTCTTTTAAGGATGGTGAAACCATCGTTGTTGAGCCCTGGCGTGCAAAAGCTTTTCCCGTGATCAAAGATTTGATGGTCGACCGCTCTGCTTTCGACCAGATCATCACCGCCGGTGGTTTTGTTTCGGTGGATACCGGTTCAGCACCGGAAGCCAATAATATCGCGGTATGTAAAAAAACTGCTGATAATGCATTTGATGCTGCCGTATGCATTGGATGCGGAGCATGTGTGGCCGCCTGTAAGAATTCTTCAGCCATGCTGTTTGTATCGGCAAAAGTCTCCCAGCTCGCTTTGCTGCCTCAGGGAAAGGAAGAGGCTCTTGGCACGCCCAAGGACTGGTATAGGATAAATGGATTTATCAAAATCGGGGAAAATGGCAATTCTTTTCAATCCACCAAATTCTGCAGGTGGGTTGGGGGAATTCGAAAAGTCGAATGTTAATTCTTCCCATTGGTTTATTAGGGTATTAGCTACCTTGATCTCTCCTGCCGACCAGTCGT